>NZ_SCOB01000005.1:0-163712 GCF_005503465.1 Microbacterium sp. 4NA327F11 | reverse complement strand
CGACCCCGACCCAGACCCGCCGCTCGGTGCCGTCTGCGGCGGTTGCGCCGCGACCTGCTGCGCGAGCAGGTACTGCTGCTCGAGTGCGGCCGACGTGTTCTTCAGCGAGGCGAGCTGGGCGATGAGCGTCGCCTGCCGTGCGAGGGTGCGGCTGACGGATGCCGCATCCGCCGCCGCCGCGGCCCGCGCGGCCTGCGCGGTGGCCGTCGCCGCGTCGGCCGCCTGCGCGCGAGCTGCCTGCGCGGCATCCGCCTGCGTGCGCAGCGTCGATGCAAGGCCGGCCGTGCGGGTCGCCTCGCCGAGCACGACCTGCCAGGTCGCGCCGAGGCGATCGAGCAGAGAGAGTCGGGAGAGCAGGTCGGTCGGGGCGGCGCTCGTGAGCAGCCGCGCGAGCACCGGGCCGTCGGTCCGCGTGCGGTAGAGGGTGGCTGCGAGTGTCGCGGCCGCAGTGGTGGCGCGGCGGGCCGCGGCATCCGCTGTCGCGCTCTGCACCGCCAGGTCGTCGGCGCGCGCGGTCGCGGTCGCGAGCTCGGCGGCGGCCGCATCGGCGGCTGCCGTGGCGGTCATCGCCGCGGTCGAGGTCGCCGCCGCCTCCTGCTGCGCGCTCGCGAGGATCTGCTGGATCGTGGTGATCTCGGCCTGCGTCGCGGCCACCGATGACTTGGCCGCCTGCACCTGCGCCCACGTGGGATCGTTCTCCGCGCCGTCGGCCGCGGTCGGTGCGGAGATTCCCACCACGAGCCCGAGCACCGCGGCCACCGCGACCGCGCCGGCGCGGTGAGCGATGTGCCCGATCGATCCCACCATGTGACCGACGCTAACCGGCTCGACGGGACCCCGCCACCTCGTGCGCCTCACCGCACCCAGCGGTACTCCGACTCGGGACGGCCCGGGCTGCCGTACCGGGCGGCGCGCTCGATGCGCCCTTCCCCGGCCAGGTGCTCGAGGTAGCGGCGCGCCGACACCCGCGACATCCCGAGCAGTTCGCCGGCCTCGGCGGCCGAGAGCGGCCCGTGTTCGCGCACCGCATCGATGACCCGCCGCAGCGAGGTCTCGGCGAGCCCCTTCGGAAGGGATGCCGCGACCCGCGGCCGCGACGCGCCGAGCACGCCGTCGATCTCGCTCTGGGTGGCCGCACCCGTCGCCGACGCGACCCGCTCGCGATAGTCGCGGAACGGCTCGACCCGTTCGCGGAACGCCGCGAAGGTGAACGGCTTCACCAGGTACTGCACCGCACCGAGAGCGACCATCTGCCGCACGACCTCGGCGTCGCGCACGCTCGTGACCGCAACGACGTCCACGTCGACGCCGGCGGCGCGAGCCTGGCGCAGGACGTCCACGCCGGTGCCGTCGGGCATGGTGACGTCCAGCAGGACCAGGTCGATGCCGCCCGGCGGCGGCTGCTCGACCAGCGCTCGGTGGGCCGCGCGCGCTGACGTGCACTCGGCGACGACCTCGAAACCGGGCAGTCGTTCGACGTACGACCGGTGCAGCTCGAGGGTGAGCGCCTCGTCGTCGACGATCATCACGCGGATCACGCGGCGCCTCCGCCCGGCAGCGTCACGGTGAACCGGCTCGGCGTCGTGCCGATCTCGACCGTGCCGCCCGCGTCGCGCACGAGGGCGCCGACAAGCGCCAGGCCGACCCCGCGTCCGCCCGCGCTCGAGGCCTTCGTCGAGAACCCGCGCTGGAAGATGCGCTCGCGCAGTTCCGCCGGCACCCCGGCCCCGCTGTCGGCGACCTCGATGATGAGCCCGGTACCCGATACGTCGGGGCTCAGCCGCGTCGACACCCATCGGGGTGTGAGGCCCGCAGCCGCGGCATCCAGCGCATTGTCGACGAGGTTGCCGACCAGCGACACCATCTCCATCGGCGGCAGGAGGCCGCCGGGAGCCTCCGCATCGATGTGGGTCTCCCAGCGGATGCCCCGCTCCGCCGCCTGGGACGCCTTGCCCAGCAGCAGCGCTCCCACCGCCGGGTCGCCGGACGTGCCTGCGGCGACGTCGACGAGCGCCTGCGACTGCCGCGACGCCTCGGTCAGGAGCGCGATCGCCTCGTCGATGCGGCCGAGCTCCACCAGGGAGGCGGCGGTGTGCATGCGGTTGCCGTGCTCGTGGGTCTGCGCACGCAGGGCCTCGCCGAGCGTGCGCATCGACTCGTACGAGGAGAGGGTCTCGCGCACGCCCCGGGCCGACAGGTCGCCGGTCACGCGTCGAGTCACCCGGCGCACGACGAGCGCGACGGCGAAACCGGCGGCGACGGCCACGATCGCGGCGATCGCGACGACGGGGAGCCGCTCGAGGAAGAGTGCGCCGATGCTGCCGGTCGTGACCCCGACCGACACCCACCCCACCAGCCGTCCGTCGTCGTACACGGGCGTGATGGTGCGCAGCGACGGGCCGAGCGTGCCGGTGTACTCCTCGGTGAAGGTCGCCGGCGGCTGCGGGATCGTGCCGATGTAGGTCTCGCCGATCACCGACACGTCGCGATGGGTGACGCGGGTGCCGTCGGGCTCCATGATCGTGATGAAGTCGATGCGGGCATCCGTCATGACCCGTGCGGCGACCGGCTGCAGCACCGCCGTCGCGGCCGTGCGGGTGTCGTCGGCGAGCGCGTTCTGCACCGCGGGCGTGTCGGCCAGCGCGAGTGCCAGGGTGCGGGTGACGCGCTCCGACTCGGCGGTCACCGACTGCTGCGTCGTCCACAGCAGCACCGCCGCGAGAGCGGCGGTGACCACGATGACCGCGATCACGAGCGCGACGAACACCACGGATGCCGCGCTGCGCGCTCGTCGTCGAATCGCCACGGTCCGATCCTCCCCGATCAGCGCCGGGTGGGGGCGCGTTCACTACGACCATAAGTTCCGGATGCCGCGCCCTCCGCCGACGCTGGGCACACCCCGCGCGGCTCGCGTGGGTGAGACGACGACGTTTCGACCCTGGAGGCCCTCATGGCTCGCATTCCCCGCACCACCGGCATCGCCCTCCCCGCTCCGCCTCCGCGGCTGCGGCGCCTCGACAAGCACACCTGGCTCTACGTAGCGGTCATCGCCGCCGTCGTGCTGGGCGCGATCCTCGGGCTCGCCGCCCCCGGGTTCGCCCGGGCGCTCGAGCCGATCGGCACCGGCTTCGTGAGCCTCATCAAGATGATGATCGCGCCGATCATCTTCTGCACGATCGTGGTCGGGGTCGGCTCGATCGCGAAGGCCGCGACGGTCGGCAAGATCGGCGGTCTCGCCCTCGTCTACTTCCTCGCGATGTCGACGTTCGCACTCGCGATCGGCCTCGTCGTCGGCAACCTCATCCACCCGGGCGAGGGCCTGAACATCAAGGGCGCGACCTATGCGGCGCCGAGCACCGAGGGCACGAGCACGCAGGACTTCATCCTCGGCATCATCCCGACCACCTTCTTCTCGGCGTTCACCGGCGGCAGCGTCCTGCAGGTGCTCTTCCTCGCGCTGCTCGTCGGCTTCGCGCTGCAGGGCATGGGGGAGCGGGGCAGGCCCATCATGGACTTCGTCAAGAACCTGCAGGCGCTCGTGTTCCGGGTGCTGGGGATGATCCTGTGGCTCGCCCCGGTGGGCGCGTTCGGTGCCATCGCGGCGGTGGTCGGCAAGACCGGCGTGCAGGCGATCCTGAGCCTCGGCGTGGTGCTCGTGGCGTTCTACGTCACGTGCTTCCTGTTCATCGCGGTCGTGCTCGGCTCCCTGCTCGCCGTCGTCGCCCGCGTCAACGTGTTCTCGCTGATCCGCTACCTCGGCAGCGAGTACCTGTTGATCGTCGGCACCTCCTCGAGCGAGTCGGCGCTGCCGCGGCTGATCGCCAAGATGGAGCACCTCGGCGTCTCGAAGCCGGTCGTCGGCATCACGGTGCCGACCGGGTACTCGTTCAATCTGGACGGCACGGCGATCTACCTCACGATGGCGTCGCTGTTCATCGCGACGGGCATGGGCACGCCGATGTCGATCGGTGAGCAGATCAGCCTGCTGGTGTTCATGATCATCGCGTCCAAGGGTGCGGCGGGCGTCACCGGCGCCGGTCTCGCAACCCTCGCGGGCGGACTTCAGGCGTTCCGCCCGGACCTCGTCGGCGGCGTCGGCGTCATCGTCGGCATCGACCGGTTCATGTCCGAGGGGCGGGCGGTCACGAACTTCACCGGCAACGCCGTCGCGACGGTGCTCATCGGCACCTGGACCAAGCAGATCGACGCCGACCGGATGCGCCGAGTGCTGCGCGGCGAGCTGCCGTTCTCGGGCGGCGTCGGCGACGACCACGGCCCGGCAGGTGCCACCCCGGTGGCCGAGCCTGCGCCCGAGCGCATCCCCGCGGGCGTGCGCTGAACGGCAGCGGGGGTGCGGGTGTCCGTACCCGCACCCCCGCTCAGACGGGCCGGACTGGTAAGATCGGCGCGGATGCCTCTGTGGCATCCTCACAACTGAACACCTGCTCGCACACGCGAGCACAGGAGCAGGCCGGCAGGAAGCTGGTCCCCTGTGGTGGGTTCCTCGATCCGGATGCTGCGGCCCCGGCGGCGGGTGATCTTCTACTGGTGGCCAGCGCAGGCGTCAGGCATCACACTGCCCGCGCTCATAACTGCCTGTTCCTGCTCCTTCGCATGCCCTCGCCGGCGACACGCGCCCGCGAGGATAAACAAAGAAGGAGAGACCTCTTGGAAGGTCCTGAAATCACCGCGACCGAAGCCGTCCTCGACAACGGCCGCTTCGGCACCCGCACCATCCGCTTCGAGACCGGACGCCTCGCCCAGCAGGCGCAGGGTTCGGTCGCCGCCTACCTCGACGAGGAGACGATGCTGCTGTCGGCCACCAGTGCCAGCAAGCAGCCGCGTGAAGGCTTCGACTTCTTCCCGCTGACCGTCGACGTCGAGGAGCGCTCGTACGCCGCCGGCAAGATCCCAGGCTCGTTCTTCCGCCGCGAGGGCCGTCCCTCGACCGAGGCGATCCTCGTCTGCCGTCTCATCGACCGCCCGCTGCGTCCGTCGTTCGTCGACGGCCTGCGCAACGAGGTGCAGATCGTCATCACCGTGCTCTCGATCGCCCCGGGTGAGTTCTACGACGCCCTCGCGATCAACGCCGCGTCGGCCTCCACCCAGATCTCCGGCCTGCCGTTCTCGGGCCCGATCGCCGGTGTCCGCCTCGCGCTCATCCCGGGTCACGGCGAGCACGCCGACCAGTGGGTCGCGTTCCCGACCGCCAAGCTCCTCGAAGACGCCGTCTTCGACCTCGTCGTCGCCGGCCGTGTGCTGCCCGACGGCGACGTCGCGATCATGATGGTCGAGGCCGAGGCCACCGAGCACAGCTGGAACCTCATCAAGGCCGGCGCCACCAAGCCCAGCGAGGAGATCGTCGCGCAGGGTCTCGAGGCCGCCAAGCCCTTCATCACCGAGCTCGTCGCGGCCCAGACCGCCCTGGCGAACACGGCCGCGAAGGAGATCCAGCCCTACCCGGTGTTCCTGCCCTACTCGCCCGAGGTCTACGACTTCGTCGCGGCCCGCTCGTACGACGAGCTCAAGGGCGTCTACCAGATCGCCGACAAGATCGAGCGTCAGAACGCCGACGACGCGATCAAGGACCGTGTGAAGGCGGATGTCGCCGCCGCCGTCGAGGCGGGCGAGCTCCCGGTCGCGGCCCTCGCCGAGGTGGGTGCCGCCTACAAGTCGGTCACGAAGAAGATCGTGCGCGGCCGCATCCTCTCCGAGGGTGTGCGCATCGACGGTCGCGGCCTCGCCGACATCCGTCCGCTGGACGCCGAGGTCGAGGTCATCCCGCGTGTGCACGGCTCCGCGATCTTCCAGCGCGGTGAGACCCAGATCCTGGGTGTCACGACGCTGAACATGCTCAAGATGGAGCAGCAGATCGACTCGCTGTCGCCCACGACGAGCAAGCGCTACATGCACCACTACAACTTCCCGCCCTACTCGACCGGTGAGACCGGCCGCGTGGGCAGCCCGAAGCGTCGCGAGATCGGGCACGGCTTCCTCGCCGAGCGCGCGCTCGTGCCGGTGCTGCCGACCCGCGAGGAGTTCCCGTACGCGATCCGTCAGGTCTCCGAGGCCCTCGGATCGAACGGCTCGACGTCGATGGGCTCTGTGTGCGCCTCGACCCTGTCGCTGCTGAACGCCGGTGTGCCGCTGCGCGCTCCGGTGGCGGGCATCGCGATGGGTCTCGTCTCCGACGAGGTCGACGGTCACACCCGCTACGCGGCGCTGACCGACATCCTGGGCGCGGAGGACGCGCTCGGCGACATGGACTTCAAGGTCGCGGGCACGAGCGAGTTCGTCACGGCGATCCAGCTCGACACGAAGCTCGATGGCATCCCGTCGGAGGTCCTCGCGGGCGCCCTCACCCAGGCGAAGGACGCGCGTCTGCGCATCCTCGAGGTGCTGACGGCTGCGATCGACGGTCCGGATGAGATGGCGCCGACCGCTCCGCGCGTGATCAGCGTGCAGATCCCGGTCGACAAGATCGGCGAGCTCATCGGCCCCAAGGGCAAGACGATCAACGCGATCCAGGACGAGACCGGCGCCGACATCTCTATCGAGGAGGACGGCACCGTCTACATCGGTGCTGTCGACGGCGCGTCGGCCGAGGCCGCGCGTGCGCAGGTCAACGCGATCGCCAACCCTCACAACCCGGAGGTCGGCGAGCAGTTCCTGGGCACGGTCGTGAAGATCGCGACCTTCGGTGCGTTCATCTCGCTCCTTCCCGGCAAGGACGGCCTGCTGCACGTCAGCGAGGTGCGCAAGCTCGCCGGTGGGAAGCGTGTCGAGAACGTCGAGGACGTCCTCTCGGTCGGTCAGAAGCTGCTCGTGCGCATCACGAAGGTGGATGACCGCGGCAAGCTGTCGCTCGAGCCGGTGCTCGACGACCAGGCCGCGGCGGATGCCGAAGAGGCTCCCGCCGAGGACTGATCACCGTCCCTGACGACTGCCCGCCCGGATTCTCCGGGCGGGCAGTCGCCGTTTCGGGCCGGAAGAGGCGTGATCAAAGCGTTATGGCGCGTTCACTCCTCGGACGCGTGGGAGCGCCTCGGGCACTCCGGTGTGCCCTAGCCTCGAATCACGCGCGGGGGGCGACCGCGTCGCCGGCGCGAGAAGGGGGCTGCGCATGGCCTGGGACGACCGACTCCTCGGTCGCTCGCGTGCGCCCGAGACGCCGCACCCGTCGGCGCCGATCCCCGTGCAGGGTCCGGCCGTGGGGGCCGGGCTTCGTATTCCGCTCGGGGAATCAGGGTTCTCCGTCTTCCCGCTGATCCTCGGCGGCGGCGACTTCGGGTGGACAACCGACCTGCCGACCGCTCACCAGGCGCTCGATCGCTACGTCGAGCTCGGCGGAAATGCGGTGCACACCTCCGACAGCTACGGCGCCGGACGCAGCGAGCACATCGTCGGCAGCTGGATCGAGTCCCGGGGCCTGCGCGAGAGCGTGGTCGTGACCGCGAGAGTGGGCGCGCACGAAGACCACCCGGGTCTCGGGCCGGTGGCACTCGTGCGGGGCGTCGAGGCGACGCTCACCCGTCTGCGCGTCGATGTGATCGACGTGCTCTACCTCGATGCGACGCGCGATTCGACTCCGCTCGAAGAGGTGCTCGCCACGGTCGACTGGCTCGTCGGCGCGGGCAAGGTGCGCGCGGTGGGGGCGTACGGCCTGCGGCCCGAGGCTCTCGTCGAGGCGCGTATCTACGCGTCCGCGGGCTATCCGCGTCTCACGGTGGCCGACGTGCCGTACAACCTGGTGAGGCGCAGCGAGTTCGAAGGCGACATGAGGCTCGTCGTCGGTGCGCAGCAGATCGCGCTGACCCCGTCTCATCCGCTCGAGCACGGCTTCCTCTCGGGTGCGCAGAGGCAGCGCCAGCGCATCGTGCTGAGTGTGCGCGCCGCGCAGCTCGCCTCCAACCTCAACCGGCGCGGCACCCGTGTGCTGCGGGCGATGGACGGCATCGGCGCTGAGCTCGGCGTGTCGAACGCGGCGATCGCGATCGCCTGGCTGCTCGCGCAGAGCTCGGTCGTGGCACCCGTCGTGAACGCGCAGGATGCCGATCGGGTGAGTGATCTCGTGCAGGGTGTCGGGGTGCGCCTGACGCGCGCGCACCTCGCCGAACTCGCCCGCGCCCTCGACTGAAAGCTCGATTAGGGTGGAAGGCGGCCTTGCGGCCCCCGGATCCCGATGAAGAGAGCTGAGACGTGACGCACTACCTCTACCTCGTGCGGCACGGTGAGCATCAGGACGCTCAGCACGGTCTTGAAGACGGCCCGCTCTCGCCCCGCGGCCGCCGGCAGGCAGAGCTCATCGCCGACCGCCTCTCGGGGGTTCCGTTCGATGCGGTGTGGCATTCGCCGCTGCTACGCGCGGCTGAGACGGCGCGGGTGATCGCCGAACGACTGCCGTCGATCGACCCGCAACCGTCATCGCTGCTGTTCGATTGCATTCCGAGCGGTCCGAGTCCCGAGATGCCGCCGATCTTCGAGCCCTTCTTCGGCGGGGTGAGCGAGGAGGAGATCGATGCGGGGCGCGCGCAGATGGGCGACGCGACCGCGATGTTCCTGAGTCGCAAGCCGCAGGCCTCTCACGAGCTGATCATCACGCACAACGTCGTGATCGCCTGGTTCGTGCGGGAGGTCATGGAGGCGCCCGAGTGGCGATGGATGACCCTCAACCAGGCCAACTGCGGCCTCACCGTGCTCGCTCAGCGCACGGGCCGTCCATGGGTGCTCGTGTCGCACAACGACCTCGCTCACCTGCCGTTCGAGCTGCGCACGGGGCTGCCCGAGGTGCCCCTGGTCTGAGCGGATGCCGCGGCATCCGCTCGCCACTCAGAGCCGCTTGCCGTACCAGCGCGTCGCATTGGGGTTGTCGTTGTACGGCGGGATCGTGACGAACCCGCTCGAGGCGTAGAGACCTGCCGCGGCTGTCAGAGAGTGGTGGGTGTCGAGCACGAGCTCGGCGGCGCCGAGCCGGCGCGCCTCGTCCTCGAGGGCATCGAGCAGCAGGCGTCCCCACCCGCGCCCCCGGCCGGTCGGTGAGACGAAGACGTTCTTCACCTCGTACCGGATGCCGGCCTCACCATCGGCGATGCGGCGCACGCCGCCGCACCCGACCGCGACACCGTCCTCGTCGATCGCGAGGAACACGCCCGCGGGTGGCACGAACGCCGCCGGGTCGGGGAACGTCGTACTGTAGCCGCCGCCGGGGAAGGTGTCGGTGCGCATCGAGAAGTACTCCTCGAGCAGGGCGTGCACATCGGGATCAGCGGGGGAGACGACGCGAGCGCTGGCCATGCGCTCGAGCGTACCGGCCGCCCGTAGGCTGATCCCATGACCACACGCGTCGCCATCGTCGGCGGGACCGGAAAGCTCGGTCGCGTCATCCTCGAGGTCGTCGAGTCCGAGCCCGACTTCGCCGTGCACGCGGTGCTCTCCTCACGCGACGACATCGCCGCGATCGACGGCGCCGACCTGGTGGTGGATGCCTCGACCCCCGCGGTCTCGATCGACGTCGTCCGCGCGGCGATCGAGCGCGGCATCAATGTGCTCGTCGGCACGAGCGGCTGGTCGGCCGAGCGCATCGCGGCGGTGCGGCCGCTCGTCGACGCACAGGGCACCGGTGCCGTGTTCATCCCCAATTTCTCGCTCGGCTCCGTCGTGGGCTCGGCGCTCGCCGCCGTCGCGGCGCCGTTCTTCGCGTCCATCGAGATCGTCGAGGCCCACCGCGACACCAAGGTCGACTCGCCGAGCGGCACCGCCGTGCGCACGGCGGAGATGGTCGCGGCGGCGCGCTCCGAGGTGGGGCCGGTGCAGGCGCCGCACGTCGACCAGCGGGCGCGCGGTCAGCGGGTCGCGGGCGTTCCGGTGCACTCGCTGCGGCGCCCGGGTGTCGTGGCACGCCAGGAGGTCGTGCTGTCCGGCCCGGGGGAGACGCTCACGATCGTGCACGACACGGCCGACCCGGCCGCGGCCTACGCTCCCGGCATCCGCCTGGCCCTCGGCGCCGCGCGCGACGCCCGCGGCGTCGTGATCGGGCTCGACAGCTTCGTCGACCTCGGCATCCGTCTGCCCGGCGCCACGCCGACGACGTCAGGCCCCGGTATCGCCGACGGCGTGCCCGGTCAGGTCGCGCGGGCGACAGACGTATGACGACCCGCATCGGCGTCGCGATCATGAGCGCCGCACTGCTTCTCTACATCGTTCTGGTCGGGCAGCGGGCAGTGCTGTTCATCGCGACCGGCGAGCCCATCGCGATCGCTCTCGGCGTCGCCCTCATCTTCTTCCCGCTCCTCGCGGTCTGGGCGCTCGGGCGGGAGCTGTGGTTCGGGCATCGCGCCGCGGTGCTTGGACGCACCCTCGAATCCGACGCGGATCTCCCCGAGGAAGAGCTCACGACGCTGCCGAGCGGACGGGTCGTGCGGGCAGAGGCGGACGCCGCCTTCCCGCGCTATCGCGAGGAGGTCGAGGCGGCCCCCGAGGACTGGCGGGCGTGGTACCGCCTCGGGCTCGCGTACGACGGCTCCGGCGACCGGCGCCGGGCGCGCGCCGCGATCCGTCGGGCGATCGCCCTCGAGCGGCGGGCACGCCGCGGCATCCCCTCGACCTGACCGGGATCCCGTCGGGGGCGGTTTCCGGCCGGCGGCGTCAGGCGGCCGGTACCGCGGCGGCGACCGCGTCGTCGACGGTCGGGTGAGTGAACGTGAACCCGGCGTCGAGGAGGGTCTGCGGGCGCACGTCGGCATCGCTCGTGAGCAGCGCATCGGTCGCGTCGGCGCCGAGCACGAGGCGCATCGCCCATGCCGGCGCCCGTAGCAG
Source organism: Microbacterium sp. 4NA327F11 (assembly GCF_005503465.1). NCBI lineage: Bacteria > Bacillati > Actinomycetota > Actinomycetes > Micrococcales > Microbacteriaceae > Microbacterium > Microbacterium sp. 4NA327F11. The sequence continues at coordinate 152,897 of NZ_SCOB01000005.1, read as the reverse complement.
GAACGGCCGGTTCATGCGCCGGGCCAGCGCGAAGCCCAGATCGTTCGCGGTCGCCCGTGTCGGGCCCGTGAGGTTCACGGGGCCCGAGATCTCGCCGTCGATCACCGCACGGATCGCCCGCACCTCGTCCTCGAGCGAGATCCACGGCCACGACTGCGTGCCGCGGCCGATCGGGCCGCCGAGGCCGAACCGGGTCAGCAGGATCAGGGGCTTCAGCACGCCATCGCGATGCACGACGGGAGCCGTGCGCAGCAGCGCGACCCGGGTGACGGAAGCCGCAGCCGCCGCGGCCGCCTCCCAGTCGACGCAGAGCCGGGCGAGGAACGTGTCGCCGGCCGCCGAGCTCTCGGTGAGCACCCGTCCCGGCTCCGAGCCGTAGTAGCCGACGGCCGATGCGGAGACGAACGCGGGCGCGCCGGCTCCCAGACGCAGGAGGGCGGCCGCCAGGGTCTCGGTGGGTTCCAGGCGCGACCGCCGCAGCTGCTGCTTGTACGACGCCGACCACGGGAACCTGCCGACGCTCGCGCCCCCGAGGGAGACCACGGCGCGCGCCCCGGCCAGCACGGACTCATCGAGCCCGCCCGTCTCTGGCGCCCACGACACCTCGTCGGCTGCGGTCGCCTCGCGCCTGACGAGTCGTGTCACCGGCACGCCGTCCGCACGCAGCGCATCGGCGAGAGCCGTTCCGATGAGCCCGGACGCGCCGGCGAGCACGACCCGATCGGAGGTGTCAGGCAAGCGTGGCCTCGAGGGTGATCTCGATGCCCGAGAGGGCCTGGGACACGGGGCATCCGGCCTTCGCCTCGCCCGCGAGACGGTCGAAGTCCTCGGCGCTGATGCCCGGCACGACCGCGTGCACGTTGAGGTGGCTGCCGGTGATGCCGGTGCCTGGGATGAAGGTCACGGATGCCGTCGCCTCGATGCTCTCCGGCGGGGTGCCGTTCTGCGTGAGGGCGTGGGAGAACGCCATGCTGAAGCACGAGGAGTGTGCCGCGGCGATGAGCTCTTCGGGAGTCGTCACCGACGACGATCCCTCAGACCGGGCCTTCCAGTTGACCGCGAACGGTCCCTGGTTGGAGCTCTCGAACGCGACCTCGCCGGACCCCTCCGCGAGGGAGCCCTTCCACGACGTGCTGGCTTCGCTGGTGACGCTCATGCGGTGCTCCTTCGATCGGATGGCGCGCCGCGATCCGGCGCCGTCGCCAGCCTAAGCGGGGCGGGCGACGGGCACGAGGGGCTTGACGTCGGTCAGACCGCCGCGGTCGAGCGGCGACCGATGAGGCCCGCGCGCTGCAGCAGCAGATAGAGCTCGCATCCGAGGCACAGGCCGAAGACCGCGTTCAGGAATGCGGCGACGAAGGCGGCCGCCGCGGCGATCGGCAGCGCCCACGGCACACCGATCAGGTGCAGCACGATGCCGACGACGCTGACGAACAGTCCGACGCCCTGCGCGAAGCGCGGCGGACGCGGGTCCTCGAGCTCGGTGGGGGGCTTCAGCCGCGGGCGTACGACAGAGCGGAACAGTGCGCCCCACGGGGCGGTGCGCGGCGAGGCGACGCTCCACAGGAACAGCAGCGCGATCACGACCAGCAGCAGGAATGCCGGGTCGGTCACGCGCTGCGCGAGGGTGGTGCCGGTCTGGGTGGCGGTGCCGATCAGCGCCAGGTACACGTCGATGATCAGCAGCACCGTCGTGATGGATGCCGCGAACCGCGGTCCGCGCGGATCGATCCCGGCGGGGGAGTTAGACACGGGTGTTCTCCTTCTGAAGGCGGGTGAGCTCCAGCTCGACGGCGGTGCGGGGGGCTGCGCCGGTGAAGCGCGTGCGCACGCGTCCGGAGCCGTCGAGGATGAGGGTTGTGGGGGTCTGCAGCACGCTGAAGCGCTTCGCGATGTCGGGACGGTGCGTCAGGTCGATGTCGACATGGCGCACGCCCGGGTGGGCGCCGGCGATCTCGCCGAGGGCCCGGTGCACGCCCGGGCAGCGCGCGCAGAACTCGGTGGAGAACTGCACGAGGGTGGCCTGCTCGCCGAGCTCGTCGAACCCGAGTCGCTGCGGGTTGACCACATCCCCGGACTCGATGCGCGTGGATCGGCCGAGGCTCCGCTTCGACAGCACGCCGAACACGCTCGCCACGGCCACCAGGCCGACGAGCACGAGGGCGACGATGATCGGATCCATCTGAGAAACGCTACCCGCGACGACCGAGGGTCGGGGTTGATCGACGGAGTGTGACAGCTCGGCGTAACAATCCGCGGCGCTAGTCTGTCGGCTGTGACCGATGCCGATGCGCGCCCCGAGATCCAGTTCCGCAGCGACGTGACCGTCGAGCTCGTGCGTGCGAGCGCGTCGGACGCCGATGTCCTCTTCGCCGCGCGGGTGTCGACGCAGGGCGAGCAGACGCTGGAGTCTGCGGCATCCGGGGAGGAGGCCTCGCCCCGTGATCGTGGCCTCATCAACTACCTGATGCGCGACCGTCACGGCTCGCCGTTCGAGCACAACTCGCTCACCTTCTACGTGCAGGCGCCCATCTTCGTGTTCCGCGAGTTCATGCGCCACCGCATCGCGAGCTACAACGAGGAGTCGGGCCGCTACCGCGAGCTGCGTCCGGTGTTCTACGTGCCCGGCCCCGAGCGCAACCTGCTGCAGGTCGGCAAGCCCGGCGCGTACGAGTTCCTCCCCGGCAGCGACGAGCAGGTCGCGCTGGTGGCCGAGACGACTCGGGCCGCCTCGATCGCCGCCTTCGAGGCCTATCAGCGCATGCTCGAGGCGGGCGTCGCCCGTGAGGTCGCGCGCATCGTGCTGCCGCTGAACATCTACTCGTCGATGTACGTGACGGTCAACGCCCGCTCGCTGATGAACTTCCTCTCGCTGCGCACCAAGGTCGAGGGCACTCGGTTCCCGTCGTTCCCGCAGCGTGAGATCGAGATGTGCGCGGAGCAGATGGAGGCGTACTGGCGCGAGCTCATGCCCCTCACGCACGCCGCGTTCACCGCGAACGGGCGCGTCGCCCCCTGACGGATGCCGCGGCCGGCCGGCCGCCCGCTCGTGACGCGCGGGCGCACCACGTAGGCTGGCGCCATGGCGCGCACGGCTCTCATCACCGGCGCGAGCGCGGGCCTCGGGGCCGAGTACGCTCGCCAGCTCGCACAGCGCGGGGCCTCCCTCGTGCTCGTCGCCCGCAGTCATGATGCGCTCGAGCAGCTCGCCAGCCAGCTGCGCGGCAGCTACGGTGTCGAGGTCGAGACGCTGGCCGTCGATCTTCTCAAGCGTCGCGAGCGCGCGAAGGTGGAGGCGCGCCTGCGCGATCGCGCTCGTCCGATCGAGCTGCTGATCAACAACGCCGGGTTCGGTCTGCCGCTCGCGTTCGAGCGCAACGACGTCGAGCTCGAGGTCTCCCACCTGAAGCTCCACGTGGAGGTGCCGCTGCGACTGACCCATGCGGCCCTCGGTGCGATGCTCGAGCGCGGCCGCGGGCGCATCGTCAACGTCGCCTCGGTCGCCGGCTTCCTCCCGCGCTCGACCTACGGCGCCTGCAAGGGCTGGCTCATTTCGTTCAGCCGCTGGGCGAACGTGCAGTACACGCCTCGGGGCGTGACGGTCACCGCCGTCTGCCCGGGCTTCACGCACACGAGCTTCCACGAGCGCATGGGGCTCGCGCCCGGGAACGAAGGAGTGCCCTCGGGTCTCTGGCTCGATGCGTCACTCGTCGTCTCGGAATCGCTGCGGGATGTCGCCCGTGGCAAGTCCGTCTCGATCCCGTCGCTGCGGTACAAGATCCTGGTGCGCCTGACCGCGCTCCTCCCCGATGCGATCGCCGCCCGCATCGGCCAGCGGGGGCGCTGATTCCCGCAATCCAGGGCCGTGTGAACCGATAGCCTTGTGACCATGACGCACACGGGCAATCCCTTCGGACAGGTGCTCGTCGCGCTCGTCACCCCGATGACGGCCGACGGCGAGGTCGACTGGCCCGCCGTCGAGAAGCACATCGACGACGTGATCACCGCGGGAGCCGACGGCATCGTCGTCACCGGCACGACGGGGGAGACCTCGACCCTCACCGACCCCGAGAAGCTCAAGCTCGTCGAGGTCGGCAAGGATGTCGCATCCGGTCGGGCGAAGATCATCACCGGGGGCGGCTCGAACGAGACCGCCCACGCGATCGAGCTCTACAAGGCCAGCGAGAAGGCCGGCGCCGACGGCATCATGATCGTCACGCCGTACTACAACAAGCCCACGCAGGCCGGCATCCTCACGCACTTCCGGCTGGTCGCCGACGCGACCGACCTGCCGGTGATCCTCTACGACATCCCCGGTCGCACCGGCGTGCCGATCAAGTACGAGACGATCCTGCGTCTCGCGAAGCACCCGAACATCCTCGCGATCAAAGACGCCAAGGGCGACTTCAGCGAGGTCAGCCGTGTGCTCAACCAGACCGATCTGCTCTACTTCTCCGGTGACGACGCGAACGTGCTGCCGCACCTCGCGATCGGCGCGACCGGACTCATCGGCGTCACCGCGAACATCACGGCCACCCCGTACCGCACGATCGTCGACGCGGTGAACCGCGGCGACCTCGCGGCGGCGACCGCCGAGCACCAGCGCCTCGAACCGCTCGTGCGTGCCGTCATGACGCATGTGCCCGGCACGGTGAGTGCGAAGTACATCCTCCACGGCCTCGGCCGCATCGGCAGCCCCCGCGTGCGCCTGCCGCTCGTCGGCCCCGAGGAATGGGAGGCCGCGATCATCGAGGACGAGCTCGCCCTCGTGACCGGCGTGCCCGGCGCCGATTTCTCCAACTTCCGCCCCGACCGCAACGCGGCCGCGGGCGGCGCGCTGCCGAAGGTCCACGGCACGACCCGCTGACACCGTCCGCCGCGAGTGCGGACACAAAAGCCGCGTGAGCGGCCATACCGAGACGCCGCCCCCGCGGCGAGATGACGGATGCGCGCGAGGCGCGGCATCCCGGAAAGGCTCTGCATGCCCACCCAGGTCTACGATCCGCCCGCCCTCGACACCGGCACCCTGCGCGTCACGCCCCTCGGCGGACTCGGCGAGGTCGGCCGCAACATGACCGTGTTCGAGTACGACGGGCGTCTGCTCGTGGTCGACTGCGGCGTGCTCTTCCCCGAGGAGCACCAGCCCGGCGTCGACCTGATCCTCCCCGACCTCGGTCCGCTGCGGGACCGGCTGGCCGACATCGAGGCGGTCGTGCTCACCCACGGCCACGAGGACCACATCGGCGCCGTCCCCTACCTGCTGCGGCTGCGCCAGGACATCCCGATCATCGGCTCGCAGCTGACGCTCGCCCTCACCGAGGCGAAGCTCAAGGAACACCGCATCAAGCCGTATTCGCTGACCGTCGCCGAGGGGCAGCGCGAGAAGGTCGGTCCGTTCGACCTCGAGTTCGTCGCCGTCAACCACTCCATCCCCGACGCGCTCGCCGTCGCGATCCGCACACCCGCGGGCCTCGTGCTCGCCACCGGCGACTTCAAGATGGACCAGCTGCCGCTCGACGGCCGCCTCACCGACCTGCGGGCGTTCGCTCGGCTCGGCGAGGAGGGCGTCGACCTCTTCCTCGTGGACTCCACGAACGCGGATGTCCCGGGCTTCACGCCGCTCGAGCGCTCGATCGGCCCCGTGCTCGACCAGGTCATCGCCAAGGCCCCGCGCCGCGTGATCGTCGCGAGCTTCTCGTCGCACGTGCACCGCGTGCAGCAGGTGCTCGACGCCGCTGCCGTTCACGGCCGTCGGCTCGCCTTCCTGGGACGCAGCATGGTGCGCAACATGACGATCGCCGAGGACCTGGGCTACCTGACGGTGCCCGACGGCGTGCTCATCGACTACAAGAAGGCGCAGAACCTTCCCGACGACCAGGTCGTCTTCATGTCGACCGGATCGCAGGGCGAGCCCATGGCGGTGCTCAGCCGCATGGCGAACCTCGACCACGCCATCGAACCCGGACCGGGCGATACTGTGATCCTCGCGTCGAGCCTCATCCCCGGCAACGAGAACGCCGTCTACCGGGTGATCGACGGACTCACCAAGCTCGGCGCGAACGTCGTGCACAAGGCCAACGCCAAGGTGCACGTGTCGGGTCATGCCGCCGCGGGCGAGCTGCTCTACTGCTACAACATCCTCAAGCCCCGCAACGTGCTGCCGGTGCACGGCGAGTACCGCCACCTCATGGCCAACGCGAAGCTCGCGCAGGAGACCGGCGTCGAGCCGGAGCGCACGATCCTCGCCGAGAACGGCACGGTCATCGACCTGAAGGACGGCCGAGCGCGCATCGTCGGCCAGCTTGACGTGGGCTTCGTCTACGTCGACGGCTCGAGCGTGGGCGAGATCACCGACGCCGACCTGAAGGACCGCCGCATCCTCGGCGAGGAGGGGTTCATCTCCGTCATCGTCGTGGTGGATGCCGCGACCGGCCGCATCGTCTCCGGGCCTGATGTCCACGCGCGCGGTGTCGCCGAGGACGACTCGGTCTTCGACACGGTGAAGCCGAAGATCGCGGCTGCTCTCACCGAGGCTGTGCAGTCGGGCGTGCGCGACACGCACGCACTGTCGCAGGTCGTGCGGCGCACGATCGGTCGCTGGGTCAACCAGTCGCTGCGTCGTCGCCCGATGATCGTGCCGCTGGTCATCGAGGCCTGAGCGGATCGGGCGCGGGCATCGGCGGGACTACGATCTGAGGCATGCCCGAGTCGTTCGCGATCCGGCCGGCGACGAGGTCGGACGGAGCGTTTCTCGCCGACATGGTCGTGGAAGCGGCCAATTGGCGACCGGGTTCGGCGCGCCCTCGGCACGAGGTGCTCGGCTCGCCCGAGCACAGCCGCTATCTCGCCGGCTGGATGCGCCCCGGCGACGCGGGATTCGTCGCGACCTCGCCCACCGGTGAGCCGATCGGTGCGGCCTGGTATCGCATGTTTCCGCGCTCGGACCCCGGCTTCGGATATGTCGCCACCGGTGTGCCCGAGCTGATCATCGGGGTGCGTCCGATCTGGCGGGCGCACGGTGTGGGCCGCGCGTTGCTCCAGCGTCTCGCCGCCCATGCCGCGTCCGCCGGCTATCAGCGTCTGAGCCTCAGCGTCGAGCGCGGCAACTTCGCCGCCACGTTGTACCGCTCCGAGGGCTTCGCGGTGACTCAGCCCACGAGCGGCCGCGACATCATGGTGAAGCGGCTGCGGTGAGGCATCCGCTCGTCGTCACGCCGCCTTCAGCAGCGCGGTGACGCCGAGGCCGCCGGCCGCGCAGACCGAGATGAGTGCGGTGCCGCCGCCCCGCTCGTGCAGGATCTTCGCGGTGCCGGCGAGGATGCGCCCGCCGGTCGCCGCGAACGGATGCCCCGTGGCGAGGCTCCCACCCTTGATGTTGAGCTTCGTGCGGTCGATGGGCCCGAGCGGGGCGTCGAGTCCGAGCCGGGTGCGGCAGTAGTCGGCGTCCTCCCACGCCGCGAGCGTGCACAGCACCTGTCCGGCGAAGGCCTCGTGGATGTCGTACACGTCGATGTCCTGCAGGGTGAGCCCGTTGCGCGCGAGCAGGCGCGGGACCGCGTAGGCGGGTGCCATCAGCAGGCCCTCCGGGCCGGGGCCGGCGAAGTCGACGGCGGCCGTCTCTGCGTCGATGACGTACGCGAGGGGGTGAAGGCCCCGTTCGGCACCCCACGACTCCGTGCCGAGCAGCACCGCCGACGCGCCGTCGGTGAGGGGCGTCGAATTGCCGGCCGTGAGCGTGCCGCGTCCGCTCGTGCGATCGAAGACCGGGGAGAGCGCGCCGAGCCGCTCGAGGGAGATGTCGGTGCGCAGGTTGTTGTCGCGGGTGAGCCCGCGGTACGGCACGACGAGATCGTCGAAGAACCCCGCCTCCCACGCGGCGGCGGCGTTGCGGTGAGACGCGTAGGCGAGCTCGTCCTGCGCGGCGCGGGTGATGCCCCACTCCTTCACCATGAGCTCGGTGTGCTCGCCCATGCTCAGGCCCGTGCGCGGCTCGCCGTTGCTGGGCACGTGGGGGCGCAGCATCCGCGGGCGGAAGCCGGCGAACAGCTTCGCCCGAGCACCGAACGAGCGCGCCCGGTTGGCGCGCAGAAGCAGATGACGCAGCCCCTCGTCGAGCGCGAGGGGGGCATCGGATGTCGTGTCGACCCCGCCGGCGATCGCCGAGTCGATCTGCCCGAGCGCGATCTTGTTCGCGACGGTCACCGCCGCCTGCAGCCCGGTGCCGCACGCCATCTGCACGTCGAACGCGGCGCTGGCGGGGGAGAGGGTCGTGCTGAGCGCCGACTCGCGGGTCAGGTTGAAGTCGCGCGAGTGCTTGAGCACGGCTCCGGCCGCGATCTCGCCGATGCGCTCGCCGTGCAGGTCGAACGCGTCGGCGACGGCCTGCAGCGTGGTCGTGAGCATGTCCTGATTGGATGCGTCGGCGTAGGCCGTGTTCGAGCGTGCGAACGGGATGCGTCGGCCGCCGTAGACGGCGACGGGGCGGGGTGGGGTCATGGGGGATCCTCCGTGCCCGCGTCGGCGCGGGCCTTCCGGCATCCTCCCACCGCACGCGGGCGTGAGGGGCGTCGCGGCGGCGTGTGGCCGCGGCATCCGCGTCGCTACCGGCCAGTGTCGGCCCGGACGCCTACCGTGGAGGCATGCCCAGGAGCAGCAGCGCCACCTCGAGCGGCCGCGCGCCCGCGAAGAGCGGTGCGTCGCGCGCTCGCAAGCCCGAACCGACCCCGCGCGGCTACGTCGGCGAGCCTGACAGGCCGGCCCTCGCGGTGCGCGCCTGGATGGGGCTCGCGCACGGCGTCGGCGGGCTGTTCCGCGCGTTCGGGCCCGAGACGCTCGAGAAGGAGCAGCGCCGCGACGGTCTCCCGTTCCTCCTGGTCGTCCTCGCGGTCGCGGGCGCCGTGGTCGAGTGGTTCCTCATCGGCACGGATGTCTCCGCCTCCGTCTCCGCCTACAGCGTCGGCGGGCTGGTCGGACGGCTCGCGTTCCTCATGCCGGTGCTGCTCGTGCTCCTCGCCGGGTGGCTGTTCCGTCATCCGGCCTCGGTGCACGACAACGGTCGCATCGGCATCGGCTTCCTGCTGTTCGTCGTCGCGATCGCGGGCTTCTGCCACGTGGCCGGCGGACGGCCTGCTCCCTCCCAGGGTCTTCCGGCGCTGAGCGGCGCCGGAGGCCTCTTCGGCTGGATGGTGGCCGAGCCGCTCGCCTACCTCCTTTCCCCGATCGGCGCGTACCTCGCCCTGGGGCTCCTCGCCGCGCTCAGCGTGCTGATCCTCACCAAGACCCCGCCGAACCGCATCGGCCGCAGGCTCGGCGACCTGTACGCGTGGATGTTCGGCACCGAGCGCGTGTCCGAGCCCGACGCCTCCGCCGAGGCGGCCGATGAGACGCTGCCGGCGTGGCGTCGCAACCGCGGGCGTCGCGAGAAGGATGCCTCGACCTCCCCGTCGCAGGACCTCACCGAGCTGCTCTTCACGACCGATGACGCCCAGGGCGGGTTCGACCAGGCCGTCGCACCGGTGCCCACCGATGCGATCACCGAGGTCGTCGATCCCTCGATCATCCGCGCGGCGCGCACGCAGGCGGCTCGCAACGCGGCGACCTCCCTCGTCGACGACGGCGACACCGGCCCGCAGGAGGCACTGCCCGATGTGGTCGGCTTCGGATCGGATGCCGCGGGCCTCCCGCCCGCCGCCCCCTACCGGCTGCCGGCCGTGACGACCCTGGCGCCCGGCGCGCCCGGCAAGGCGCGTTCGGCGGCGAACGACGAGGTCGTCCGGGCGATCACCGGGGTGCTCGACCAGTTCCAGGTCGATGCGCGGGTCACCGGCTTCTCCCGCGGACCGACAGTCACGCAGTACGAGATCGAGCTCGGCCCCGGTGTGAAGGTCGAGCGCATCACGGCGCTCACCAACAACATCGCCTACGCGGTGGCCTCCAACGAGGTGCGCATCCTCGCCCCGATTCCCGGCAAGAGCGCCATCGGCGTCGAGATCCCCAACACCGACCGCGAGATCGTCACCCTCGGCGACGTGCTGCGTTCCTCGACCGCGCAGCAGCAGACCCATCCCATGACGATCGGCGTCGGCAAGGACGTCAGCGGCTCCTACGTCGTCGCCAACCTCGCGAAGATGCCCCACCTGCTGGTCGCGGGCTCCACCGGTTCCGGCAAGTCGAGCTTCGTGAACTCGATGATCACGAGCCTGCTGATGCGCGCCAAGCCCGCCGACGTGCGCATGGTGCTCATCGACCCGAAGCGCGTCGAGCTGACCTCGTACGCCGGCGTGCCGCACCTCATCACCCCCATCATCACGAACCCGAAGAAGGCGGCCGAAGCGCTGCAGTGGGTCGTGAAGGAGATGGACATGCGGTACGACGACCTCGCGTCGTTCGGGTTCCGCCACATCGACGACTTCAACCGCGCCGTCGTCGCCGGTCAGGTCGAGTTGCCGGCCGGCTCCGAGCGCGTGCTCAAGCCCTACCCCTACCTGCTGGTCGTCGTCGACGAGCTCGCCGACCTCATGATGGTCGCCCCGCGCGACGTCGAGGACTCGATCGTTCGCATCACGCAGCTCGCCCGGGCCAGCGGCATCCATCTCGTGCTCGCCACCCAGCGTCCGAGCGTCGACGTCGTCACGGGTCTCATCAAGGCCAACGTGCCCTCGCGGCTCGCGTTCGCGGTCACGAGCGTCACCGACTCGCGCGTCATCCTCGACCAGCCGGGCGCCGACCGTCTCATCGGACAGGGCGACGGGCTGTTCCTGCCGATGGGGGCGTCCAAGCCGCTGCGCGTGCAGGGCGCGTGGGTCAGCGAGGCGGAGATCGAGAAGGTCGTCGCCCACGTCACCGGACAGGCCCGCCCCGACTACCGTGCCGACGTGCAGGCCGCCGCGGAGAGGAAGGAGATCGACGCCGACATCGGCGACGACCTCGAGCTGCTCCTCGCCGCCGCCGAGCTGATCGTCAGCTCCCAGTTCGGCTCGACCTCGATGCTGCAGCGCAAGCTGCGGGTCGGGTTCGCGAAGGCCGGACGCCTCATGGACCTCCTCGAGTCCCGCGAGATCGTCGGGCCCTCGGAGGGCTCGAAGGCGCGTGACGTGCTGGTCACCCCCGAGCAGCTGCCCGAGGTGCTCGCGCGTCTGCGCGGCGACGACGTGCCGACCGCGGCATCCGCCCCCGCTGGGATCGATGAGCGTTACGCCGACGATCCGGTTGAGCGGCAGTTCGACGGCTACGATGTCCTCGACTCCGACGGAGACGAGGATGCCTGGAGCCTGACCGGCCGCGACTGACCATGACGACGATTCCGCGACAGCTGCCCAACGCGATCACCATCGCGCGCATCCTCTGCGCGCCGGTCTTCCTGTGGCTGCTTCTTTCCGACGGCGGCACCGACGGAGGCCTGCGGTGGGCCGCCGCTCTGCTGTTCGTCGTCGCGATCGCGACCGACGGCATCGACGGGTACCTCGCCCGCAAGTACGAGGTCGTGACCGACCTCGGCAAGATCCTCGATCCGATCGCCGACAAGGTGATCACCGGCTGCGCGTTCGTCGGCCTCTCGATCCTCGGCGAGCTGCCCTGGTGGGTGACGATCATCGTCCTCGTGCGCGAGATCGGCATCACCGTCTACCGCTTCATCGTCATCAGCGACCACGTGCTCGCCGCAGCGTGGATGGGCAAGCTCAAGACCGTCGCCCAGGCCGTCGCGATCACGCTCGCCATCGCGCCGCTGTGGACGGTGCTCGGCGGCTGGGTCTCATGGTTCGTCGTGGCGACCATGTGGATCGCCGTCATCCTCACGATCGCGAGCGGCATCGACTACCTCGTGACCGAGATCCGCGGCGCCCGCGCGGCGCGGCGGTCGGCCACGTGACCGACATCGACGCGCACGACGGCAGCGCCGACGCGGAGGAGACGCTCGTGCGCTCCCGACCGGCGGCGCCTGCCTCCGACGCGGCCCGCCTCATCGCCCGGCTCGACGACCTCGGCTGGCGCATCGGTGTCGCGGAATCGCTCACGGGCGGCGCAGTGACCGCCCAGCTCGTCGCGGTGCCCGGGGCATCCGCTCACGTGCAGGGCGGAATCGTCGCCTACGCGACCGAGCTGAAGGCCACGCTGCTCGGCGTCGATGCCGAGGTGCTCGCGCTCCACGGCGCCGTGCAGCCCAAGGTCGCCCGCCAGATGGCGGAAGGGGTGCGCGGCGCGCTCGCCCTCCCCGGAGTCGAGGTGCAGGTCGGCATCGCGACGACCGGCATCGCGGGGCCGACCTCGCCCGACGGGCAGCCGGTGGGAACCGTGCACATCGCCGTGTCCACCCCCCTCGGCACGCGTGTCGAATCGCTGCAGCTCGACGGCGACCGCGACGGCATCCGTGCCGAGACGGTGCGCCGCGTCATCCGGCTCGCTCTCGACGCCCTCTGAGGGGTCACCGTGGCGAGGGGAATAGGGCCTGTTTCCGGTCGGTTACATTCGGTGATTCTGGCCCGATGCCCAGCGGCGCGGGTTAGATTGACTGCAACCGGTGAGGTAGCGTGGTCCCCCCGGACCGCGACCCGAGATGAGTGAGGAGGGGACCCGAATGATCCTGGTACGTCATGAGATCGGCGAAGTCCTGCGGGACCTGCGCCAGCAGAAGGGCCGTACCCTCCGTCAGGTGGCCAGCCGCGCGAGCATCGCGCTCGGCTACCTCAGCGAGGTGGAGCGCGGGCAGAAGGAGGCGTCGAGCGAGATCCTCGCCGCGGTCGCCGATGCGCTCGATGTATCGATCGCGATGATCATGCGCGAAGTCGCCGACCGACTCCTGGTGCTCGAGGGTCTGCAGGTCTTCCCCGATGTCGTCCCCGACGAGCTGGTGGCCTCGGTCGAGCCCGAGCTCTCGCTGCGCTGAGGTGCGACGCAGCGAATTCGAACGCGCGGTGTCCGACGAATTCGGAGCGCGCGGTCCCGCGATCGTCGCGGACCTGGTGCTCTCCGAGCTCGGCGGGCGCACCCCCGTCGAGGCGCTCGATGCCGGCCTGGCGACGCGCGACGTCTGGCTCGCCCTGTGTGAGGCGACGGATGTCCCGCTCTCGCGCCGCCACGGCGCCGGACGCCTCGAGCCGAAGCGTCACTGACCCGTCCGTCGCTCCGATGAATGACGGTGTGTCGTTCGGCGTGTCGTCGAAGATCCGTTCGATGTCGGCGTAGTCTCCTTCACATCCGGTGACGTTCTCGTCGCCCTCACGGAATGCCGCAACGCCCCCGACCGATGTCGGAGATGCGGCCTAGCGTGAGGGACGTCGAACGACACCAGACGCCTTGCCGGGAACACCCTCACCGTGGGGGCGGCCCGGCAGCCTACAGGCAGCGGAACGCGAGCAGAAGGAGTACGCCATGCCATCACCCGTCGAGCGCGAGAAGGCCCTCGAGTCGGCCCTCGCCCAGATCGACCGCCAGTTCGGAAAGGGCTCGGTCATGCGGCTGGGCAGCGACGAGCGCGCGCCGGTCGAAGTCATCCCCACCGGTTCCATCGCCCTCGACGTCGCCCTCGGCGTCGGTGGTCTTCCTCGCGGCCGCATCATCGAGATCTACGGTCCGGAGTCGTCGGGTAAGACCACGCTGACCCTCCACGCGATCGCCAACGTGCAGCGCGCGGGCGGCATCGCCGCATTCATCGACGCCGAGCACGCGCTCGACCCCGACTACGCCGCGAAGCTCGGCGTCGACATCGACCAGCTGCTCGTCTCGCAGCCCGACACCGGTGAGCAGGCGCTCGAGATCGCCGACATGCTCGTGCGTTCGGGCGCAATCGACCTGGTCGTCATCGACTCGGTCGCCGCCCTCGTCCCCAAGGCCGAGATCGAAGGCGAGATGGGCGACTCGCACGTGGGCCTGCAGGCGCGCTTGATGTCGCAGGCGCTCCGGAAGCTCACCGGTGGCCTGAACCAGACCAAGACCACCGCGATCTTCATCAACCAGCTGCGCGAGAAGATCGGCGTCTTCTTCGGCTCGCCCGAGACCACTGCCGGCGGGAAGGCGCTCAAGTTCTACGCGTCGGTACGCCTCGACATCCGCCGCATCGAGACGCTGAAGGACGGTACCGACGCGGTCGGTAACCGCACTCGCGTCAAGGTCGTCAAGAACAAGATGGCGCCGCCCTTCAAGCAGGCGGAGTTCGACATCCTGTTCGGCACGGGCATCTCGCGCGAAGGAAGCCTCATCGACTTCGGTGTCGAGCACGGCATCGTCAAGAAGTCGGGTGCCTGGTACACCTACGACGGCGAGCAGCTCGGTCAGGGCAAGGAGAACGCCCGGTCGTTCCTGCTCAAGAACGAGGACATCGCGGCTGACATCGAGCAGAAGATCAAGGCCAAGCTCGGCGTGGGCGTCCCGAAGGACGCCGATGCCGCCGTCGAAGACGAGCTCGCGAAGCGTCGTCCGGCCTGATCATGACGGTACCTCCCGGGGGCGAGCCCGACGGGCTCGCCCCCGTCATACCCCTCTTCGGGCGCTCCGCGTCGGCCGGCCTGCCGCGTCCGACGTTGGCGTCGTCCTCGACGGATGCCTCTCCCGACGCGCCTGCCGAACCCGACACGCGGTGGCACACCACCTGGACGGCACCGGCCGCCCGGGGGCTGCACGCGCTGGGAGCCGTCGACGACTCGACGCGCGCGCCGGATCGCAGGCGCAGCCCGTCGTCGGGTCGCGCGATCGCAGGCCCCGGTGACGGCGAGACACCGCCACCAGCGATCGACGCTGCGGCGGCGGAGCAGACCCTGCTGAAGCGCCTGCGGGGGCGGAGTCTGTCGGTGCGTGAGGCCCACGGTGTGCTGCGGGCCGAAGGACTTGATCAGATGCAGATCGACGAGATCATCGACGCCTGCGTCGATCGCGGTTACCTCGATGACGCGGCCCTCGCCGAGCAGCTCGTGCACAAGGGGCTTCAGAAGCGGCAGGGGAGGGGCGCCGTACGCCAGGCGCTCGTGCAGCGCGGTCTCGAACGCGAGGTGATCGACGTCACGATCGACCAGCTGCCCGATGACGAGGAGGAGCGCGCGCTCGAGTTCGCGCTCGGCAAGGCCCGCACCCTGCGCTCACTCCCTCCCGAGGTGGGGCTGCGCCGTCTCGTCGGACAACTGCAGCGCCGCGGCTTCAACGGGGCGACGTCGATGCGGGTCGCGCGGCAGGCCCTGGGCGAGCGACCCCGTACCTCCGGGGTGCGATTCACCGACTGACTCCGTCGCGTGCTGGTCAGGCCGTCTGTCGTGGAGCCGACCGTAGAATGACAGGCATCATGACCTCCCCTCGCAGTACCCCGACTCTCATCGCGCCGTCGTCGGCAGCCCTCGACGTCGACGGGCACGCGCGCACGTACGAGGTGCGCACATTCGGCTGCCAGATGAACGTGCACGACTCCGAGCGGCTTTCCGGCTCTCTCGAGAGCGCCGGGTACGTGCGCGCGGCCGACGGCGAGGATGCCGACGTCGTCGTGATCAACACCTGTGCCGTTCGCGACAACGCCGCCGGCAAGCTGTACGGCACCCTCGGCCACCTGAAGGCCCGCAAGGACGCCCGCGCCGGCATGCAGATCGCCGTCGGGGGATGTCTCGCCCAGATGGACAAGCAGGTCGTCCTCGACAAGGCGCCGTGGGTCGACGTCGTCTTCGGCACGCACAACATGGGCTCCCTTCCGACCCTTCTCGAGCGCGCACGCCACAACGGCGATGCCGAGCTCGAGATTCTCGAGTCGCTCGAAGTGTTCCCCTCGACGCTCCCGACCAAGCGCGACAGCGCCCACAGCGGCTGGGTGTCGATCTCCGTGGGCTGCAACAACACCTGCACGTTCTGCATCGTGCCGAGCCTGCGCGGCAAGGAGCGCGACCGGCGACCCGGAGACATCCTCAGCGAGATCAAGCTGCTGGTCGATGACGGCGCCATCGAGGTGACGCTCCTCGGTCAGAACGTCAACAGCTACGGCGTCGAGTTCGGCGACCGCGAGGCGTTCGGCAAGCTCCTGCGTGCCGCCGGCGAGATCGACGGTCTCGAGCGCATCCGCTTCACGAGCCCCCACCCCGCCGCGTTCACCGACGATGTCATCGACGCGATGGCCGAGACCGGTTCTGTCATGCCGCAGCTGCACATGCCGCTGCAGTCCGGCTCCGACCGCATCCTGAAGGCCATGCGCCGCTCGTACCGCAGCGAGCGCTTCCTCGGCATCCTCGACAGGGTGCGCGCCCGCATCCCGCACGCGGCGATCACGACCGACATCATCGTCGGCTTCCCGGGCGAGACCGACGAGGACTTCGAGGACACCCTGCGCGTCGTCGAGCAGGCCCGCTTCGCGAGCGCGTTCACCTTCCAGTACTCGATCCGCGAGGGTACGCCGGCGGCCACTATGCCCGACCAGGTGCCGAAGGCGGTCGTGCAGGAGCGCTACGAGCGCCTCGTCGCGCTGCAGGACCGCATCTCCCTCGAGGAGAACCAACGCCAAGTGGGACGCACCGTCAACGTGCTCGTCTCCACCGGTGAGGGCAAGAAGGATGCCGCGACCCTGCGTCTGACCGGACGCGCCGAAGACAACAGGCTCGTGCACTTCGCGGTGCCCGCCGGTTCGCCCGAACCGCGCCCGGGCGACGTCGTGACCGTCGAGATCACGCAGGCGGCGCCGTTCTACCTCCTCGCCGACGGCGAGCAGGGCGCCCTGCGCATCCGTCGCACCCGTGCCGGTGACGCCTGGGATCGCGGGCAGGCGGAGGCGTGCGGCATCCCGTCGCCCCATGGCGAGTCCGCACCGGGCGCGCCCGTGCGGCTGGGGCTGCCTACGCTCCGCGTCGGGGTGTGAGCGGCCGCGTCATCGCGGTCGTCGGCGCCACCGGCACCGGCAAGAGCGATCTGTCGCTGCGGCTCGCCGACCACCTCGCCGCGACCGGCGGTGCCGCCGAGATCGTGAACGCCGACGCGATGCAGCTCTACCGCGGCATGGACATCGGCACCGCCAAGCTCACGGTCGCCGAGCGCCGCGGCATCCCGCATCACCTGCTCGACGTGCTCAACGTGCGAGACGACGCCGCGGTCGCCTGGTACCAGACCGAGGCTCGGCGTCTCATCGATGAGATCCACGCGCGCGACGCCGATGCGATCCTCGTCGGCGGCTCGGGACTCTACGTCTCCGGTGTGATCTACGACTTCCGCTTCCCTCCGCGCGACGAGGCCGTGCGCGAGCGCCTCGAGGCGGAGCTCTCGGAGGACGGACCCGGCGTGCTGTTCGCGCGTCTGCGCGATCTCGACCCGGCCACGGCGCAGCGCATCGACCCGGCCAACGGGCGGCGCATCGTGCGCGCGCTCGAAGTGCTGGCGCAGGGCGAGGCGACGCACGGTGCAGCGCTTCCCGATGCCCCGGTGCTGTGGCGCGCGGACACCCTGCTCATGGCCCCCGGGGTCGCGCGCGACGAGCTCGTCGTCCGCCTCGACGCCCGCGTCGAGCGGATGTGGCGCGACGGCATCGTCGCCGAGGCCGAACGGCTGCGCGCCGACGGACTCGACGAGGGCGTCACCGCGCGCCGCGCGATCGGCTACGCACAGGCGCTCGATCAGCTCGACGGCGTGCTCACCGAGGCTGAGGCGATCGCCCAGGCCCAGGCGCTCACCCGCCGTTATGCGCGGCGGCAGGTGTCCTGGTTCCGCCGCTACGACGGTCTTGCGTGGGTCGAGCCGGATGCCGCGGCATCCGACGCCCTCGACGCGGCCCTCGCACGGCGCCCGTAGACTCGACCCATGCCCGCATTGCCGTTCACCAAAGGCCAGGGGACCGGCAACGATTTCGTGATCATCGCCGACCCCGACGGCGTCGTCGACCTCTCCGACGCCCAGGTCGCGGCTCTCACCGATCGCCGCTTCGGCATCGGCGCCGACGGAACGCTGCGTGTCGTGCGCTCCGCGGCGATCGCGGAGGGCGCCGAGGCGGCGGCATCGGGAGCCGAGTGGTTCATGGACTACCGCAACGCCGACGGCTCGGCGGCCGAGATGTGCGGCAACGGCATCCGTGTCTTCGCCCGCTACCTCGAGCAGGCGGGACTCGCGACATTCGGCGAGCAGCGCATCGGCACGCGCGCCGGCGCCAAGACCGTGCGTCGCGACGGCGACGGCTTCGAGGTCGACCTCGGTGTGTTCGTCGTCGACGAGACCGACGTTCTGGTGCAGGCCAAGGGTCTGCCGGTGGCGCGACCCGGTCTTGGCATCGACGTGGGCAACCCGCACGTGGTCGTCGCACTTCCTTCGCATGACGAGCTCGACGGCCTCGAGCTGGCGTACGTTCCCCAGCTGACGCCCGCACCGGCGGCGGGCGCGAACGTCGAGTTCGTCGTTCCGGGAGAGCCTCTCGTGGTCGACGGGGTCGGCTCCATCCGCATGCGGGTGTTCGAGCGCGGTGTCGGCGAGACGCTCAGCTGCGGCACCGGCGTCGCCGCCGCGGCCCTCGCTGTGCGCCACTGGGCGGGCCCCGCCGCCCCCGACCGCTGGCGCGTCGCCGTGCCGGGCGGCGAACTCGGCGTGCGGGTCGTCGACGGTCACGTGCTGCTCTCCGGCCCAGCCGTGCTCACCTACACGGGCGAGGTCGCGCTCGCCTGACCGGCGGGTGCTCCGGGCGAGGTCGCGCTCGCCTGACCGGCGGGTGCGCGTTCGACGGACGTCGCTCGCGGCGGGCTATCGCCTCGAGCGCGACCGCGGGGAATCGGCCGACAAGCGCCCGATCAGTCGACCGGGTAGGGCAGCGCGATCGCCTCGGTCGGCGGGGTGCCGTGTCGGCGCACCTTGAGGACGCGGTACCCCCGCGCGGTCGCCGCGCGGTGCACGCTGTAGCCCATGGGGAAGGTCGCCGAGATCCACCGCTGCAGGGAGTCCGACCCGAGGTTGCGGGCGACGACGAACCAGCCGTCGGAGCGCTCGTCGAGCCGCGGGATCCAGCGCTCGAGCATGTCGTGCAGCTCGTTCTTGCCGACGCGGATGGGCGGGTTCGACCGGATCGTGCGGAACACCACGTCGTCGGGAACATCGTCGGGCGTCACCGCGTTGACGTTCTCGAGGCCCAGGCGCTCCGCGGTGGCGCGGACGAGTCCGAGGGCCCGCTGGTTGACATCGACCGCCCAGATGGTGGCGCGCGGCGACTCGATCGCCAGCGACAGTGAGATCGGACCCCACCCGCAGCCGAGGTCGAGGAAATGACCTCCGGGAGGCGGCGGGGGCGTGTTCGCCAGCAGCACGGACGTCCCGGCGTCGAGGCGATCGGGACTGAACACGCCGTTCGCGGTCGTCACCTGCACGTCGCGTCCCGCGAGCGTCACGGTGATCAGCCGCTGCTGTTCGGGACTGGCCGGAGACGCACTGAAGTAGTGGTCGCTCGGCATGGTGCGAGCGTAGCGGAGAGCGCGTCTGGGCGGGAGGCTAGAGTGAGCGGATGCCGCGGCCACGGGGCATCCTCGAAAGGAATTGATGACGGACGACATCGACACCGCGCACGCGAGTCGACAGGATGACGCCGTGGAGCGGGTGCTCGCTCGGGCGGAGGCGCGGGCGGGAGTGCGTCGCTTCGACGAGCTCGGGTCCGCGCAGGCTCTGCAGGACGCGTCGACCGCGTACGGCGGCGAGACCGACGGCGAGCAGTGGGACCGTGAGGAGCGCGCCGCGCTGCGGCGCGTACCCGGGCTCTCGACCGAGCTCGAGGACGTCACCGAGGTCGAGTACCGGCAGCTGCGACTCGAGAACGTCGTGCTCGTCGGCGTGCATCCGCAGGGTGAGCAGGAGGACGCCGAGAACTCGCTGCGCGAGCTCGCCGCGCTCGCCGAGACCGCGGGTGCCGCGGTGCTCGACGGCGTGCTGCAGCGTCGGCCGCACCCCGACCCCGCGACCTACGTCGGTCGCGGCAAGGCCGAGGAGCTGCGCGACATCGTCGCCGCGGTCGGCGCCGACACCGTGATCGCCGACACCGAGCTCGCACCGAGCCAGCGGCGTGCACTCGAAGACGTCGTGAAGGTGAAGGTCATCGACCGCACCACCGTCATCCTCGACATCTTCAGCCAGCACGCGAAGTCTCGTGAGGGCAAGGCCCAGGTCGAGCTCGCCCAGCTCGAGTACCTCCTCCCGCGCCTGCGCGGGTGGGGTGACTCGATGAGCCGTCAGGCCGGTGGCCAGGTGGGCGCCGGCGGCGCCGGCATGGGTTCGCGCGGACCGGGTGAGACGAAGATCGAGCTCGATCGCCGCCGCATCCGCACCCGCATGGCAATGCTGCGCCGGCAGATCCGCGACTTCGCGCCGGCCCGCGATGCGAAGCGCGCCGAGCGCAAGCGCAACACGATCCCGTCCGTCGCGATCGCCGGCTACACGAACGCGGGGAAGTCGAGCCTGCTGAACCGGCTTACGAGCGCGGGTGTGCTCGTGGAGAACGCGCTGTTCGCGACGCTCGATGCGACAGTGCGGCGGGCCGAGGCATCCGATGGACGCGTCTACACGCTCACCGACACCGTCGGGTTCGTGCGCAACCTGCCGCATCAGCTCGTGGAGGCGTTCCGCTCCACGCTGGAGGAGGTCGGCGACGCCGATGTGATCGTGCACGTCGTCGACGGCTCCCACCCCGACCCGGCAGCGCAGCTGGCGACCGTGCGCGACGTGATCGGCGAAGTCGGCGCGCGCGCCACGCAGGAGCTCGTCGTCTTCAACAAGGCCGACCTCGTCGATGCCGACGCGCGCCTCGTGCTGCGCGGACTCGTGCCGGGCGCGTACTTCGTGTCGTCGCGCACGGGTGAGGGCATCGCCGAGCTGCGCGCCGCTGTCGAGGCCGCGCTGCCGCTGCCGGCGGTGGAGATCACGGCGCTCGTGCCCTACGGTCGCGGGGACCTCGTCTCCGCGGTGCACGACACCGGGCTCATCGTGAGCCAGTCGCACGAGGAGACCGGCACTCTGCTGCACGCTCACGTCTCCGAGCGTCTCGCCGCTGAGCTCGCCCCGTTCGCGCGCTGAGCGTTCAGGTCCGTCAGTCGTGAGCGGCGACCCTTCGGCGCTCAGTCGAGCGCGAGCGGCGGCACCCCCGGTGGAGTGAATCCGAACACGGCGCCGAGGAAGGCGAGCTCGGTCTCGGCGGCGTCGATGATCGTCTCCCGGCGGCGGAAGCCATGCCCCTCTCCCTCGTAGAGACGGTAGGCGTGCGGGATGCCGCGCGCCGCCAGCGCGTCGCGGATGGCCTCCGACTGGGCGGGCGGCACCACGGCATCGTCGGCGCCCTGCAGCAGCAGCACGGGCGCCGCGAACCGGTCCGTGTGTGACAGCGGGGAGCGCTCGAGATAGACGGCCTCCGCCTCCGGCAGGGGACCGATGAGGCCGTCGAGGTAGCGCGACTCGAAGTCGTGAGTGTCGGCGGCCAGGGCGCGCGCATCGGCCACGCCGTAGCGCGAGATGCCCGCCGCGAACACGTCGCTGCCGGCGAGGGCGGCGAGCACGGTCCATCCGCCGGCGGAGCCGCCGGCGATCGCGATGCGGGCGGCGTCGGCGTCGCCTTCCGCGACGAGACCGGCCACCGCGGCGAGGACGTCGTCGACGTCGACGATGCCCCACTGACCGTCGAGGCGCTCGCGGTAGGCGCGTCCGTAGCCGGAGGACCCGCCGTAGTTGACGTCGAGCACGCCGATGCCGCGGCTCGTGAGGTAGGCGATCGATCCCGACAAGCCCCCCGCGACGTGGGAGGTGGGTCCGCCGTGCACGGTGACCACATACGGCGCGCGCTCGCCGGCGGGCGCCACGATTCCGGGAGCGGTCGGCGGGTAGACGAACGCGTGCACAGGCCCGTGCGGACCGGGGTAGGTGACCGCACGCGGGGTCGGCAGCCAGGCGTCGGGCAGCGGTGCGGCGCCGCCGACCACGGCCTCCGCGGCGCCGGTCTCGACGTCGACGAGCCACAGTCCGCTCGACACGGCCGAGCCCGCGCCCGTGAGCAGCACGCGCGAGCCCGCGGCATCCTCGATGAGCAGGTGGCTCGAGACCGGCAGCGGGATGCCGCGACTCGTCCCGTCCGCCTCGATGACGTCGAGCTCGTCCCGGCCGTTGGTGCGGAGGGCGGCGATGCGGCCGCCACCGAGCGGCGCGAACCAGCGACTGCCGAGCACCCACAGCGCGCCGCCGGTGTCGGCGTCGGCGGGCGCGACCTCCGTCACCATGCCGCCGCGCACCCGACGGAGGTTCCAGCGCCCGGTCTCGTCGTCGGAGTAGAGCAGCGCGCCGTCCGGCTCCCACGTCGGCTGCACCGGCGCGCTCGCGCCGCCGGCGACGACGGATGCCTCGTCCGGCCGCCCGAGCGGAGCGCGCCGGAGTTCGCTGCGCTCCCACGGCATGTGCGGGTGGTTCCAGCCGATCCAGGCGATCTCACCCCCGTCGGGGGAGAGCGCGGGCTGGGCGACGAAGTCGGTGCCGGATGCGACGACCTGCAGCGCGGTCGGGTCGTCGGAGGCAGATCCGTCGAGCGGGATGCGCACGGCGTCGTGGGTCGTGCCGCGCGCGTCCTGGGTCTCGCGCACCGCGAGCAGCGCACCGCCCGTGACGGTGAGTCCACCGAAGCGCTGTCCGAGCCCGCCCGGCGTGAGGGGCTGAGGTTCCTCACCCGGGGTGAGCGAGTAGACCCGCTGGTCGCCCTTCTCGACGAACACCAGCCCGCCGTCGCCGCGAGGAGCCCACGCGCCGCCGCCGTACTCGTGCACCGCCGAGCGTGCGCTCCACGGTGCCGGAAGAATCTCCGCCACCTCTCCGCCCGCGGATCGCCGGCGCACGGTGCCGCGGCCGCCCTCCTCGGGCACCGACGCGCCCCACCAGATCTCCGATCCGACCAGGCGCGCGCCGTCGAAGCGGGGCGAGGAACCGGCGATGTCGGAGGCGGACAGCGGCGACGGCCAGGAGCCGTGGGGGAGAGTCTGCGGCATCCCTCCACGCTAGCCGCGGGCCGCGGCATCCGCCCGCTCGGCGCGGAGCGGGAGACGCGTGCGCGGTGCTCGCGTGACTCCGGGCGTCACACACGGCTGCGCACATCGCTCGGTGCTTTATGCTCTGATCCCACCCGTATGCGCATTCTGCGCACCTCTTCCACCGTGTGAAATGACCTCTTCCGTCGACTCCGTGCCCGCGCCTGCGCCGTTCTCGTTCGAGCTGTACCCTCCTCGCACGGCGGCGTCAGAGGCGGCTCTGCACGAGACGATCGCGCGCCTCGCCGAGGTCGGGCCGCGGTTCATCTCGGTGACGTACGGTGCCGGCGGATCCACCGGCGGACGCTCGCTCGAGGTGCTGCGTCACATTCGCGCCACGACCGATGTCGAGCCGCTGGCGCACCTCACGTGCGTGGGCAACACCTATGCGGGTGCCAACCGTCTCATCCGCGAGTTCCTCGACGCCGGCATCCGCAGCTTCCTCGCGCTGCGCGGAGACCCGCCCGCGGGCACCTCCGAGGACGACGTGTACCTGGGTGACCTGGAGAGCGCCGCCCAGCTCGTGCAGCTCATCGACCGCGTCCAGGCCGAGCGCGCCCCCTACCAGGAGTCCGGGATCCCCGGCATGCCCGGCGCCGCCCGCGTCGATCCGCGCCCGCGGGTCGACATCGCCGTCGCGGCCTTCCCGAACGGCCACCCGCGGTCGCGGCACCCGCGCGAGCACATCGACGCGCTGCTGGCGAAGCAGGCCGCCGGTGCGACCCTCGCCATCACCCAGCTGTTCTTCCACGCCGACGACTACGTCTGGTTCGTCGACCGCGCCCGTGCGGCGGGAGTCACCATCCCGATCCTGCCGGGGATCATGCCGATCACCGGCCCGGCACGGCTGCGCCGTGTGCTGCAGCTGACCGGCGAGGAGATCCCCGCCGACCTTGCGATCGCGCTCGAGGTCGAGCCGACCGCCGAGGGCCAGCGGGAGATCGGCATCGCGCACGCCGCGCGTCTCGCCGAGGAGGTGCTGGCCGGGGGAGCGCCCGGTGTGCACCTCTACGCGTTCAACAACCACGACACCGTGCTCTCGGTCCTCCGTGAAGCAGGTATTCTCACCGCGGGCGCCTCCGGCCCCGCCTCCACCCCAGTGAAGGAGTCACGTCGATGACTGCACCCGCCCTGCCCGAGGGAACCATCCTCGGCTACCCCCGCATCGGCCGCCGCCGTGAGCTCAAGCGCGCCGTCGAGTCGCACTGGGCGGGCGCGCTCTCCGAGGCCGACCTCGAGGCCACGACGGCCGACCTCCGCCGCGCCACCCGTGAGCGTCTCGCCGAGCTCGGTCTCGGCCGCACGGACTCCTCGATCCCCGAGTCGTTCTCGTACTACGACCAGGTGCTCGACGTCACCGCGACCGTCGGCGCCCTGCCCGCCCGCTTCACGCGTCTGCGCGACAGTGACGGCAGTGTGCCGCTGTCGGCCTACTTCACGGCCGCCCGCGGCGAGGGCGATGACGCGCCGCTGGAGATGACCAAGTGGTTCGACACGAACTACCACTACCTGGTTCCCGAGATCGGTCCCGAGACCCGCTTCGCGCTCACGAGCGACCGATTCGCCCGCCAGGTCGCCGAGGCCCGCGCCGACGGCTTCGTCACGCGCCCCGTCGTCGTCGGCCCCGTCACGTTCCTCGCGCTGGCGAAGGCGACGGATGCCGCGCCCGCCGGCTTCGCTCCGACGAGCCGCCTCGATGACCTCCTGCCCGTCTACGTCGAGCTGCTCGCGTCGCTGAAGGCGGCCGGAGCCGAGTGGGTGCAGCTCGACGAGCCGGCCCTCGTCAGCGAGAGCGTCGACGTCGACCCCGCCGCTCTCGCGGCGCTCGCGGAGCGCGCCTACGCCGTGCTCGGCGGTGCCGCCGACCGCCCGTCGATCCTCGTGACCGCCGGCTACGCGCAGCTCTCGCCCGAGGCGTGGCAGGTTCTGGCCGCGGCCCCCGTCGAGGCGCTCGCGATCGACCTCGGCCGCGGTGCGCTTCCGGCGGCCGTCCCCGGGCTCGAGTCCAAGACCCTCGTGGGCGGCGTCGTCGACGGCCGCAACATCTGGCGTGGCGACCTCGAGGCCGCCTGGCAGAAGCTCGAGGCGCTGAAGGGGCTGGGCGCGGCATCCGTCGTCGCCGGCACCACCACCTCGCTGCAGCACGTGCCGCACGACGTCGCCGACGAGCCTGGGCTCGATGAGCGTCTCGTCTCGTGGCTCGCGTTCGCCGACCAGAAGGTCGGCCAGATCGCGGTGCTCGCGCGTGGCCTGGCCGAGGGTCGTGACGCGATCGCCGACGACCTCGCCGCCGCGACGGCGGCGCTGGAGGACCGTCGTTCGGCACCGGGCGTGCGTGTCGACGCGGTGCGTGCCCGCACCGGCGCCCTGACCGACGCCGACTTCTCGCGCGGCGACTACGCGGAGCGTGCCGCGGCGCAGGATGCCGCGCTGCACCTTCCGGCGCTCCCGACGACCACGATCGGGTCGTTCCCGCAGACCGGTGACATCCGTCGTGCCCGCGCCCGCCACGCGAAGGGCGAGCTCACCACGGCCGAGTACGACGGGTTCCTCCGCGACGAGATCGCCGCGGTCATCACGCTGCAGGAGGATCTCGGTCTCGACGTCCTCGTGCACGGCGAGCCCGAGCGCAACGACATGGTGCAGTACTTCGCCGAGAACCTCGACGGCTTCGCGGTGACGCAGAACGGCTGGGTGCAGTCCTACGGCTCGCGTGCGACGCGTCCGTCGATCCTCTGGGGCGACGTGTCGCGTCCGGCGCCGATCACGGTGGCGTGGGCCGAGTACGCCCAGTCGCTCACCGCGAAGCCCGTCAAGGGCATGCTGACCGGCCCGGTGACGATCCTCGCGTGGTCGTTCGTGCGCGACGACCAGCCGCTGGGCGAGACCGCGAACCAGGTCGCCCTGGCGCTGCGCGACGAGATCGGCGACCTCGAGCAGGCCGGCATCGCGATCATCCAGGTCGACGAGCCCGCCCTGCGCGAGCTGCTTCCGCTGAAGAAGGCCGACCAGCCGGCCTACCTCGACTGGTCGGTGGGATCGTTCCGCCTGGCGACGGCGGGTGCCGAGACGGCCACCCAGGTGCACACGCACCTGTGCTACTCGGAGTTCGCCGTCGTGATCGACGCGATCGCCGCCCTCGACGCCGACGTCACCTCGATCGAGGCGGCCCGCAGCCGCGGCGACGTGATCGACGACATCTCGGCGTCGGGCTTCAGCCACGGCATCGGCCCGGGTGTCTACGACATCCACTCGCCCCGCATCCCGAGCGTCGAAGAGGTGACCGAGCTCCTCGAGCGCGCGGTCAAGGCGATCCCGACCCGCCAGATCTGGGTCAACCCCGACTGCGGTCTGAAGACCCGTGGCTACGCCGAGACGAAGGCCTCGTTGCGCAACCTCGTCGCCGCGACCGTCGCGGTGCGCGAAGAGGTGGGCGCGCCCCAGGGCTGAGCGCCCCTCGCACGACAGAGGGCGGCGACCGGATGCTTCCGGTCGCCGCCCTCTCGTCGTCTCGGTGTCGTTAGACCGCGCGCATGAGCGCGACGACCTTGCCGAGCACGACCGCCTCGTCGCCGAGGATCGGCTCGAACGCGGAGTTGCGCGGCAGCAGCCAGGTGTGGCCGTCCCGCTGGCGGAAGGCCTTGACGGTGGCCTCGCCGTCGAGCATCGCGGCGACGATGTCGCCGTTCTCGGCGGTGGACTGCGAGCGTACGACCACCCAGTCGCCGTCGCAGATGGCGGCGTCGATCATCGACTCGCCCTGCACCTTGAGCATGAACAGGTCGCCCTTGCCGACGAGCTGGCGGGGGAGGGGGAAGATCTCCTCGACCTGCTGCTCGGCCGTGATCGGGATGCCGGCGGCGATGCGCCCGACGAGGGGCACCATGGCGGCGTCGCCGACCGAGGGGGCCGTGTCGGCGGGGTTCTCGGCCGCGGTACCGGGGAGGTCGATGAGCACTTCCATCGCACGGGTCTTGCCCGCGTCGCGACGCAGGTAGCCGCTCAGCTCGAGCTGGTTCAGCTGGTGCGTGACGCTCGAGAGCGACTTGAGTCCCACGGCGTCGCCGATCTCGCGCATGCTCGGCGGGTATCCGTGGCGCGCGATGGAGCGCTGGATGACCTCGAGGATCGCCAGCTGCTTGTCGCTGAGGCTCTTGCGCCGACGCGTCTGCGGCTTCTCCCGACCGGGCATCGCACGCTCCTTCCCTGGGCCGCCTCGTCGTTCCCGTTCGAATGTCGGAGGTCGGTGATGTGCTTCAGATGTCGAAAACCTATCCGGCTCTCGGCGCCCTTCGCGGGAGCGAGCACGCGTGTCGCGTTCGAAAGTCCTCGAAGGCGAGAGCCGGTTGACACTCGACAATATCGAAGATAGATTCGGAAAAGAAGTTCGCAAGACCGGCCCCCGGCCGGGTCCGGTCTTGCGACACTTCACCACTCTGAGGAGGCAGACATGACGACGATCCCGCTCACGCTCGCACCGCGCACCCGACTGCGGATGACGCGTCGTGGCCGCCGCGTGCTCGTGTTCCTCGCCGCACTGCCTTTCCTCATCGGGGTCTCGGCGGGCATCGTGTCGGGCGGGGCGGCTCTCGCGTCGCGCGACGCCGGTGCTCCGGCGGGCACCTACCAGACCGTCACGGTCGAGGCCGGTGACTCGCTGTGGTCGATCGCGGAGCGCGTCGCGCCGCAGGCAGATCCGCGCGACGTGGTCGACGCGTTCGTGCAGCTCAACGCACTCGGAAACGGCACGGTGGTGGCCGGCGAGCAGCTGTCGATCCCCACCGAGTACGCTCCGGCTCGCTGATCTCGACCGTCGGGTCGGCGCGTATCCCGCCTCTACGATGGAACGGTGACCCGTCTCGAAGACCTTCCGATACGCGACGACCTGCGCGGGCTCGTCCCTTACGGCGCCCCGCAGGTCGCGCTCCCCGTCGCTCTGAACGTCAACGAGAACACGCATCCGGTTCCGGATGAGGTCGCCAGCGACATCCTCGATTTCATCGCCCGCGCGCTGCGCGACGTCAACCGCTATCCCGACCGCGAGTTCACCGCGCTGCGCGAGGGCTTTGCGGACTATCTCGGCAACGGGCTGCTCCCCGAGCAGATCTGGGCCGCGAACGGGTCGAACGAGGTGCTCCAGCACGTCCTGCAGGCCTTCGGCGGCCCGGGACGTCGGGCGTTCGGCTTCACGCCGACGTACTCGATGTACCCGCTTCTCACCCGGGCGACCGGCGCCGAGTGGGTCGCCGGCGACCGGGCCAGCGACTACACGCTGTCTCCGCAATCCGCGGCCGACCAGGTGGCCGCCGCTGACCCCGACGTCGTCTTCCTGTGCGCTCCCAACAATCCGACCGGCACGCCGCTGCCGATCGATGTGATCACCGCCGTCTACGAGGCGAGCCGCGGCATCGTCATCGTCGACGAGGCCTACATCGAATTCGCCCCGCGCGACGCGGTCTCGGCGATCTCGCTCCTCGAGGGCCGGGAGCGCCTGGTCGTCTCCCGCACCATGAGCAAGGCGTTTGCCTTCGCCGGTGCGCGCGTGGGCTACCTCGCCGCCGACCCGGCGATCATCGACGCGCTGCGCCTCGTGCGCCTGCCGTACCACCTGAGTGCGCTCACACAGGCCGCCGCATCGGCGGCGCTGCGTCACGCGGACGTCATGCTCGGGATGGTCGACGAGATCGTCGCGCAGCGTGACCGCATCTCGGCGACAGTCGAGGCGCTGGGCTTCCGCGCCCACCCGTCGTGGACCAACTTCGTGCTGTTCGGCGACGTCGACGACCCGCGGGCGACCTGGCAGGCGCTGTACGACCGGGGCGTGCTGATCCGCGACGTCGGCATTCCGCACCACCTGCGGGTGACGGCGGGCACCGCGCAGGAGACGACGGCGTTCCTCGATGCCCTGGCCTCGCTAGAATCGGGCGCATGAGCGCCGCACCCGCAGCATCCCGTACGGCGTCGATCACCCGCAGCACCAGCGAGTCGTCGGTCGAGCTCACCCTCGACCTCGACGGCACCGGGCGCAGCAGCATCGACACGAGCGTCCCGTTCTTCGACCACCTGCTGACGGCGTTCGCGAAGCACTCGCTCACCGATCTCACCGTGCGCTCGAGCGGCGACACGCACATCGATGCGCACCACACGGTGGAGGACGTCGCGATCGTGCTCGGTCAGGCGATCCGCCAGGCGCTCGGCGACAAGGTCGGCATCTCGCGCTACGGCGACGCGCTCGTGCCGCTCGATGAGGCCCTCGCGCAGGCTGTGGTCGACATCAGCGGCCGTCCGTACCTCGTGCACACCGGCGAGCCGGAGGGGTACGAGCACCACCTGATCGGCGGCCACTTCACCGGTTCGCTCGTGCGCCACACGTTCGAGGCGATCGCGTTCAACGCGGGCCTCACCGTGCACGTGCGCGTGCTCTCGGGTCGCGACCCGCACCACATCGCGGAGGCCGAGTACAAGGCGTTCGCGCGCGCGTTCCGTCAGGCGAAGGCGCTCGACCCGCTCGTCGAGGGCATCCCCAGCACCAAGGGCGCTCTGTGACGCGCACGCCGCTCGTCGCGGTGCTCGACTACGGGTCGGGCAACGTGCACTCCGCGGTGAAGGCGCTCGCGGCGGCCGGCGCCGACGCGCGCCTCACCGCCGATCGCGCGCTCGTGCTCGAGGCCGACGGTCTGGTGGTGCCAGGGGTCGGCGCGTTCCGAGCCGTCATGGAGGCGCTCCGCGCCAGCGGGGGAGACGAGCTCATCGACCGGCGCCTCGCCGGAGGACGTCCCGTGCTCGGAATCTGCGTCGGCATGCAGGTGCTGTTCGGCCGCGGGGTCGAACGCGGCGACGACACCCCGGGTCTGGGGGAGTGGCCGGGCGTGGTGACCGAATTGGATGCCCCGGTGCTCCCGCACATGGGATGGAACACCGTCGAGCCCGGCGAGGGGTCGACGCTGTTCGCCGGCGTCGAGGACGAGCGGTTCTACTTCGTGCACTCCTTCGCGGCGCAGCAGTGGTCGCTCGAGGTGCAGCCGCCCTTCCCCACGCCGTCGCTGACCTGGGCGACCCACGGGTCCCGGTTCCTGGCAGCCGTGGAGAACGGCGCGCTGTCGGCGACCCAGTTCCACCCGGAGAAGTCGGGGGCCGCCGGCATCCGACTGCTGTCCAATTGGATCGGCTCGCTCTCCGCGGGATAACCTCTCCCGGGCGCGCGTCGGCGCGCCGCGGCATCCGCCTGTTCGCTTCACCCGAGGACCCATGAACGACTTCGCTTCCACGCCCGAACTGATCCTCCTTCCCGCGGTCGACGTGGCCGACGGCAAGGCTGTGCGCCTCACCCAGGGGGAGGCCGGCAGCGAGACGAGCTACGGCGACCCCGTCGAGGCCGCCCTCGAGTGGGCCCGCCAGGGTGCGCAGTGGATCCACCTCGTCGACCTCGACGCGGCGTTCGGTCGGGGCAGCAACGCGGCCCTGCTGCGCAAGGTCATCACGCACGTCAAGGGTGTGAACGTCGAGGTCTCCGGCGGCATCCGCGACGACGCCTCGCTCGAGGCGGCTCTCGAGTCGGGCGCGGCGCGCATCAACCTCGGCACCGCGGCCCTGGAGAACCCGGAGTGGGCGGCGGATGTCATCGGCCGCTACGGTGACGCGGTCGCCGTCGGCCTCGACGTGCGCGGAACGACCCTCGCCGCCCGCGGCTGGACGCGCGACGGCGGCGACCTGTGGGCCGTGCTCGACCGGCTGGAGGAGGCCGGCTGCACGCGGTACGTCGTCACCGACGTCACCAAGGACGGCACGCTGCGCGGCCCGAACCTCGACCTGCTGCGCACCGTCGCCGACCGCACGCCGAAGCCGGTCATCGCGTCCGGCGGCATCTCGAGCCTCGACGACATCGCGGCGCTGCGCGAGCTCGTGCCGCACGGTGTCGAGGGCGCGATCGTCGGCAAGGCGCTCTATTCGGGGGCGTTCACCCTGCGCGAGGCGCTGGATGTCGCCGGAGCCTGAGTCGCGGCATCCCGGTCACGGCGGGGCCTGCGGCCACGACCACGGCTCGGCGCACGATCCTCACCTGACCGATTCGGCGGGCACTCCGTGGGCGGGTCGCAGCTTCGAGCCGAACCCGCACGCGGGCGACGACGGCTCGGCCGACCCCGCTCTGCGGGCGGCGCTGGAGGCCTTCCATGCCGGCGAGGGCGATCAGGTCGCCGTCGCGACCGCGTACCGCACGGCGCGCCTGCTGATCCCGCTCATCGCCGAGAAGGGAGACGAGGGTGTGGGCCCGACCGGCCTCGTCGTCGACAAGACGCAGGAGCTGTCGATCGTCACGGTGGCTGCGCCCGACGGGCGACGCGTGCTGCCGGTGTTCACATCGGTGGCGACCATGAGCGCCTGGGATGCCGCGGCTCGCCCGGTGCCCGCCGACGGCGTGCGCACGGCGCTCGCGGCCGCGAACGACGACACCGACCTGATCGTGATCGACCCGGGCTCGGACACAGAGTTCGTGCTGCGGCGCCCCGCCGTGTGGGCGATCGCCAAGGGTGAGGAATGGGAGCCGTCCTTCGCCTCGCCGGCGGTGTTCCTGGGCCTTCAGCGCAGCATCGCGCACGAGCTCGCGGTGCTCGATCTGCAGGTGGCTCCCGGGGATCCGCGCGCGCGGGGTCTGGGCTCCGAACTCGTCGTGCACCTGAATCTCGCGGCGGGCCTCGATCAGCAGGAGCTCGACGCCGTGCTCGCGCGACTCGCCCGCCGGTGGGCCGCCGATGACGCGGTGGCGACCCTGGTCGACTCGCTGTCGGTCAAGTTGCACCGCGCGCGCTGAGCTGCGTCGCGCCGCCGCTCTGCCATCGCGACCGGACGAGTGCGCGCCGGGGCGGGGTCAGGTGACCGGGCCGGTCCACTTCTCGCCGGGTCCCTTGCCGATCGGGTCGGGAACGACGGATGCCTCGCGAAAGGCGAGCTGCAGGGAGCGCAGGCCGTCGCGGAGTGACCGCGCGTGCATGTCGCTGACCTCGGGGGCGGCGGCGGTGAGGAGGCCGGCCAGGGCGTTGATGAGCTTGCGGGCCTCGTCGAGGTCGGTCTGCGACTCCGGGTCGTCGGCGAGGCCGACCTTGACGGCGGCCGCGCTCATGAGGTGCACGGCGGTCGTGGTGATGATCTCGACCGCGGCCACGTCGGCGATGTCGCGCACGGCGCTCGACGCGGCGCGCTCCTGCTCCTCCCAGCGAGCGTGGCGCTCGTCGTCGGTGAAGGCGTTGTCGTCGGGGCTCGTGTGCACGTCGTTCTCTCTGCTAGACTGTGCGGGCATCCGAGCGTCTGCTTCGGATCGAAAGTGGATCACATCCCACCCGCGCTTGCCGCCCAAGGTTACCGGGTCGAACGCACAGCTCCGGTTCTCCGGTGGCGGCCTTGTGGCGCGTGCGGGCGCGAACGTCGTGACGTCGCGTGGGTGGAGTGTGCGAATCTTCCGCCCGCTTCGCACCCGCGTCGCGGTGGCACCCGCTACGTAAGAGGAGTTCCGCATCAGCGATCCCCGCACCAATGAGCGCATCCGCGTCCCCGAGGTCCGCCTCGTGGGTCCGAACGGCGAGCAGGTAGGCGTCGTCCGTATCGAGGTTGCGCAGCGTCTGGCCCAGGAGGCAGACCTCGACCTGGTCGAGGTGGCCCCCAACTCGAAGCCGCCCGTCGTCAAGATCATGGACTACGGCAAGTTCAAGTACGAGGCCGCGCAGAAGGCCAAGGAGGCCCGGCGCAATCAGGCGAACACGGTCTTGAAGGAGGTGCGGTTCCGCCTCAAGATCGAGGCTCACGACTACACCACCAAGCTCAAGCGCGCCGAGGGATTCCTCAAGTCGGGTGACAAGGTGAAGGCGATGATCCTGTTCCGCGGTCGCGAGCAGTCGCGTCCGGAACTGGGTGTGCGCCTGCTTCGCAAGTTCGCCGAGGATGTCTCCGAGTTCGGCACCGTCGAATCGAACCCCACGATCGACGGTCGCAACATGGTCATGGTGATCGCGCCTCACAAGAACAAGTCCGAGGCGAAGGCGGAGCAGAACGCCCAGCGTGCCGCGAACAAGGAGGCCGCCCGTTCGGCCGCCCGCGGCGACACCCCCACTGACGAGCAGCCCGCTCCGGTTCCGGCCGAGTAGGGCGCCACGATTCCCGTCCGCGGGACACAACACAGAAGGAAACCGACATGCCGAAGCAGAAGACCCACTCGGGTGCCAAGAAGCGCTTCAAGATCACCGGCACCGGCAAGCTCATGAAGCAGCAGGCCAACCTGCGCCACAACTTCGAGGGCAAGCCCACCAAGCGCACCCGCCGTCTGTCGCAGGAGCAGGTGCTCGCCCCGGGCGACGCCAAGGTCGCGAAGAAGCTCCTCGGCCGCTGAGCGCGCCGACCCACGTGAGGAAGACAAGAAATGGCTAGAGTCAAGCGGGCCGTCAACGCCCAGAAGAAGCGTCGTACCATCCTCGATCGCGCCTCGGGTTACCGTGGCCAGCGGTCGCGCCTCTACCGCAAGGCGAAGGAGCAGGTCACCCACTCGCTCGTCTACGCGTACCGCGACCGTCGCAAGCGCAAGGGCGACTTCCGCCGTCTGTGGATCCAGCGCATCAACGCCGCTGCCCGTCAGAACGGCATCACCTACAACCGCTTCATCCAGGGCCTCGGCCTCGCGGGTGTGCAGGTCGACCGCCGTATCCTGGCCGACCTCGCGGTGAACGAGCCCGCGACGTTCGCGTCGCTGGTCGCGACGGCGAAGGCCGCCCTTCCGGCCGACGTGAACGCGCCCAAGGTCTCGGCCTAAGCGTCACACGCTGCACGGGGCGTCCTCCTTCGGGAGGGCGCCCCGTTCGTCGTTCCCGGGCGAGGCACCCCACCGCTCTAGACTGGCCGCGTGCTCGAGAATCCCCGATCGCCGCGCGCCCGAGCGGTCGCGAAGCTCGCCAAACGGGCGGCGCGCGACGAGACCGGCCTGTACCTCCTCGAGGGTCCGCAGGCCGTGCGCGAGGCGCTCGCCTTCCGTGCCGACGGCCTGGTCGAGCTCTATGCGACGCCCGCCGCCTGGGATCGCCACGCCGACCTCCGCGAGGCGGCATCGCGCGCGGGGCTCCGCGTAGAGCTCGCGTCCGACGCGGTGATCGAGGCGATGGCTGACACCGTCACTCCTCAGGGCATCATCGCTGTCGCCCGCCAGGACGAGGCATCCATCGACGACGTTCTCGCCCGTGCACCGCGACTGCTCGCGATCTGCGAAGAGATCCGCGATCCGGGCAATCTCGGCACGATCATCCGCGCGGCCGACGCCGTCGGCGCCGATGCGGTGGTTCTGACCGGGCGCACGGTGGATCCCTACAACCCGAAGGTCGTGCGGTCGACGACCGGGTCTCTGTTCCACGTGCCGGTGGCGCGCGTCGAGTCACTGGAAGACGTGATCGACGCGGCACGCGCGGCAGGACTGCGCGTCGTCGCCGCCGACGTCAAGGGCGACGATCTGCTCGACGCGCGGCGAGCCGGGGAACTCGACGGCCCGACCGCCTGGGTGTTCGGAAACGAGGCGCACGGGCTGCCCGATGAGGCGCTCGAGTGGGTGGATGCCGCGCTGCGCCTGCCGATCTACGGGCAGGCCGAGTCGTTGAACCTCGCAACTGCGGCGAGCGTCTGCCTCTACGAATCGGCGTTCGCCCAGCGCGGCTGACCGGCCGGATGCCGTGTCGCGGAAGCCGGCCGAGGCAGGTTCCGCGGAGGTTACATCCCCCTGGGAGAATCCGCCACGGGTCGCGATCGTCCACATCCCGTTCATAGAGTGGACATCATGTCTTCCCAGGATTCCCCCGGCCCGGCGACATCGAACATCAGCGTGCGACGCGGCGATCCGCTGGTCGTCGTCGAGCGCGTGCAGAAGCACTACGGCGATTTCCACGCCCTCAAGGACATCGACCTGACGGTCAACCGAGGCGAGGTGGTCGTGGTGATCGGCCCCTCCGGATCGGGGAAGTCGACGCTCTGCCGCACGATCAACCGGCTCGAGACCATCACCTCGGGAACGATCGCGATCGACGGCGTGGCGCTTCCGAGCGAGGGGAGGGCGCTGGCGGCGCTCCGTGCCGACGTCGGCATGGTGTTCCAGTCGTTCAACCTGTTCTCCCATCTCACGATCCTCGAGAACGTCACCCTCGGACCGATCAAGGTCAAGAAGCAGAAGAAGGCGGAGGCGGAGGCATCCGGTCGTCGACTTCTCGACCGCGTCGGCGTCGGGGCGCAGGCCGACAAGCTGCCGGCGCAGCTCTCCGGCGGACAGCAGCAGCGTGTCGCCATCGCCCGGGCGCTCGCGATGGCCCCCAAGGTGATGCTCTTCGACGAGCCCACGAGCGCCCTCGACCCCGAGATGATCACCGAGGTGCTCGACGTGATGACCTCGCTCGCGCACGAAGGGATGACCATGATCGTCGTCACCCACGAGATGGGCTTCGCGCGCAAGGCCGCCGACCGGGTCGTGTTCATGGCCGACGGCCAGATCGTCGAGCAGGCGACTCCGGACGCGTTCTTCACGAACCCCGCCAGCGACCGAGCGAAGGACTTCCTCTCCAAGCTCATCACCCACTGACGCCCCCAGACCCGCGCGCCCGTCCCCGGCGCCGGACGAAGAAGAAGAGATACGAAACAGGAGAGATTCACATGCGCATCAGACGAATGATGGGAGCGGCTGCGGGACTCGCGGTCGCGGCGCTCGCGCTCACCGCGTGCAACAGCGGCACCCCGGGTGCCTCGGGAAGCGCGGATGCCTCGGCCGCGCCGCTGTTCGAGGTCGCGAGCAATGTCGAGATCGCCGGCAGCCCGACCTTCGAGAAGATCTCGGCCGCCGGCGTCGTCAAGATCGGCGTCAAGGAGGACCAGCCGGGTCTCGGCTACCTCGACCCGACCACGGGTGAGAGGTCGGGCTTCGACATCGACATCGCCCGGTGGATCGCGGCGTCGCTCGGCTACGACGAGAGCAAGATCGAGTACACCGCGATCGCCTCCGCGAACCGTGAGCAGGCCATCGAGAACGGGCAGATCGACTACTACGTCGGGACCTACTCGATCACCGATCGTCGCAAGGAGCAGATCGACTTCGCAGGTCCCTACTTCGTGACCGGCCAGGGACTGCTCGTGCGCAAGGCCGACGACTCGATCACGGGCGTCGACGCGCTCGCCGGCAAGACGGTCTGTTCGGCGACCGGATCCACATCGATCCAGCGCATCAAGGACGAGCACCCCGATGCGAAGACGGTCGAGTTCAGCGGCTACTCCGAGTGCGTCCAGAACCTCATCAGCGGCCAGGCCGATGCGGTGACGACCGATGAGGCCATTCTCATCGGGTACGCGGCGGCCGACCCCGACAACCTGAAGGTCGTCGGGGAGCCGTTCTCGACCGAGCGCTACGGTGTCGGGCTCGCGAAGGACGACACCGCTTTCGCGGCATTCATCAACACGATGTTCACCGACGGAGGGTCGACCTGGACCGCGATCTTCGAGAAGAACCTCGGCGCGTCCGGCGTGCAGGCCACCCAGCCTGCCGTCGATCCCGTCTCGTGATCATCGCCGGGGTGGCCGCGCAGCGGCCGCCCCGGCTCCCTCCGAAAGGACGACGACGGTGAACATCCTCACCGACTACCCCGATCTGTGGGGTGAGGCACTGCGCGGCACTCTGGTGCTGTTCCTCGGCGGCGGCGCGATCGCCCTCCTCCTCGGGCTCATCGTCGGTGCCATGCGCGTCTCCCCGGTGCCGATCGCGCGCGCGGTCGGCGCGGTGTACGTCAACTGGATCCGCAACACCCCGCTCACACTCGTGATGTTCTTCTTCGCGTTCTGTGTCCCGCTCCTCGTGCCCGGCCGTGCCGACTTCGTGCTGCTCGCGACGACCGCCCTCGGGATCTATACGGCCACCTACGTCGCCGAGACCGTGCGCTCGGGCATCAACACCGTGCCGGTCGGGCAAGCCGAGGCCGCGCGCGCCCTCGGGATGGGTTTCGGGCAGGTGATGGGCTACGTCGTGCTGCCGCAGGCGACCCGATCGGTCATCCCGCCGATGATGAGCGTGCTCATCGCCCTGCTGAAGAACACGACCGTGGCGAGCGGCTTCTCGGTCGTCAACCTCGGCAACATCCGCGCGAACATGAGCGAGCTGGGGGAGAACCAGCTCGTCACGATCCTCTGGGTGATGGTCGTGTTCGTGGTGCTCGTGCTGCTGCTGGCGTGGCTGCAGCGCGTGCTCGAACGTCGCTGGAAGGTGGCCCGATGAGTTCCGTCCTCTACGACGTGCCCGGCCCTCGGGCGCGACTGCGCAACCGGATCCTCGGCGTCGTCACCGTGCTCGTCGTCGCCGCGGGCGTCGCCTGGACGATCTGGCGTCTCGCCGAGACCGGTCAGTTCTCTGCCCGGAAGTGGGAGCTGTTCACCTACAGCCGGGTGTGGGAGCAGTTCGGACAGGCCACCATCGCGACGCTGTCGGCGTTCGCCGCGGCCGCGCTCGGCTCGGTCGTGCTCGGCTTCGTGCTCGCGATCGGGCGTCTTTCCGACCACGCGTGGGTGCGCATCCCGGTCACCGCGGTCGTCGAGGTGCTGCGCGCCATCCCGGTGCTCGTCTTCATGCTGCTGCTCTACTACGGGCTCCCCGTGCTCGGGCTGCGGCTGCCGAGCTACGGAGCGGTGGTGATCGCGTTGATCGCCTACAACGGCTCCGTGCTCTCCGAGGTGATCCGCGCGGGTGTCGAGGCGCTGCCGCGCGGTCAGAAGGAGGCGGGATACGCCATCGGGCTGCGCAAGGCTGGGGTGCTCCGCCTGATCCTGCTGCCCCAGGCGCTGCGCGCGATGCTGCCGGTGATCATCGCGCAGCTGGTCGTCACGCTCAAGGACACCGCGCTCGGCTTCATCATCACCTACCCCGAGCTGCTCTACTACGCGCGTCTGCTGGGCTCGAATCCGCAGTTCGGCTCGCCGCTGATC
The DNA here is from genome assembly GCF_005503465.1 of Microbacterium sp. 4NA327F11. NCBI lineage: Bacteria > Bacillati > Actinomycetota > Actinomycetes > Micrococcales > Microbacteriaceae > Microbacterium > Microbacterium sp. 4NA327F11. The sequence continues at coordinate 114,951 of NZ_SCOB01000005.1, read as the reverse complement.
CCCTCGGCGCTGATCGCCGGCGCGATCTACGTCGCCCTGTGCCTGGCGCTCTCCTACGTCGCGTACGTCGTCGAGCGCCGCACCCGCCGGTCGCCGCGAGCGACGGGCACGGATGCCGCGGCCCCCGCGACGACCACGGAGTCCCTCGCCGCCCCGCGCGCCGAAGGCGCCCCGCCCGCGCCCTGAGACAGCCTGGGCGCTCGGTAGACTCGATTCCCGTGTCCGACGCACCCGAGAACGAGATCACGCCCGAGGCGGTGACGGCTGCGGCCGAGGCCGCGGTCGCGGCGATCGCCGCGGCATCCGATTCCGCCGAACTGAAGGCGGCGCGACAGGCGCACGTCGCGGAGGGCTCGCCGCTGGCGCGCCTGAACGCGCGCATGCGCGACGTGCCCGCGGACCGCAAGGCGGAGTTCGGCAAGCTCGTCGGCCAGGCCCGCGGGCAGGTCACGCAGGCGCTCGCCGCCCGCGAGACCGCGCTCGCCGAAGCGGAGCTCGCCGCCAAGCTCGAGGGCGAGCGCGTCGACATCACCGCCGTGCCGCAGCGCACGCGCGTGGGGGCGCGGCATCCGCTGACCCTCCTGCAGGAGCAGATCGGCGACATCTTCGTCGGCATGGGGTGGGAGATCGCGGAGGGTCCCGAGCTCGAGCACGAGTGGTTCAACTTCGACGCGCTGAACGTCGACCCCGACCACCCGGCGCGCCAGATGCAGGACACCTTCTACGTCGACCCGGTGGATCGCCACCTGGTGCTGCGCACCCAGACGAGCCCGGTGCAGATGCGCACCATGCTCTCGCGTGATGTGCCCATCTACGTCATCTCGCCCGGCCGCGTGTACCGCACCGATGAGTTCGACGCCACGCACCTGCCGGTCTTCACGCAGTTCGAGGGACTCGTGGTCGACAAGGGCATCACGATGGCGCACCTGAAGGGCACCCTCGACCACGTCGCCAAGCAGCTGTTCGGCGCCGAGGCGAAGACGCGCTTCCGCGCGAACTTCTTCCCGTTCACCGAGCCGAGTGCCGAGCTCGACCTGTGGCATCCGACCTTCAAGGGCGGCGCCCGCTGGATCGAGTGGGGCGGCTGCGGCATGGTCAACCCCAACGTGCTGCGCGCGGCGGGCCTCGACCCCGAGGTGTACTCGGGCTTCGCGTTCGGCATGGGGGTCGAGCGCACCCTCATGTTCCGCAGCGACGTGCAGGACATGCGCGACATGGCCGAGGGTGATGTGCGCTTCAGCGAGCAGTTCGGGATGGTGGTGTGATGCGCATTCCGCTGTCGTGGCTGCGTGAATATGTGGACGTCCCTGCGGACGCGACCCCGGAGGACGTGCTCGCCTCGTTCGTGAGCGTCGGCTTCGAAGAGGAGGACGTGCACTCCTTCGACGTGACCGGTCCGGTCGTCGTCGGCCAGGTGGTCTCGTTCGAGCCCGAGCCGCAGTCCAACGGCAAGACGATCCGCTGGTGCCAGGTCGACGTCGGCGAGGCGAACGGCGGCGTGCGCGGCATCGTGTGCGGCGCCGGCAACTTCTTCGCGGGCGACAAGGTCGTGGTGACGCTGCCCGGCGCAGTTCTGCCGGGGCCCTTCCCGATCGCCGCCCGCAAGACCTACGGCCACGTCTCCGACGGCATGATCGCCTCGGCGCGCGAGCTCGGCCTCGGCGAGGACCACTCCGGCATCCTGCGGCTCACCGAGCTCGGCCTCGACCCCGAGGTCGGCACCGATGCGATCGCCCTGCTCGGTCTCGACGACGTCGCCGTGGAGATCAACGTGACCCCCGACCGCGGGTATGCGCTGTCGCTGCGCGGCGCCGCACGCGAGTATTCGCACGCGACCGGTGCGGCCTTCCGCGACCCCGCGCGCGAGGGGCGGTGGGTCGACCCGGGTGCGGGCGTCGAGATCGCGATCGAGGATGCCGCACCCATCCGCGGGCGCGTCGGTGCGTCGCAGTTCGCGGCACGCGTCGTGCGCGGCGTCGATCCGTCGCGGCCGACGCCCCCGTGGATGGTGGCCCGGCTCGCGCTGGCCGGCATCCGCTCGATCTCGGTGCTCGTCGACATCACCAACTACGTCATGCTCGAGCTCGGCAACCCCGTGCACGGCTACGACCTCGACAAGCTCTCCGGCGGCATCACCGTGCGCCGGGCGGCGCCGGGCGAGACGCTCGAGACCCTCGACGGCAAGGTACGCGACCTGCATGTCGAAGACCTGCTGATCACGGATGCCTCGGGCCCCATCGGTCTCGCAGGCGTCATGGGCGGCGCGAGCACCGAGATGAGCGAGACGACCCGCAACGTGCTGGTCGAGGCGGCGACGTTCGACCCGGTCACGATCGCCCGCAGCGCGCGTCGCCACAAGCTGCCGAGCGAGGCGTCTCGGCGCTTCGAGCGCGGCGTCGACCCGAACGTCGCGTCGGTCGCCGCCGAGCGCGTCGTCGAGCTGCTCGAGAAGCTCGCCGGCGGCACGCGCGCGGTCGAGGGCGGCCTCGCGAGGGTCGAGTCCGCACACCAGCGCGACGGCATCCTGCTGCCGGACGGATTCATCTCCGCGCTCATCGGGGTCGACTACACCGACGACCAGATCACGGGCGCGCTCGAGAAGATCGGCGCCACCGTGCTTGACCAGGGCGACGACAGGCTGGTCATCGCGCCGACGTGGCGCCCCGACCTCACCGACAAGTGGACGCTCGCCGAGGAGGTCGCCCGCATCGAGGGCTACGACCGCATCCCCGCGGTGCTCCCCGTCGCTCCGACCGGTCGCGGCTGGACCGTTGCGCAGGCGGCCCGCCGTCGCGTGTCGAACGCGCTCGCCGCCGCCGGCTTCGTCGAGACGCCGTCGTTCCCGTTCACCACGGTCGACGCGAACACGCTGCACGGCTCCGCCGACGGCGAGGCGGTGCCGAGCGTGCTGCTCGCCAACCCGCTCGACGGACTCGCACCGGCGCTGCGGCGCAGCCTCGTGCCGGGACTGCTCGTCGTCGCGCACCGCAACGCGGCGCGCGGCCTCGGCGACCTGTCGCTGTTCGAGACCGGCGCGGTGTTCCTCCCGGAGCCGGGCGTCGTCTACGGCACGGCCGACGTGCCGCCCGCCGCCGCACGTCCCGACGCCGCGACGCTCGCGGCGCTCGACGCGGGCATCCCACCGCAGCGTCGCCACCTCGCCGTGCTCGTCACCGGTCACGTCGCGCCCAAGCAGCCGGGCCGGTCGGCCGAGGCGGCCGGACTCCCCGAGGTGCTCGACGCGGTGCGGGTCGCGGCATCCGCTGCCGGCGTCACGATCGACGTCGCCCAGGCGCAGCGCGCGGCGCTGCACCCGGGGCGTGCCGGCGTGCTGTCGGTCGACGGCGTGGAGATCGGCTACGTCGGCGAGCTGCTGCCGCAGGTGTCGGCCGACGCCGACCTGCCCGGCCGCGTCACGGTCGCCGAGCTCGATCTCGACGCCCTTGTCGCCGCCGCCGGAACCCGCACCGTCGCCCCGTCGCTCTCGGGCTACCCGGCGGCGACGCAGGATGTCTCGCTCATCGTCGACGCCGACCTCGCCGCCGCCGACCTCGCCGCCGCGCTCGTGGCCGGTGCGGGCGACCTGCTCGAGTCGCTGCGTCTCGTCGACGACTACCGCGGGCAGGGTCTCCCCGAGGGCACCAAGAGCCTCACCTTCGCGCTGCGCTTCCGCGCCCCCGACCGCACGCTCACCGCGGCCGAGGCGACGGAGGCGAAGCTCGCGGGCGTGGCCGTGGCGACCGAGCGGTTCGGCGCGACCCTGCGGGAGTGACGTGCACGCCGTGCATAGCGCGCGGGCGTAGCGTGGCGGCATGACCGAGACGCGCAGCATCCCGACCCCCGACGGCCCCGCGATCGACGTGTACCTGGCGCGGCCCGACGGGCCCGTGCGCGGAGCGGTCATCGTGATCCACGAGATCTGGGGGCTCGTCGACCACATCCGCGACGTCGCCGACCGGTTCGCCGCCCTCGGCTACCTCGCCGCCGCCCCCGACATCCTGAGCCGTGGCGGCATCGAGCCCTCGATCGGCGCCGAGCTGTTCGCGATCATGAACAGCGACGACGAGGAGGCGCGGGTCGCCGCCCAGCCCCGCATGCGCGACGCGATCACCGGGGCCCGGGCTCCCGAGTACGCCGGGTGGGCGGTCGGGGCCCTCACCGGCGTCGTCGACCTCGTCGCCACGGAACCCGGCGTCGACGGACGCATCGGGGTCATCGGCTTCTGCTTCGGCGGCACCTTCGCGTTCCTCCTCGCCGCCGCCGACCCGCGCGTGCGCGCGGCGCTGCCGTTCTACGGCTCCGCGCCGGGCGCCGAGCAGCTCGGGCGCATCACGGCGCCGGTGCTCGCGCTCTACGGACAGCACGATCCGTCGCTCATCGAGGCGCTCCCGGCAGTCGAGCAGACGGCTCGCGAGGCGGGTGTCGCCCTCGAGACGGTCGTCTACCCGGATGCCGCGCACGCGTTCTTCAACGACGAGGGCCGCCGCTACCACGCAGCCTCGGCGGCCGACGCCTGGGCGCGGGTGCAGGCCTTCCTCGACGCCCACCTCGACGCCGGGTGACGGCCCGGATTTGCGGGGGGATGCGGCATCCCGATACCCTCGCGGCATGCCGTCGGCGTCCCTCCACCTCGCAGTGCTCCCCGTGAGCCTCGGTGGCGCGTGCCGACGCCGCGGCGGCCGCCGACTCTAGGCGACCCCTGCGTCCCCCGTTTCCGGGAGCCGTCGCGGGTGTCGCCGCGTTCGGCCCTCGCCGCGCGTGCTCTGTGCATGAGCGGCATCCCTCCCAGAAACTAAGGTGGAATCCATGACGCTCTCGGTCGCCGTCTCCGGCGCTTCCGGTTATGCGGGCGGTGAACTGCTGCGCATCCTCGCAGCCCATCCCGATGTCGAGATCACGACCGTCACCGCGCACGCGAACGCCGGCCAGCCGCTCATCGCGCACCAGCCGCACCTGCGCTCCCTCGCGCACCTCACCCTCGAGGACACGACGCCCGACATCCTCGCCGGCCATGACGTCGTCTTCCTCGCGCTGCCGCACGGGCAGTCGGGTCAGTACACCGACGCGCTGAAGGACTCCGCGCTCGTCATCGACGCGGGTGCCGATCACCGGCTCACCGATCCGGCCGCGTGGGCCCGGTTCTACGGCGGCGACTTCCACGAGCCGTGGGCCTACGGCGTGCCGGAGCTCGCCGTGGCGACCGGGAAGCAGCGTGCGAACCTCGTGGGCGCGACCCGGATCGCGGCCCCCGGCTGCAACGCGTCGACCGTCAGCCTCAGCCTCGCGCCCGGCGTCGCGGCGGGCGTCATCGACGCCACCGACCTCGTCAGCGTGCTCGCGGTCGGGCCGTCGGGCGCGGGCAAGAGCCTGAAGACGAACCTGCTCGCGAGCGAGATCCTCGGCACCGCGAATCCGTATGCCGTGGGCGGCACGCACCGGCACATCCCCGAGATCCAGCAGGCGCTGCGCGGGGCCGGCGCCGACGACGTGCGCATCTCGTTCACGCCCGTGCTCGTCCCGATGGCCCGCGGCATCCTCGCGACCTCGACGGCCCCCATCCGGGCGGGCGTGACGGATGCGCAGCTGCGCGACGCGTGGGAGAGCGCCTACGCGGGGGAGACCTTCGTGCAGCTGCTGCCCGAGGGGGTGCTGCCGCGCACCGCCGACGTGCTCGGGGCGAACACGGCGCTGCTGTCCCTCGCGATCGACCGCGACGCGAACCGCGTGGTCGTCACCGCCGCGGTCGACAACCTCGCCAAGGGCACCGCCGGTGCCGCCATCCAGTCCATGAACATCGCGCTCGGCCTCCCCGAGGACCGCGCCCTCACCGTGAACGGAGTCGCCCCGTGAGCGTCACCGCCGCCCAGGGATTCGCCGCCGCCGGCGTCGCCGTCGGATTGAAGTCGACCGGCAAGCCCGACGTCGCGCTGGTCGTCAACCGCGGCCCACGCAAGGTGGGCGCCGCCGTGTTCACGAGCAACCGGGCCAAGGCGAACCCGATCATCTGGTCGCAGCAGGTCGTCGCGGACGGCGTCATCGAGGCGGTCGTGCTGAACTCCGGCGGGGCGAACTGCTTCACCGGATCGTTCGGCTTCCAGACGACCCATCAGACCGCCGAGAAGGCCGCCGAGCTCCTCGGGGTGAGCGCCGGCGACGTCGTCGTGTGCTCCACGGGCCTCATCGGCACGGGCGACGAGGTCTTCCGGGCCAAGGTTCTCGCGGGCGTCGAGGAGGGCGTGGCGGCGCTGTCGGACGACGGGGGAGAGGCGGCATCCCTCGCGATCATGACCACCGACTCCCGGCCCAAGCGCGCGGTGCGCACCCACGACGGGTGGACCATCGGCGGTATGGCGAAGGGCGCCGGGATGCTGGCGCCCGGCCTCGCGACGATGCTGGTCGTCATCACGACCGACGCCGAGCTCACGAGCGCCGAGGCGGATGCGGCCCTGCGCCGCGCGACCGGCACGAGCTTCGACCGGCTCGACTCCGACGGGTGCATGTCGACGAACGACCAGGTCACCCTGCTCGCGAACGGGGCCACCGGCATCCATCCCGATCTCGACGTGTTCGCCGCCGTGCTCGCCGACCTCTGCCAGGACCTCGCCCGGCAGCTGCAGGGCGACGCCGAGGGCGCGAGCCACGACATCACGATCCGCGTGGTCGGCGCCGAGAGCGAGACCGACGCGGTCGAGGTCGGGCGCTCCGTCGCGCGCAACAACCTGTTCAAGGCCGCGATCTTCGGCAACGACCCGAACTGGGGGCGTGTGCTCGCCGCCATCGGCACCACCGCGGCCGCGTTCGACCCGTACGACGTCGACGTGTGGATGAACGGCGTGCGCGTGTGCAGCCAGGGCGGACCCGACCGTCCCCGCGAGGAGGTCGACCTCGCCCCGCGCGCCACCGACCTGCTCATCGACCTGAAGGTCGGCACCGCCGAGGCGACGATCCTCACCAACGACCTCACCCACGACTACGTCCACGAGAACAGCGCGTACGCCTCATGACCGATCCCGCCCTGCAAGACACCGACCCGACCGAGGCCTCCGCGAAGGCGGCGACCCTCATCGAGTCGCTGCCCTGGCTGCGTCGCTTCCGCGACCAGATCGTCGTCGTCAAGTACGGCGGCAACGCGATGGTCTCCGAGGAGCTGCAGGACGCCTTCGCCGCCGACATGGCCTACCTCCGCTACGTCGGGGTCAAGCCGGTCGTCGTGCACGGCGGCGGTCCCCAGATCTCCGACATGCTCGACCGGCTCGCGATCCCGACCGAGTTCAAGGGCGGCTACCGGGTGACCTCCACCGAGGCGATCTCGGTGGTGCGAATGGTGCTCACCGGTCAGGTGAACCCGCAGCTGGTCGCCAAGATCAACGCCCACGGCCCGGTCGCCGCGGGTCTGTCGGGCGAGGACGCGGGCCTGTTCGGCGGGCGCCGTCGCGGCGTGCTCGTCGACGGGGTCGAGCACGACCTCGGCCGGGTGGGCGACATCGTCGAGGTCGACCCGCAGCCGGTGCTCGACCACGTGACGGCGGGCCGCATCCCGGTCGTCTCCTCGATCGCCCCGGACCTCGACCACCCCGGGCAGTCGCTGAACGTGAACGCGGATGCCGCGGCCGCCGCACTGGCGGTGGCCCTCGGGGCATCCAAGCTGGTCATCCTCACGGACGTGCCGGGGCTCTACGCCGACTGGCCGAACCGGGAGTCGCTCGTCTCGAGCCTCACGGCCGAGGAGCTGCGCACCATGCTGCCGTCGCTCGAGTCGGGGATGATCCCGAAGATGCGGGCGTGCCTCGACGCGATCGAAGGCGGCGTGGAGACGGCGGCGATCATCGACGGACGGGTGCCGCACTCGGTGCTCGTCGAGATCTTCACTCAGAAGGGCATCGGAACGGAAGTGGTGGCGAAATGAGCGACGCAGACGCGCAGACCGAGATCTGGCAGGAGGCCGCCGGGCGTGACCTGGTGCGCAACTCCGGCGACCGCCTGGCCCTGCTGACCCGTGGCGAGGGCGCCTACGTCTGGGATGCCGCGGGCACCCGCCTGCTCGACTTCCTCGCCGGCATCGCTGTGGACGCCCTCGGGCACGCCCACCCGGTGTTCGTCGACGCGGTGACCCGGCAGGCGCAGACCCTCGCCCACGTGTCGAACTACTTCGCCACGCCGCCGCAGCTCGAGCTCGCGGCGCTGCTGAAGCGGCTCGCCGGTACCGGCCCCGCCGGCCGCGTGTACTTCGGCAACTCGGGGGCGGAGGCCAACGAGGCCGCGTTCAAGCTGGCCCGTCTCCACGGCGGCAGCGCGCGGCCGCGCATCCTCGCGCTCGAGAGTGCGTTCCACGGCCGCACGATGGGCACGCTGGCGCTCACCGGAAAGCCGGGAATGCGCGCGCCGTTCGAGCCGATGGTGCCGGGCGTGGAGTTCCTGCCGTCGACGATCGAGGCCCTCGAGGCCGCCGTCGACGACACGGTGGCCGCCCTGTTCGTCGAGCCGATCAAGGGCGAGGCGGGCGTCGTGCCGCTGCCCGAGGGGTACCTCGCCGCGGCACGGGCGATCACAGCACGCCATGGCGCGCTGCTCATCATCGACGAGATCCAGACCGGCGCCGGCCGCACCGGTGCCTGGTTCGGCTTCCAGCACGAGGGCATCGTGCCCGATGCGATCACTGTCGCCAAGGGCATCGGCGGCGGCTTCCCGATCGGCGCGCTGATCACGTTCCCGACGGCCAGCGAGCTGTTCTACCCCGGCACCCACGGATCGACGTTCGGCGGCAACGCGCTGGCGACCGCCGTCTCGGTCGCGGTGCTCCACGAGATCGAGCGCGCCGGCCTCGTCGAGGCGGCGACCCTGCGGGGCGCTCAGGTGCGCGCCGCCGTCGAGGCGATCGGCTCGCCGCTCGTCACCGGCACGCGCGGTCAGGGGCTGCTCATCGGCGTCGCCCTCACCGACCCCGTCGCGAACGAGGTCACCGCCGCCGCGCAGCGGCACGGCCTCATCGTGAACGCGGCCAACGACAGCACGGTGCGGCTGGCGCCGCCCCTCATCATCGGCGATGTCGAGATCGACGAGTTCCGCGAGCGGTTCGCCGCCGCACTCGCCGAGGTCGCGGCATCCGTCGTTCTCTCCCCGGAGGTGTCCGCATGACCCGCCATCTGCTCCGCGACGACGACCTGACAGCGGTCGAGCAGGCCGAGATCCTCGATCTCGCCGTCGAGCTCAAGCGCGACCGGTGGGCGCAGAAGCCGCTCGCCGGTCCTCAGACGGTCGCCGTGATCTTCGACAAGTCGTCGACGCGCACCCGCGTGTCGTTCGCGGTGGGCATCGCCGACCTCGGCGGCTCGCCGCTCATCATCTCGACCGCCAACAGCCAGCTCGGCGGCAAGGAGACCCCCGCCGACACCGCCCGGGTGCTCGAGCGCCAGGTCGCGGCCATCGTGTGGCGCACCTACGCCCAGGCCGGGCTCGAGGAGATGGCCCGCGGCACCCGCGTGCCCGTGGTCAACGCGCTCTCCGACGACTTCCACCCGTGTCAGCTTCTCGCCGACCTCCTCACCATCAAGGAGCACAAGGGCGAGCTCGCCGGGCTCACCCTCGCGTTCTTCGGGGACGGGCGCAGCAACATGGCCCACTCGTACGTGCTGGCGGGGGTCACCGCCGGAATGCACGTGCGCGTCGCCTCGCCCGACACCTACGCGCCCCGCGACGACGTGATCGACGACGCCGACCAGCGCGCGAAGGAGACCGGAGGCTCGGTGACGCTCTACACCGACCCGCTCGAGGCCGCCGCCGGCGCCGACGTGGTCGTCACCGACACCTGGGTGTCGATGGGCAAGGAGGAGGAGAAGCTCGCGCGCCTGCGCGACCTCGGCGCGTACAAGGTGACGAACGAGACGATGTCGCTCGCCGCGTCCGACGCGATCTTCATCCACTGCCTGCCTGCCGACCGCGGCTACGAGGTCGACGCCGAGGTCATCGACGGCCCGCAGAGCGTCGTCTGGGATGAGGCGGAGAACCGCCTGCACGCCCAGAAGGCCCTGCTGGTGTGGCTGCTGCGCCAGCAGTGAGCCGCGGCATCCGCTCGTCCATCCCGCACGAAAGGGTCGAACCTGTGACCGCTGAGTCCGCGCACGGAACCAATGAGGGTGCTCTCTGGGGCGCCCGCTTCGCCGGCGGGCCGTCGCCCGAGCTGCAGGCCCTGAGCCGCTCGACGCACTTCGACTGGGTGCTCGCTCCGTACGACATCGCCGGCTCGCACGCGCACGCCACCGCGCTGACCGCGGCGGGCTACCTGAGCGCCGACGAGGCGGCGCGCATGCACGCGGGCCTCGACCGGCTCCTCGCGGCCGTGACGTCGGGGGAGCTCGTCGCCCAGCCCTCGGACGAGGACGTGCACGGCGCGCTCGAGCAGGCGCTGATCGCCGAGGTCGGCGCCGAGCTCGGCGGCAAACTCCGCGCCGGCCGCAGCCGCAACGATCAGATCGCAACCCTGGTGCGCCTCTACCTGCTCGATCACGCCGCGGTCATCGCGCGTGAGGTGCGTGCGCTCATCGACGCGCTCGTCGCCCAGGCCGAGGCGCACGAGACGGCGATCCTCCCCGGTCGCACGCACCTTCAGCACGCGCAACCCGTGCTGCTCGCGCACCACCTGCAGGCGCACGGCTGGGCGCTCACGCGCGACCTTGAGCGGCTGCGCGACTGGGCGGTGCGCGCCCGTGTGTCGCCGTACGGCGGCGGTGCGCTCGCCGGGTCCACGCTCGGTCTCGACCCCGCGCTCGTCGCGCGCGAGCTCGGGCTCGCCGAGCCCGCCCAGAACTCCATCGACGGCACCGCCTCGCGGGACGTGGTCGCCGAGTTCGCGTTCATCGCCGCGCTCATCGGCATCGACCTGTCGCGGTTCGCCGAGGAGATCATCCTCTGGAACACCCGCGAGTTCTCCTTCGTGACCCTCGACGACGCGTATTCGACCGGGTCGAGCATCATGCCGCAGAAGAAGAACCCCGACATCGCCGAGCTCGCGCGCGGCAAGGCGGGCCGCCTCATCGGCAACGTGTCGGGGCTCCTCGCCACCCTCAAGGCGCTGCCGCTCGCCTACAACCGCGACCTGCAGGAGGACAAGGAGCCGGTGTTCGACTCGGTCGCCACCCTCGAGGTCGTGCTGCCGGCGTTCACCGGCATGGTCGCCACCCTGCGCTTCGACACGGCGCGCATGGCCGAGCTCGCGCCGCAGGGGTTCTCGCTCGCCACCGATGTCGCCGACTGGCTCGTACGCGCGGGTGTGCCCTTCCGTGACGCGCACGAGATCTCGGGTGCGCTCGTGCGGGCGTGCGAGTCCGCAGGGATCGGACTCGAGGATGCCTCCGACGCCCTGCTCACGAAGATCTCACCGCTGCTCACCCCCGCCGTGCGCGAGGTGCTCACGATCGAGGGATCGGTCGCGTCACGCGATGGCGTCGGCGGCACCGCGCCCGTGCGGGTCGCTGAGCAGCGTACGGCGCTGATCGCGGCGGCACAGGCGGCGGCCGCGGCTCTCGCGGGCTGAGGGGTTCACGCCTCCTCTGCGATACCGACGCCCGTCGTTCACCTTTCGTTCGCGCGACGGTCGTGACGAGGCGGCACGATCCCGGACGTGTCCAGCTGCATCTGGCGCAACTCACAGGAGGGTGCCAGGTGGCTGCGCAGGTGCACTACGTCAGGTTCGCGAGCACGCAGGATCGTGTGGCGCAGGAGTGGCTGCGCGCGACGCAGCTCATCGTCGAGAGCGGCACGAGCGCGCTGGTCACGCCGCCGCCTGATCGCGGCCGGGCAGGGTCCGTGGTGGGCTGGCGACTGGTCAGCGAGAATCATCGCGAGATCGCGCGCGGGAGCCGCCTGCATCCCAGCGACCGTGCTGCAGGGTTCGATGCGGCGACACTCGCGCGACGGGCGACCGAGCTGATCGTTCATGCCGCCCGGCAGCATCAGACGCGCACCAGTCGCTGGTTCGCGGTGCTGGACGACGACATCGTCCTGGTGGGTTCGCGCGCGTACGAGAATCGTGTGACAGCCCGCAACGCAGGTGCGCTCGCGGTGCGCTCGCTCGCGATTCTCGGCGCGGGGGCCGACATGCTGAGTACGGGGCAGGTGCCGCCCGAGGGAGAGCCTGCGACGTGACCGCGTCGGTCGTGGGCGGTCGATACCGGATCGGTACGACCCTGGGGAGCGGAGGCACCGCGACGGTCTACGAGGCTCACGACGAGCAGACCGACCGCGTCGTCGCGCTGAAGCTCCTCCACTCCCACCTCGCGAAGGACAACGCCGCCTGCGATGCGTTCTTCGAAGAGGTCGCTGCATCCTCTGCCATCCCGCATCCCGCGATCGTCACCGCGATCGAGTGGGGTGTCGATCGGAGTGGTGATGTGCCGGTGGCATGGATCGCCATGGAGCTCGTTCCCGGAGTGACGCTCGCGCAGCACGTGCGCACTCACGGCCCCTTGCGCGCCGCCGACACGGTTCTGTTGGCCGATGCGCTCTTGAGCGTCGTGGCCGCCGCGCACGATGCCGGCGTGGTCCATCGGGACATCAGCCCCAGCAACGTGATGGTCGACATGGCATTCGACGACGGCGGAGTGCGTCGCGAATCGGTGCGACTCCTCGACTTCGGCCTCGCCGATGTCTCCGGACGATCGACCCACGGCGCCGATCCCCTCCTGAGTGCGCCCGGCGCCGGCGTGGTGGCGAACGTGCCCTATGCGTCGCCCGAGCACCTGACCGGCGCATCCGTCACCGAGGCGAGTGATGTGTATCAGATCGGGGCCGTGCTCTGGTTCGCGCTGACCGGGGGGCCGCCGTTCGCCGGTGATCGCGACGCGGTCTCGTTCGCGCACCGTGCGCTGCCGCCGCCGCGACTGGGCGACGCGCTGCCCGGAGCGGATCCGACCCTGGAACGCATCCTCGTGCGCGCCCTCGCGAAGCAGCCGGACACGCGCTACGCCCCATCCGCCATGCGATCGGCGCTGCGCGGCGTCGGACGCGGCGCCGGCTCGCCGGCCCCCGCTCCACGCCGACCGTCTCGCGCGACCCGCGATGAGCCGGTCGGGGCTACCGCTCTCCTCCCACCGCCGTCCGCGTCGCGCCGAGGAGGGACGGCGGTCTCCCCCCGTTGGCGGCGCAGGGGAGCGGCGGCAGCGGTGATCGCCGGGATTCTGGTCACCGGGGCCGCGATCGTCGGGCTGTCGGCGGCAGCCACCCCGACCGCCTGGGGATCGCCCGCCGCCCTCGCCTCGACGCCGCCGGTGTCTCCCACCCCCTCCACCAGCCCTGCTGTCGTGACGGTGACCGTGCCCGACGTGGTGGGGCTGTCGCGGGCCGATGCGATCGCCGGTCTCGAACGGGCGGGACTCCATGTCGGTCGCGTCGATCTGGTGGATGCCGCCGCCGCCGCCGACACGGTCGTCGCCTCCGTCGCGGCGCCAGGCGCGCGTGTGGTGGCCGGCGTGTCCATCGATCTGCGCGTCGCATCCGGGAACAACCTGGTGCCCGATGTTCGCGGACTCGATGCGTCGACCGCCGGCGCGCGCCTCACCGCGGCCGGGTTCCCGAGCGCCGTCGTGTCCGGCGGGTCCCCCGGCGACCTGGTCATCGTCTACGCGCCACAGGGCAGTGTTCCGCTCGGCACGGCGGTCTCCCTCACGGTGGCACCCGCCTCGGTGCCGACCCCGACGCCCGATGCTCCGCCCACTCCGAGCGCGTCCCCGTCGGCGACCCCGACGATGTCGCCGACCCCCACGGTCATGCCGACGCCGACCCGATAGTCGGAAACTCGTCGCACCCGAGCTCGATATTCGTCCTCAATCTCGCGTACACGTCGGGTTCACCATCGGACCGGACACTTCGTGGTGTCCCGATTGGCTCGCTTCATGGCGGAGAACGGAATCAGCTCATGAGCGAAGCTCTCACGGAGGTGCTGCCCGATGCGGGCGGCGCCCGCCCTCGCTCGCTCCGGTCGAAGCCGGTGCGCGCAGATCGCGTCTTCCGCGCCGTGTCGTACTCCGCGGGCGGAACGACGGTCGCGATCATGCTCGCGGTGGGGCTGTTCCTCTCTCTGCGTGCGAGCGACGCCCTCGGTGTCGCCGGCTTCTCCTTCCTCACGACGCAGGAATGGACGCCCGAGACGCAGACCTTCGGTATCGCCGCCGTGCTCTTCGGAACCATCACTATCGCGACGATCGCCATGTGCATCTCGGTACCGCTTGCTCTGGGAACGGCACTTCTCATCAGCGAGATCGTGCCGGCGAAGGCGAGGCGATTCCTGATCACTCTCGTCGACCTGATGGCCGCAGTCCCGAGCGTCGTCTTCGGCCTCTGGGGTGTCTTCTTCCTGCAGTCGAACGTGATCCCGGTCGCGCAATGGATCTCCACCTACTTCGGGTGGATCCCGTTCTTCGCCGTCACGGATGATTCGGGTCAGAGCATCACGGACGCCGGTGCGTTCACGTCGTCGGCCTTCATCGCCGGCATCGTGGTCGCGCTCATGGTCGTGCCCACGCAGACCTCGATCATGCGCGAGTCGTTCTCGCAGGCACCGCTCGGAGAGCGCGAGGGCGCACTCGCGCTGGGTTCGACCCGGTGGGGGATGATCCGCACGGTCGTATTGCCCTTCGGGCGCGGCGGCATCATCGGCGGCACGATGCTCGGACTGGGGCGTGCACTGGGCGAGACCATTGCGGTGGTGATGATCATCTCGCCGATCTTCTCGATCAACTGGCAGGTGCTGAAGTCGGGAACGAATTCGGTGTCGGCGTTGATCGCCCTCCGGTACGGCGAGGCGACCCAGTTCGGGCTGTCCGCCTTGATGGCGGCCGGGCTCGTGCTGTTCATCCTCACTCTGATCGTCAACTTCACGGCGTCGATGATCGTCGCTCGGAGTCGATCCGGGGCGGAGAGCTGATGACGATCATCGAGTCCGGGGAGACGGGCGAGCTGCGGGACCCGTCCGGCGAGGATGCGGTGCCTCGGCGTACACACACGCCCCGTCGAGAGTCCCCGACGATCGGGGTGAAGCGCGACCTCCGCGGCATCCCTCTCGACGACACGTTCAACGTGCTCGGAGCCGCCGCGGCCGGTTTCGCGATCGCCACGCTGCTGTTCGGATGGCTGACGCCCATGACGGGTTACGTCGGCTGGATCGTCGTCGCCTTCCTCGCCTTCCTCTTGGTCTACGCGGTGCTCGCATCCCTGCGCGCCGATCGCCTGGCCGTCACCGACCGCATCATGACCACGCTGTTCTACTCGGCCGGGGTCCTTCTCCTCGGCGCACTGATCTTCGTGCTGGGCTATACGGTCATCCGCGGTCTCCCGGCGCTGATCAACCCGAACTTCTTCGTGCAGACGATGACGCTCGCCGGTCCTCTCGACCCGCTGAGTGTCGGTGGAGTGGCTCACGCGATCGTCGGAACGCTGATCCAGATCAGCATGGCGCTCGTGATCACGATTCCCCTCGGGATCGCCACCGCCGTCTTCCTCAACGAGATCGGCGGACCGTTCGCCCGTTTCGTGCGAACGATCTCCGACGCGATGACGGCGCTTCCGTCGATCGTGGCGGGTCTGTTCGTCTACGCGGCCGTCGTCACCCTCATCACCCACCAGCGATCCGGCTTCGCCGCGACACTCGCGATCAGCGTCATGATGCTTCCGATCATCATCCGGGCCTCGGATGTGCAGCTGCGTCTGGTGCCCCACAATCTGCGCGAGGCGTCCTACGCTCTCGGCACGAACCGCTGGCGCACCGTCTGGCATGTCGTTCTGCCCACGTCGCGCTCGGGGCTCGTCACGGCGGTGATCCTCGGAACGGCGCGAGGAATCGGCGAGACCTCGCCGGTGCTCCTCACCTCGGGCGTCACCGCGGAGATGAACCTCAATCCCTTCCAGGGTCCGATGATCTCGCTTCCGCTCCAGGTGTTCGACTTCGTCAAGTCGCCTGAGCCCAACATGATCTCCCGCGGATTCGGGGCCGCGGCCGTGCTCGTGCTCCTGGTGCTGACGTTGTTCATCGTCGCCCGCCTCATCGGCGGATCGGGTGCCGGCCAGTTGTCCGATCGTCAGCGTCGAGCCGCGGCGGCAGCGTCCGCGCGCGACCTCGAGCGCATCACGGACACGCAGGTCGCGATCGCGCTCGCCCAGGCGCCCCCACCCACCGGCGCTCCCCGCAAGCCGAAGGGCAAGCCTCCCGCAGATCTCCGCTGGCGAATGGCCCAGCGAGAAGCTGATCGGCGGGCGGAACCGGATGCCGCGCAGCATCCGTCATCGCCCGACCTCACCCCACCCGTCACACCGCCGTCGGAAGAGAACCCCTCGTGAACGTCCGGACCCGCCTCGCCGCCGCGCTCGCCGCCGTCGTGCTCCTGCTGACGATCGCGACGCCCGCGACCGCGGACTCGTACGCGCCGATCTCCGGATCCGGATCCACCTGGTCGCAGAACGCCCTCGACCAGTGGCGCAAGAACGTGGCGAGCAATTACGGCATGACGGTGAACTACTCGGGAACCGGCTCCAGCGCCGGTCGCACCGACTTCATCAACCAGACCGTCGATTTCGCCATCTCCGAGATCCCCTTCCAGTCCAAGCCCGAGGACGGTTCGGCAGCCGAGGTCCCGCCCGTGTCGTACGCCTACATGCCGATCGTCGCCGGCGGCACGTCGCTGATGTACAACCTCAAGATCGGCGGCAAGCGGGTCACCAATCTCCGGTTGTCCGGTGAGGTGATCGCGAAGATCTTCACGGGCAAGATCACGAAGTGGAACGATCCCGCAGTACAGGCCGACAACCCGGGTCTCGCGATGCCCGACCGGACGATCACGCCGGTGTACCGCTCGGATGGCTCGGGTACGAGCGCGCAATTCACGCTGTGGATGTCGACCCAGTACTCGTCGATCTGGACGTACGGCATGCGATCGCAGTTTCCCGCCGTCAACTCCACCTTCAAAGGACAGAACGGCTCGCTCGGCGTCGCGGGGTATGTGAGTCAGGACTACGGCGAGGGGGCGATCACGTACGTCGAGTATTCGTACGCGATGAAGTCCGGATTCCCGGTGGCGAAGGTCCTCAACAAGGCGGGCTACTACGTCGAGCCGACGTACCAATCTGTCGCGGTGGCGATGCTCGCGGCGACGATCAACCCGGACCTCACCCAGAACCTCACCGGCGTGTACAACAACACCGACCCGCGAACCTACCCCATGTCGAGCTACTCGTACATGATCGTGCCGTTGCAGCCGACCAAGGTCTTCACCACGGACAAGGGCAAGACCCTCAGCAAGTTCGCCGACTACATGATCTGCGAGGGTCAGCAGCAGGCAGCCGCGCTCGGCTATTCGCCACTGCCCATGAACCTCGTGCAGGCGGCATCGGCGGTCGTCGCCAAGATCCCGGGATCGGTCGGCGGCGTCGACTTCAACAACTGCAACAATCCGACGTTCAAGGCGGGCGACTCACCGACGAGCAACCAGCTGGCCTCGACGGCACCCCAGCCCGCCGCCTGTGACAAGCAGGGCCCGACTCAGTGCACCAGCGGAACCGGTGGCGCGCAGCAGTCGACGGCCGCCACGGGGTCGGGGGCTGTGAACAACTCCTCCAGCGGCGGCGCATCCTCCTCCGGGGGAGGCTCGGGCGGCACCTCCACCGGGTCGACCGCAGACGGGGCGAGCACGGGCACAGCGGTGTACGACGCCAACGGCAACATCGTCTCGGGGTCCGCCGGCGGATCATCCGGGCAGGCTGCTGTGTCCGCCCCGTTCACGCTCGCATCGGATGGGTGGGGGCCCCAGCAGTACCTCATGCTCGCCGCGGGGGTGCTGCTTCTCGCCGCCGTGATCCTGCCACCCACCCTGATTCGCCGACGCGGACGCAGACCCGACAGTCGACGCTGACCCGAGCTGTCCGCGACGAGCACTCGGCTCGTTTGCCCGGCGACGATCCGATCGAGTGTCGTCGTTACCGGTCGGTTCATCGGCAATACACCACCCGCTTTTAGCTTGAGAGCGTTCGGGTGAACGCTCGCCCCTGCCAGGAGGAACGTCGTGCCCACCGTCCCGCGTCAGCGCCGCCAGCGCTGGATCGCGTCCGTCGCCGTCGGGCTGATCTGCGGACTCGTCGCGTTCGGCGCGACCACGGCGATCGGCATTGCGGCGGCACCGCCGGCGCACGCGGCGACCGACACCTCCTCTGCAGTGACGATCACGTCGGCTCAGCAGGATCCGGATGTCGCGAACGCCCCGATGCCCGATCTCGCTGTGACGATCTCGCAGACCCAGAACCTCACGTCGCAGGGCATCAGGCTCACGTGGACGGGTGGCAAGAAGTCGATCGCACCGTCCGCCGGCGGCAACGGCGGTGAGAACTTCCTCCAGATCTTCATGTGCTGGGGTGACGATCCGACGGACACCTCGCGTCCCGACCGCACGACGTGCGAGTACGGCGGGACGGGAGCGGTCGGTGCGACGCGGGACGCCTACCGCAGCACGGCGCTCGCCGACATCCCGACGGAGGACCAGCCGTACTCGGCGGCGAGCAAGGTGTCGTTCCTTCCTCCGTATACGGCGATCCCCTTCGTCGCGCGAAACGGTGCCCGGGTCGACGGCGTGAAGGTCGATCCCGCGACCAAGGCCAACGTCATCGACACGAGCGTCGACGTCAACAACAACCAGTTCTTCACGTCCTATACGACGAATGAGATTCCCTGGGCCGGCTCCGGCAACGACGGCAAGGGGTCAGTGAGCTTCGAGGTGCAGACAGCGGTGCAGTCGGATGCGCTCGGCTGCGGTTCTGCCGTGACGACGGGCAGTGTGACCACGGGTGCGAGCTGCTGGCTCGTCGTGCTCCCGCGGGGAACCTCCGACAACGGATCGGTCAACATCACCCAGTCGGGGTTGTTCATCGACTCCTGGCGGCATGCGTTGGCCGTGAAGCTCGGATTCACGCCGGTCGGCTCGCGCTGCCCGATCGGGCAGACAGAGAAGCAGGTACAGGGAAGCGAACTGGCGGCGCTCGCGGTCAACTCGTGGCAGCCCGTTGTCTGCACACAGGCCGGCGGGTCCGTGTACTCACTCATCACCGGCGCGGAGTCGGATGCGGTGGCGAACGCGGCGACAACGACGGACGCGCCGCTCGCATTGACGAGCTACCCGCTGACGACGGACGGATCGACGCCGGATCCCCTCCAGTACGCGCCGGTCGCGCTCACGGGATTGTCGGTGTCCATCGCGATCGACCGGTTCCCGAACCCACTCGACAAGACGGTTCCGCAGCAGTACGTCGATGCGGCGCGCACGCCGTTCACCTCCATCAACCTCACTCCCCGGTTGCTGGCAAAGCTGTTGACGAACTCCTACCTCTCGTCCCTTCCCACGGGAGCGGACACGAAGTACCTGACCGGCAATCATCCGTACAACATCACGCAGGACGAAGACTTCCTCGCCGTCAACGATCCCGAGTGGCGCTCGCAGGCGCTGAACGGTGCCCCGATCGCGGACATCATCGTGCCTCAGGGGCGTTCCGACGCCGCGCGTGCCATCTGGGCGTACATCGCGTCCGATCCCTCCGCCCGGGACTTTCTCGCGAGCAAGCCCGATCCGTGGGGCATGGTCGTCAACCCGTACTATTCGACAGACCCGACGATCAACCCCACCAAGGCGGCCTTCTCCCTCGACCGCGAGGACTTCCCGAAAGCGGATCCCGTCGAGTACGACCCGCCGAATCAGGACCCGATCAACGTGATCACGTGGCGTCCGTACGCGAGTGATCTGACGAGTGTCGCGTATCTGACGCTCCGAGGCGATGGCCAGGGACCCGGTCCCTGGGACCCGAACTCCGTGCCCCCGAAGTACACGAAGGTCCCGCGAATGCTCCCGGGATCGCAGCGGCTGATCGGGTTGACCACGGCATCCGCGGCAGATCGCTACCAGGTGGTGACGGCGTCGCTGCTCAACGCAGCGGGGAAGTTCGTCGCGCCGACGACAGCGGGCATGACCGCAGCGGCGGCCGCAATGACCTCGCCGTCTTCGGGATCTCGCGTTCTCCAGCTCGATCAGACCTCGACCGCCGCGAAGGCCGCCGCTGACGCCTATCCACTCACGATGCCCGTGTACGCCGCGAACAATCCGGTGATCACGAGCCCGGCGCTCCGTTCCGCGTACGCGTCGCTGATCACGTTCGCTGTCAGCCCAGCTGCACAGACACCTGGAACGTCGGTCGGCGCGCTCCCGGACGGGTTCGCCCCGCTGCCGGCCGCGTGGATCTCGACCGCGACAGCGGCCGCGACCGCGATCCAGAACGGAACCGCTCCCGCGGTGCCCTCGTCCACGACGACCCCGGCACCGTCGTACGTCGGCTCGCAGCCGAACGTCTACAACAACTCGTCGGGGCCGACGCTCGGGTCGACCTCGACGTCGTCGACGACGGATGGCGCTGCCCCCGCCCCCGTGCCGTCCGCCTCGGGGTCGCCGTCGGGTGCCCTCGCGGCGACGACCACGCCGGCTGACCCCGCGGTGGGCGGCATCGCCGCCGCCGTTCCCGCGAGTCTCGCCGGCGGCCTTGCGTGTGCGTTCGCGTTCCCCATCTTGGGACGTTTCCGCAGACGCCTCTAGACCCGCGACCCCGGTCGCGAATGAGCATCCCCCCTCCCGCAATACCGCTTGTCCCAGAAGTACGCAACTGAACACCGAATCACCACTACACCCGAAAGGTACTGAGTTGACACTCAAGAAGATCGCCGCGTTCGGCGCGGCATTCGGAGTCGCGATCGCCGGCTTCGGCGCGGCGACCGCGGCTCACGCTGACCCGGTCTCCGATGGCTACTCCATCGTCGGTTCCGACACCCTGCAGGACGCCGTTGCGGCCATCGCGAACGGTACGACCATCTCCGGCGCGTCGGTGAAGGTCAGCGGCGCGGGCAAGGTGCTCGCGTCGTGGGACGCCTTCACCCTCGGTGTGACCGGCGGCGTCGGCAGCATCCAGACCAAGCCCTTCGGCCCGGTCTTCGACCGCCCGAACGGCTCCGGCGCGGGTCGGAACGCGCTCATCGCCTCCAACGGCGGCACGGCCTTCATGTCCGGCTCCACCCAGACTCCCGCCTACGGCTATGGCACCGGTTCGGTGAACGTGTCCGGTCAGGTCGACCTCGCGCGCTCGTCGTCCGTCGGTGGCACTGCCGGGACCAACCTCACGTACGTGCCGTTCGGTCAGGACGCCATCGGCTACATGTTCAAGGTGGGCTCGGCATCGGGCGGCGACGCGGCGGCGGCGACGGCTGCGATTCAGGGCCTCACCAAGGCCCAGCTGACCGCCATCTACTCGGCGAACAGCAGCGCCGCCGCGAGCTCGGTGCTCAGCGGCACCGGCTACACGCTGACCCCGGTCGGTCTTCAGACCAGCTCGGGCACGTGGACGACCTTCCTCGGCAAGATCGGTCTGTCGACCACCACCATCGGGTCGGCCGTGGACACCCGCAGCAACACCGCTCCCGAGAACGACGGACGCGTGCTGACCCCCGGATCCAACGAGATCCAGATCATCCCGCTCTCGATCGCGAACTACGTCGGTCAGGTCAACGGGGCGGCTCGCATCAACACGATGTCGGGCGTGTCCGTGGGCTCGATCGACTCCGTCGCACCGTTCACGGGCACCGCGCCGGCGCTCGTGCCGAACACCTCCTACTACAACAGCGCCGACTGGGGTCGCACCGTCTACATCGTCGTGCCGACCGCCAAGATCACGTCCGGCAACTCGGCGTACGACCAGGGTGTGTTCGACCTCACCAACACGTCGTCGACGACGAGCCTCACGTACTGGGGTGCGTCGAACTCTCCCGCCACCACGAAGGCCGTGAAGCTCAAGTTCGGCTTCGCCGCTCCCACCAACACCGCGACCACGCGCAACAACTGATCGACATCAGAAAAGGACCAGGGAACAACTTCCATGAACACCAAGCTCGCTAAGCGTGGCCTCGTCGGCCTCGGCGCGGTTGTGCTTTCGGCCACTCTCGCGGTGGTACCGGCGTTCTCCGCCTCGGCGGCCATCGTTCCGACCGTCGGGTCGGCCCACCCCTTCTACCTCGTCGACCTCGGCGACGGCTCCGCCCTCGCGGCGGGCACCGTCAAGGGCTGGAACGACGATGTGGCCGGTAACCCGCAGGCATCCGACCCCGATTTCACCCACGCGTTCGCGATCCCCTCGGGCACCGCGACCGCGCGGACGTTCATCTCGCCGCGCGGCCAGGAGTCGAACATCTCGGCCTGGAACGCGTATGGCCCGCTCGGCACCAACACGGGCAACATCCTGTTCCCGAACATGAAGCCCAGCGCCAACACGAGCACGGGCCTCGGCTCGCCCTCGGGCAGCGGCGGCGTCGCGAACGCCGGCGGTGACTACTCGCTCGGCATCGCGTTCCTCGACATGAACAACCACGTCATCGAGACGGACTTCACCTTCATCACGGTGACGGCGAACGCCAATGCGAACCTCGCCACCTGGACCTTCGATGTGCCGGTTCCCGCCACGCCGAAGCCCAACTTCGCGAGCTTCGCTGCGACGTCGGGAGCCTCGGCGGTCGTCGGCGCCACGGCGGTGCAGTTCGACGCGACCTCGGCCAACGCGAACAAGACGGTCGACGTCTGGCTCGAGGGCGCAACCGCCAAGGCTGCGACCCTCACCCTCGACGCGTCGGGCAAGGCGATCTACACCTCGATCTCGGGTCTGACCGCGGGCACGCGCCTCGCGCTGACCGACTCGGGCTCGGCCCCGGCCGTCGTCGACGCCTGGATCACCGCTGCCGCGGTTCCCGCGCCCACCACGGCGCCGACCTCGACCACGGACGCGGCGACCCAGGTCACCGTCGCGAACCCCGCGTCGGGTGCGACGACCATCACGGTTCCGGCCGGTGCCGGCAACGCGAACAAGACGTTCAACGTCTACGCGTGGTCGACCCCGACCTCGCTCGGCCAGGTCACGACCGACGCCAGCGGGAACGCCACGGTGGATGTCTCGTCGCTCGCGCCCGGTGTGCAGCACACGGTCGCGCTGACCGACCCGAACACCGGCACCTACGCCGCGTGGGGCACCTTCACCCTGACGAGCCCCACCGCGGGTTCGAGCACGGTGTCGGCTGACGTCACCAACTCGGGCAAGTTCGCGCTCGAGGGTGTCGCGGCGGCGATCAACCTGACGCCGGCCGCTGCGGTTGCCCGTGGTGCCACCACCACGGCCGTCCCGCTCGGTGCGATCAAGGTGACCGATGACCGCAACGCGCTCCTCGGCTGGACCCTGAAGGCGGATGCCACCGACTTCACCAGCGGTTCCAACACCATCGCGAAGAGCGCGCTGGGCATCGCGCCGGCCATCGTGAGCGGCGTCACCGACGGCATCACCCTCGGTGCGGCTCAGGTCGCGGGCTCGGCTTCCTACCCGGTGGCGACGCTCGCGCAGGCGACGGCCGGCTACGGCACGCTCGCCGTCGGCACCTCGCTCAACGCGGACCTGACCTTCAAGGCGCCGAACAACGCCGTGTCGGGTACCTACACCTCGACCCTGACCCTGACGCTCGCCTCGAAGTAACCCTCCGAGAAGAGCCGACGGCGAACAGTCGGAGGCATCCCACTGTGTGGGGAGGGCGCGAGCGCCTTCCCCACACAGTGCATCCGCGGCAGCGCCGCTTCCCAGACTCAAGAAAGCACCCGTCGATTTCCATGCCCTTCCTCGCTTCCCGTCGTGGCACGTCCCGTCGTATGCCGGCCGCCGTCTTCGCCCTCGGTGTGATGTTGAGCCTCTCCGCCTGCACGGCCACCAGCGCTGCGGTGCCGAGTTCGTCGACGGACACCGCAGCGGCGTCCTCGGCCCACGCCTTGTACGTCATCGGGGTCGACGGGGAAACGCTCGCACCCGGTTCGACAGCGGGATGGGACCAGGACGTCTTCGGTTCGCCGGCGTCATCGGACACGACCTTCTCGCATCCCTTCGCCGCACCCGCGGGAGCGACGTCCGCGGCGACGTTCCTCTCCCCTCGGGGGGACGAGCGCACTCCCTCGGCGTGGAACGCGTCGGGGTGGTTGGGCATCACATCCGACGGCGTGCTGCTTCCCAACCTGAAGATCAGCGGCTTGACGACTGCCGGCAGCGGCGACCCGTCGGGCACCCGGGCGGTGGCTCGACGCGGCGGGGACTACTCGCTCGGGATCGCCTTCCTCGATGCGAACGGCGCGGTGATCGAGACCGATTTCACCTCCGTGAGCATCACGGCGAACGACAACCCCAGCAGCTCGTCGTGGACGTGGTCCGCACCGGCAGGCTGAGTCGCTCCTCGATCACGCTCCGTTCACTCCCACGCAACGTCCGCGCCGCTCGTGCGTCACGACCTCAGCGAAAGATCTATCCGTGTCTTCTGCCCTCCCTCTCCTCACCTCGCGCCTGCGACGCACCGTGTCGATCGCGCTCGTCTCCCTGGTGGCGGCGACCGGTGCCCTCATGTTCTCGCCTGCTGCGGCGCATGCCGACGAGGTGGGCATCTCCACGGTTCCCGCGGGGGCAGACGGCAAGCCTGACGGGCGCACGCGATTCTCGTACGAGGCGAACCCCGGCCAGCAGGTGAAGGACACGTTCCTCGTGTCGAACACGGGAACCACGGCGCAGACCTTCACCGTCGTCGGTACTGACGCGTTCAACGACGCGCAAGGTGACTACGCCCTTCTTCCGACCTCGCAGCAGCCCACCGGAATCGGCACCTGGGTGCACTTCGCGGATGGGAGCGGTCGCATCTCGTTCGAGCTCGCACCCGGCACGAGCCGCGCGGTTCCTTTCAGCCTCGACGTGCCGGCGGACGCGACTCCCGGAGACCACGTCGGTGGACTTCTCGCCTCGGTCGTCACGCCCGGAGCCGAGGTGAGCCTGGACCGCCGTGTCGCCACCCGGCTGTACGCCCGCGTCGCGGGCCAGCTTCAACCGATGCTGTCGGTGGCGAGCATCAGCGCCGACTGGAACGGGGACTGGTGGAATCCGTTCGCCGGTTCTGTGACGCTTCACTACGTCGTGAAGAACACGGGCAACATCGCTCTCGCTGCGAACACGACGGCTGCGGTTCACACGTGGTTCGGTATTCCTGTCGGTGCGACCGCCTCGTCGCCGTTGGCGGAGCTCCTCCCGGGGTCGGCGGCGGCCATCGATGTCCCGCTGTCGGGCGTCTCGCAGTGGGGTTTTGTGAACCCCGGGGTCACCGTGAGTCCCTTCGTCCAGACGCAGGACGCCTCGCTCGGGGTACCTGCACCCGTCATCTCACGAGACACTTTCATCTTCACACCGCCCTGGATCCTTCTCATCGTCATTGCCCTCGCGGTCCTGGCGTTCTTCGCCGTGCGCTGGTGGCGTCGTCGCCAGGAGGCGCGCGCGCAGGCGTGGCTCGACTACATGGAGTCGGAGAACGCTGCGGCGCGGGAATCTGAACTGGCGAGCCCCTCCGTAGGGACGTCGTCGTGACGTCACGGCGCAGCCGTGCGGGCGGGGTCGTCGCCGTATGCGCACTGCTCGGTGTCCTCTGGTCACTCGGCGGTGGTGGTGCCGCCTCGGCGGATGACTCATCCCAGGGTGGGGGGAACGTCTCGGTCACGGTCGACGACGGCAGCACGCCCACTCCGAGCGCCTCGTCGACCGAATCCTCGACCACCCCGGGCGGGGGTGACTCCGGCACGGGCTCGCTCGGCTCCGGTTCGTCCGGCTCGGGTGCGGGTGGCGGTGCCACCAGCGGCGGGTCGTCGGTGCCCGGCACGACGACGACCACGACCTCGACCTCGGGCGGTGCCGTGGTGGGGGGCGTGCTCTACATGAGCGGTCTCGAGTCGCAGGGCAAGGCCGCAGCGAATCCGGCTGAGGGCTCCGTCATCCTGTGGTTCAGCCTGCGCAACATCTCCCAGAGCTCGATCGACGCCACAGTGCGCTTCTGGATGACCAATCCGCTCGGCGGCGAACTGGACGCTGCCGATGTCGCGGTGACCGGATTGAAGCCCGGAGCGATCCAGGTGGTCACGACCGAGCTCCACGGTGTCGGCCAGTGGGGGTTCGTCAACGCTCACGCGACGCTGACACCGCCGGAGACGATCGACGGCGTACAGGTGGGTCCCGTGACGCGTGATGCCGTGGCCTTCGTCTTCCCGTGGCTGGGCGCGACAGGCGTGATCGCGATCGGTGGTTCGGTTCTCGCGTGGTATGTCGTTCGCCGGATCTTCGCCGCACCGCTGCCGGTGAGTGCGACGTGACGACGATCGACGACGCCCCGCCGAGCGCCGCAGTTCCCCCGCGACCTCCTCGGGGGGCACGGCCCACACGGCCGCCGCGCCCTCCGCGCCGGCCGGGGTCCTACGTGCCGCGGCTCCCGCGACCGCGCGCACCTCTGACGCCATGGCAGGCCTTCGTGCGGGGCGTGCTCGCACTCGTGGCGACGCTGCTGCTGATGTTCATCCTCGATCTCCTGGTCTTCGGACCCGTGCAGCATCTCGCTGCACAGCAGCAGCTGCGCGATTCCTTCCGCTCACAGCTTGCGGCCGGAACCGCTCCGGTGAGCGAGGGTGACTTCAACAACGTCCTCCTCCCGGACGGCGCTCCGGTGGCGTCGATCCTGATCCCGCGGCTGGGCGTCTCCGAAATGATCGTGGAAGGTACCTCCAGCGCGGACCTGCGCCTCGGGCCGGGCCACCGGCGCGACACCGTGCTCCCCGGTCAGGCGGGGGTCAGCGTGATCATGGGTCGGGCGGCTGCGTTCGGTGGACCTTTCGGAGGCCTTCAGGCGCTCCAGCCGGGCGACCAGTTCGAGGTGCGCACCGGGCAGGGGCTGAGCACCTTCGTCGTCATCGGTTTGCGCTACGCCGGCGATCCCACTCCGCCGGCGCCGGTGGCGGGCGAGAGTCGGGTGATCCTGATGACCGCGCGCGGGTTGCCGTTCGTACCGGTCGGTGTGGCGTACGTCGATGCGCGACTCGTCGGCAACGCGCAGCCGGCCGGGGTGAGGCAGACGACCTCGCTCACGCTGCCCCCATCCGACGCCGCGATGGCGACGGATACGTCGACGCTGTGGGCGCTGGTGTTCGCACTGCAGTTCCTGGTCGCGGCCGAGATCGCCGCCGTGTGGTCCTTCCGAAAGGTCGGTGCGCGCAAGACCTGGATCGTTCTCGTGCCGGTTCTCATCCTCGCCAACCTTTTCGTCGCGGATCAACTCGTCCGCCTTTTGCCGAACCTTCTGTGACCCGGAGCATCCGTAATGAGCGACAGCCCTGAGAACCCGCCCGCCGTGCCCGAATCCGGTGTACCCGTGTCGGAGGATGTGACCCGAGTCATCCAGGTCGACGAGACGATGACGGAAGTCGTGAGCGCGGCGGAGATCGACGGTCTCGAAGCGGCAGCGGCGGAGCCGTCCCTCGTGCCACCGAGCGACGTCGCGCGCCGTCGGGATCAGCGCCGCACGGCGTTTCGTGGTCGTGGTGCAGGCGCACCGCTCCCGGGAGACGAGGCCCCCGCTCGCCCGTTCGGCGGTGCTGCGGCGAAGGTGCGCGCGTCGGCGGTCTCATTCCTCGGTGGAGCCTCGGCCACCCGTGAGCGCCTGGAAGCGGCCGAGGCACAGGCCGCAAGCTCTGTGCCCCCCTCACGCCTCGAGGCCCGCTCCATCTCCGCCTGGTTCGGGGACCACCTCGTGCTGCAGGATGTCTCGCTGCAGATGCCCGCCGGTCAGATCACCGCACTGATCGGTCCTTCCGGCTGCGGGAAGTCGACGTTCCTGCGCATCCTGAACCGCATGCACGAGCTCGTGCCGTCCGCGGCCCTCGCGGGCGAGGTGCTCCTCGACGCCGACGACATCTATGACGCGAGTCATCGCCTCGTCGATGCGCGCAAGAAGATCGGCATGGTCTTCCAGAAGCCGAATCCGTTCCCGGCGATGTCGATCTACGACAACGTGGTCGCGGGGCTGAAGCTCGCGGGAGTGTCGGCGAGCCGCTCCGAGAAGGACTTCCTCGTCGAGTCCTGCCTCACGAAGGCGGGACTGTGGAACGAGCTGAAGGATCGCCTGCGCTCGCCGGGCGGCGGGCTCTCGGGCGGTCAGCAGCAGCGCCTGTGCATCGCCCGCTCGCTCGCGGTGAAGCCGCGCATTCTCCTGATGGACGAGCCGTGCTCGGCGCTCGACCCGACGTCCACGCGCGTCATCGAGCAGACGATGCTCGAGCTGGCCCAGGAGGTCACCATCGTCATCGTCACGCACAACATGCAGCAGGCGCAGCGCGTCTCGCAGCAGTGCGCGTTCTTCCTCGCGTCGCAGGGGCAGCCGGGCCACATCGTCGAACACGGTGACACCGACGCGATGTTCGGCGACCCGATCGATCCGCGCACGCACGACTATGTGAACGGACGCTTCGGGTAAGTCTCAGAACAGCGCGAGCCGCACGGCGGCCGAGACGAGCGCCGCCCAGACGAGGCTCGAGAGCGTGCCGACGATGAAGCGCTCGCGGGCCTCCGACCCGGTGAGCTCCGAGAACCGCCCGACGCCTTTGACGGCGACGACGGCCGCGATCGCCTCCGGGTAGCCCGCGATGATCGCGGCCGCGGTCGCGATGCGCTCCAGGTAGCCGATGGTGGCGCCGCCGCGCAGCAGCACGACATCATCGGATGCCGCCGGCCCGGCGTCGTCCGTGACGACGATGCCGCCGTCGGGGGTCTCGCGCACGCGACCCGATGCGGCGATCGCCAGAACGCGCCGCGTGATCGGGTCTCCGCCGACGACGGCGGCGGCGATCCCGACGAGGGCGAGCGGAACGCCGATCGGCGCGGGCGCCTCGACGTGCGCCACGACGGCGACGACGAGGGCGGCGATGACCGCGGCGCCTGCCGTCATGAGGAGCGCCGTCGACAGGCGGCGCATGGCGGCCGCGGTGAGCACGAGCGCGGCTCCCAGCAGCACGGTCACGACGACGCCCGCCAGCACGGCGGCGATCCAGCCTCCGGTGATCTCGACCATGGCCTCAGTGTGGCACGGAGCCCCGACGGGGCATCCGCGATCGAGGCACGTCTCCTGCGACACCGCGCCATCGAGCCGAGGGCGGCCCGCGGCATCCGATAGCCTGAAACGCGTGTCAACGCCCGAACTGAGCGCACTCGCGCCCGCCAACGATCCGGCGTTCCCGAACGTCTGGGACGAGATCGTGTGGCGGGGCCTCGTGCATGTGTCCACGGATCAGGATGCGCTGCGCGCGCTTCTCGGCGGAGACCCCATCACGTATTACTGCGGCTTCGACCCGACCGCACCGAGCCTTCACCTGGGCAACCTCGTGCAGCTGCTGCTGCTGCGCCGGCTTCAGCTCGCGGGGCACAAGCCGCTCGGCCTGGTCGGCGGGTCCACCGGTCTCATCGGTGACCCGCGCCCGACGGCCGAGCGCACGCTCAACACGAAGGAGACCGTGGGGGAGTGGGTCGCGAAGCTGCGCGCCCAGGTCGAGCAGTTCCTGAGCTTCGAGGGCGCCAATGCGGCGCGGCTCGTGAACAACCTCGACTGGACGGCACCGCTGTCGGCGATCGACTTCCTGCGTGACATCGGCAAGCACTACCGCGTGGGCACGATGCTCAAGAAGGATGCCGTCAGCGCCCGCCTCAACTCCGAGGCCGGCATCAGCTACACCGAGTTCAGCTACCAGATCCTGCAGGGCCTCGACTACCTCGAGCTCTTCCGCAGCTACGACTGCGTGCTGCAGACCGGCGGCAGCGATCAGTGGGGCAACCTCACGAGCGGCACCGACCTCATCCACCGGGTGGAGGGCGTGTCGGCGCACGCGATCGGCACACCGCTGATCACGAACAGCGACGGCACGAAGTTCGGCAAGAGCGAGGGCAACGCGATCTGGCTGGATGCCGCGATGTGCAGCCCGTACCGCATGTACCAGTTCTGGCTCAACACGCTCGACGCCGATGTGATCGACAGGTTGAAGATCTTCACGTTCCTGACCAAGGCGGAGATCGACGACTACGCGAGGCAGGTCGCCGACGAGCCGTTCCGGCGGGCGGCGCAGCGTCGCCTCGCGGCCGAGGTCACGACGACGGTGCACGGCCTGGAGGCAGCTCGCGCGGTGATCGCGGCCTCCGACGCTCTGTTCGGGTCCGGTGATCTCCGCGCACTCGATGCCGCGGTGCTGCGCACCGCGATCGACGAGCTCCCGAGCGCGCAGGTCGTGGCGGGATCGAGTGTCGCGCAGGCGCTCGTCGACACGGGCCTCACGGCGTCACTGTCCGAGTCGCGTCGTGCGATCGCGCAGGGCGGCGTGAGCATCGACGGCGAGAAGGTCGACGACGATTCGGCGGTCGTGCCACTCGGCCTTCCCGGCGGGGTGTCGGTGCTGCGGCGCGGCAAGAAGACGCTCGCCGGACTCCTCCCCGGCTGACCACACGGGGGAGCGATGCCGTTCACACCGAGCCATGCTGTCGTCGCCCTCCCGTTCGCGCGCACAGTGCTGCCGGCATCCGCTGTCGCGGTCGGGGCGATGACCCCCGACCTCCCGCTGTTCACCCGTCAGCTTCCGATTCCCTACGTGGTCACGCACGACCCGCGGGCGATCCTGGTGACGACGGCGATGGCCGCCGTGCTGTGGCTCGTGTGGCGCGTGGTGCTCCGTCCCGCGGTGCGTCCGCTCGCGCCGACCTGGCTCGCACGCCGCCTTCCCGAGGCCTGGGATGCCTCGCCCCGCCGTCAGTTCGAGACTCTCGCCGCCCGCACGGTGCGTGCACGCGTCACCGTCATCGCGTGGTGGGTGCTGGCGCTCGCCATGGGGGTGGCGACACATCTGGTGTGGGATGCGTTCAGTCACGAAGGACGATGGGGGAGCGCGATCATCCCGGCGCTCGCGCAGATGTGGGGACCCCTCGATGGATACCGCTGGGTGCAGTACACATCGAGCGCGTTCGGGCTTCTGGTTCTCGCCGTCTGGGCGACCATGACCCTCGCGCGGTCGCCCCGGATGCCGGCGCCGCGGGCGAACCGATACCTGCGGCTCGCGTGGTGGGCGAGTCTCCCGGCGATCCTCGTACTCGCGTGGGTGTGCGGTCTCGTGATCGGTGGCGGCTTCACGCACGAGTACACGCCGCAGCATCTCGCCTACCGGGTGCTCCCACCCGCAGCGGCGCTGTGGGGTGCCGTCACCGTGGCGCTGTGCGTGCGTGTCCAGTGGCGCACGCCCCGATCCGCTGCCGACACCTGGCTCGCATGAGCCGCGGAATTCCGCGGGAGGATGCCGCGACACGCCCGGGATGCGGCGGTGATTTGCCCGACCCCGGGGGCCCACGTAAAGTATTACTTGTTCGCCCCAAAGGAGCGCGGTGAGGCTGAGAAAGCCTCCCCTCCTCAAGCGGAGACAAACCCCATCAGACAGACTCCTTGAGAGTCTGAGACGTCATGTCTACGATGGGGTTCCTACTCGTCGAGTAGTCGGATCCCAGATTGCCAAGCGCGACACGCCGGATTTGACAAGCGAAACGAGACGGATAAGATAGAGAAGTTGCCCTGCAGAGAAGGCCGAGAGGCTGGAAGGCAGGAGCATCCGATCCTTGAGAACTCAACAGCGTGCACTTGTCAAATGCCAAATAACCTCGTGATCAGCTTCGGCTGATCTGGGATTCCTTTGGATCAAAGACCGGCACTTCGGTGCCGGCAACGGATAGTCAGCAATGACATCCCTTTGGTCAGATCAAACTCGCTGCGCCGGGCCTATTCCGCTCGGAACAGCAAAAATTCTTTACGGAGAGTTTGATCCTGGCTCAGGATGAACGCTGGCGGCGTGCTTAACACATGCAAGTCGAACGGTGAAAGAGAGCTTGCTCTCTGGATCAGTGGCGAACGGGTGAGTAACACGTGAGCAATCTGCCCCTGACTCTGGGATAACAGCTGGAAACAGCTGCTAATACCGGATACGAGCTGCGAAGGCATCTTCAGCAGCTGGAAAGAATTTCGGTCAGGGATGAGCTCGCGGCCTATCAGCTTGTTGGTGAGGTAATGGCTCACCAAGGCGTCGACGGGTAGCCGGCCTGAGAGGGTGACCGGCCACACTGGGACTGAGACACGGCCCAGACTCCTACGGGAGGCAGCAGTGGGGAATATTGCACAATGGGCGAAAGCCTGATGCAGCAACGCCGCGTGAGGGACGACGGCCTTCGGGTTGTAAACCTCTTTTAGCAAGGAAGAAGCGAAAGTGACGGTACTTGCAGAAAAAGCGCCGGCTAACTACGTGCCAGCAGCCGCGGTAATACGTAGGGCGCAAGCGTTATCCGGAATTATTGGGCGTAAAGAGCTCGTAGGCGGTTTGTCGCGTCTGCTGTGAAAACCCGAGGCTCAACCTCGGGCCTGCAGTGGGTACGGGCAGACTAGAGTGCGGTAGGGGAGATTGGAACTCCTGGTGTAGCGGTGGAATGCGCAGATATCAGGAAGAACACCGATGGCGAAGGCAGATCTCTGGGCCGTAACTGACGCTGAGGAGCGAAAGGGTGGGGAGCAAACAGGCTTAGATACCCTGGTAGTCCACCCCGTAAACGTTGGGAACTAGTTGTGGGGTCCATTCCACGGATTCCGTGACGCAGCTAACGCATTAAGTTCCCCGCCTGGGGAGTACGGCCGCAAGGCTAAAACTCAAAGGAATTGACGGGGACCCGCACAAGCGGCGGAGCATGCGGATTAATTCGATGCAACGCGAAGAACCTTACCAAGGCTTGACATATAGAGGAAACGTCTGGAAACAGTCGCCCCGCAAGGTCTCTATACAGGTGGTGCATGGTTGTCGTCAGCTCGTGTCGTGAGATGTTGGGTTAAGTCCCGCAACGAGCGCAACCCTCGTTCTATGTTGCCAGCACGTAATGGTGGGAACTCATGGGATACTGCCGGGGTCAACTCGGAGGAAGGTGGGGATGACGTCAAATCATCATGCCCCTTATGTCTTGGGCTTCACGCATGCTACAATGGCCGGTACAAAGGGCTGCAATACCGTAAGGTGGAGCGAATCCCAAAAAGCCGGTCCCAGTTCGGATTGAGGTCTGCAACTCGACCTCATGAAGTCGGAGTCGCTAGTAATCGCAGATCAGCAACGCTGCGGTGAATACGTTCCCGGGTCTTGTACACACCGCCCGTCAAGTCATGAAAGTCGGTAACACCTGAAGCCGGTGGCCCAACCCTTGTGGAGGGAGCCGTCGAAGGTGGGATCGGTAATTAGGACTAAGTCGTAACAAGGTAGCCGTACCGGAAGGTGCGGCTGGATCACCTCCTTTCTAAGGAGCATCTGAAGTCTTCGGACTTCCAGAGCCAGACTCGAGACGAATGTTCTCGACTGGTCAGCTCATGGGTGGAACATTTGACGAGGTGCCGGCGCGAAACGCCGAACTCAGTACGCTGCTTGCAGCTGGAAAGGTTCGTCGCGGAGCGAACGGCACATGCACGCTGTTGGGTCCTGAGGGACCGGGTGTGGCTTTCGAGCCCAACCTGACCTCAGGACCTTTTCTGGCTGCCGTAACGGCAAGCGGGGAAGGTACCGCCCGTACTTTGAGAACTACACAGTGGACGCGAGCATCTTAGAGACGATGCGTAAGCATCGTTTCACAAACGAATGATCGATAGATCAGCTCATGTGATTTCAAGTCTTTAAGAGCAAACGGTGGATGCCTTGGCATCTGGAGCCGAAGAAGGACGTAGCAATCTGCGATAAGCCTCGGGGAGTGGATAAGCACACTTTGATCCGAGGATCTCCGAATGGGGAAACCCCGCTGGGCGGCATGCCGACCCAGTGACTCCCGCCTGAATATATAGGGCGGGTAGAGGGAACGTGGGGAAGTGAAACATCTCAGTACCCACAGGAAGAGAAAACAACCGTGATTCCGTTAGTAGTGGCGAGCGAAACCGGAAGAGGCTAAACCGAGCGTGTGTGATAGCCGGCAGGCGTTGCACGTTCGGGGTTGCGGGACTTTTCATGCAGTTCTGCCGAATTGCGAGCGTGACAAGAAGGTATAGACGAATGGCATTGAAAGGCCAGTCATAGAGGGTGCCAACCCCGTAGTCGAAATGCCTCACTTGGCGCGAGAAGTATCCCAAGTAGCACGGGGCCCGAGAAATCCCGTGTGAATCTGTCAGGACCACCTGATAAGCCTAAATACTCCCAGATGACCGATAGCGGACAAGTACCGTGAGGGAAAGGTGAAAAGTACCCCGGGAGGGGAGTGAAATAGTACCTGAAACCGTTTGCTTACAAACCGTTGGAGCAGCCCTAGCAGCTGTGACAGCGTGCCTTTTGAAGAATGAGCCTGCGAGTTAGCGATACGTGGCGAGGTTAACCCGTGAGGGGTAGCCGTAGCGAAAGCGAGTCTGAATAGGGCGATTCAGTCGCGTGTCCTAGACCCGAAGCGAAGTGATCTATCCATGGCCAGGCTGAAGCGACGGTAAGACGTCGTGGAGGGCCGAACCCACTTAGGTTGAAAACTGAGGGGATGAGCTGTGGATAGGGGTGAAAGGCCAATCAAACTTCGTGATAGCTGGTTCTCTCCGAAATGCATTTAGGTGCAGCGTTGCGTGTTTCTTGCCGGAGGTAGAGCTACTGGATGGCCGATGGGCCCCACCAGGTTACTGACGTCAGCCAAACTCCGAATGCCGGTAAGTGAGAGCGCAGCAGTGAGACTGTGGGGGATAAGCTTCATAGTCGAGAGGGAAACAACCCAGACCACCAACTAAGGTCCCAAAGCGCGTGCTAAGTGGGAAAGGATGTGGAGTTGCTCAGACAACCAGGAGGTTGGCTTAGAAGCAGCCACCCTTGAAAGAGTGCGTAATAGCTCACTGGTCAAGTGATTCCGCGCCGACAATGTAACGGGGCTCAAGCACGCCACCGAAGTTGTGGCATTGACATTAGTGGTAGGCCTTCGTGGTCCAGCCGTGTTGATGGGTAGGAGAGCGTCGTGTCGCGAGTGAAGCGGCGGGGTAACCCAGCCGTGGACGCGACACGAGTGAGAATGCAGGCATGAGTAGCGAAAGACGTGTGAGAAACACGTCCTCCGAAAGACCAAGGGTTCCAGGGTCAAGCTAATCTTCCCTGGGTAAGTCGGGACCTAAGGCGAGGCCGACAGGCGTAGTCGATGGACAACGGGTTGATATTCCCGTACCGGCGAAGAACCGCCCCAATCAATCCAGTGGTGCTAAATGCCCGAATCCTCATACTCAATCCTTCGGGAAGCGGTGTGAGGGCTAGCGCATGACCCCATGCTGGTGCGGTTAGCGTATTAACAGGTGTGACGCAGGAAGGTAGCCCAA
Organism: Microbacterium sp. 4NA327F11; assembly: GCF_005503465.1. NCBI lineage: Bacteria > Bacillati > Actinomycetota > Actinomycetes > Micrococcales > Microbacteriaceae > Microbacterium > Microbacterium sp. 4NA327F11. The sequence goes on along the minus strand of NZ_SCOB01000005.1, from coordinate 79,643 downwards.
GCCAGGCGATGGTAGTCCTGGTGCAAGTGCGTAGGCTGAGTGATAGGCAAATCCGTCACTCGTTCGGCTGAGACACGATGCGGATAAAAAGTGGGTGATCCTATGCTGCCAAGAAAAGCATCGACGCGAGGTTCAAGCCGCCCGTACCCCAAACCGACTCAGGTGGTCAGGTAGAGAATACCAAGGAGATCGAGAGAATCGTGGTTAAGGAACTCGGCAAAATGCCCCCGTAACTTCGGGAGAAGGGGGGCCTTCGACGTATTAGGACTTGCTCCGAAAGCGTTTGGAGGCCGCAGAGACTAGTGGGTAGCGACTGTTTACTAAAAACACAGGTCCGTGCCAAGTCGCAAGACGATGTATACGGACTGACGCCTGCCCGGTGCTGGAAGGTTAAGAGGAAGGGTTAGCGTAAGCGAAGCTCAGAATTTAAGCCCCAGTAAACGGCGGTGGTAACTATAACCATCCTAAGGTAGCGAAATTCCTTGTCGGGTAAGTTCCGACCTGCACGAATGGCGTAACGACTTCCCAACTGTCTCAACCGCGAACTCGGCGAAATTGCATTACGAGTAAAGATGCTCGTTACGCGCAGCAGGACGGAAAGACCCCGTGACCTTTACTACAGCTTGGTATTGGTGTTCGGTGTGGCTTGTGTAGGATAGGTGGGAGACTTTGAAGCTTGGACGCCAGTTCAGGTGGAGTCATTGTTGAAATACCACTCTGGTCACTCTGGATATCTAACTTAGAACCGTAATCCGGTTCAGGGACAGTGCCTGGTGGGTAGTTTAACTGGGGCGGTTGCCTCCCAAAAAGTAACGGAGGCGCCCAAAGGTTCCCTCAATCTGGTTGGCAATCAGATGTCGAGTGTAAGTGCACAAGGGAGCTTGACTGTGAGACTGACAGGTCGAGCAGGGACGAAAGTCGGGACTAGTGATCCGGCAGTGGCTTGTGGAAGCGCTGTCGCTCAACGGATAAAAGGTACCTCGGGGATAACAGGCTGATCTTGCCCAAGAGTCCATATCGACGGCATGGTTTGGCACCTCGATGTCGGCTCGTCGCATCCTGGGGCTGGAGTAGGTCCCAAGGGTTGGGCTGTTCGCCCATTAAAGCGGTACGCGAGCTGGGTTTAGAACGTCGTGAGACAGTTCGGTCCCTATCCGCTGCGCGCGTAGGAAGTTTGAGAGGATCTGACCCTAGTACGAGAGGACCGGGTTGGACGAACCTCTGGTGTGTCAGTTGTTCCGCCAGGAGCACCGCTGATTAGCTACGTTCGGGATGGATAACCGCTGAAAGCATCTAAGCGGGAAGCCGGCCTCAAGATGAGACTTCCATGCCTTCGGGCGAGAGGCTCCCAGCCAGACTACTGGGTTGATAGGCCGGATGTGGAAGCGCGGTAACGCGTGAAGCTGACCGGTACTAATAAGCCGATGACTTGATAACACCTCGTTTGTAGGTGCTTGCGTCCACTGAGTGGTTCTCGATGTACGGTCGAGAACCGCATGACAATGACTTTTGTTGTGCAGACTGAAACATCAATAGTGTTTCGGCGGCCATAGCGAGAGGGAAACGCCCGGTCCCATTCCGAACCCGGAAGCTAAGCCTCTCAGCGCCGATGGTACTGCAGGGGCGACCCTGTGGGAGAGTAGGACACCGCCGGACTTCTTTCGAGAAATGGCCACCCAGTGCTGGGTGGCCATTTCTGTTTTCCGGGACATTCTGAAGGAGGGCCGATGGCCGACGAGACACGTGGCGAGCGTTCTGGCTCAGATGATGAGCAGCGCCGCGCGAGCGATCGACGTCAGAACGGACCCCGTCGTGGTTCCGGAGATCGTACGGACCGCCCTTCAGGTGGCGCGTATCGGTCAGGCGCGTCAGGGACGGGTCGTTCAGACGACAATCGTGCGCGCCCGGCTCGCTCAGACGACGCCTTCAGCGGCCGCCCGCGCCGTGACGGGCAAGAACGCTCTCCCGGCGGGTCGTCGGGACGGCCCCGCTCGTATGACGGTGAACGCCCCCGTCGTGACGGCGCAGATCGTCCGCGCCGTGATGGCGGCGATCGTCCGTATCGCTCCGGCGGTCGGCCGAGCAACGATGATCGTTCCCCCCGGGGAGACAGGCCGTACCTTTCGGGAGATCGGGCGACGGATCAGGGCGGCTTCCGCCCGGCCGGGGGCACCTCATCCCCTCGCGGTTCCGGTGGAGAACGCGATTCTCGTGCGTACAACGGCGGTGAGCGTCGGACTGGGTTCGGCGGTTCGCGGCCTCCGCGCTCCCAGGACGGACAGGGCGGCTATCGCGGTGCATCCGCACGGGGTGGCGACAGCGGCCGCGTGGGCGGCGCGCCTTCGGGCGGCGGGTACCGCGGTGCGTCGGATCGTGGGGCGGATCGCGGCGGCTACCGAGGCGGGCCCGATCGTGGCGGAGATCGTGGTGGGTACCGCGGCTCGCACGATCGTGCGGCGGATCGCGGCGGTTACCGTCCGTTTGAACGCAACGCCGAGGGTGGCGGATATCGCGGTGCGGACCGGGGTGCTGATCGGGGTGCGGAGCGCGGAGGCTACCGGGGGGAAGGGGCATCCGATCGTCGTTCCTCGCGCCCGCCGCAGGACGCCCGCGCTGACCGCCCTGTCGAGCCGTTCGTTCCCGAGGACGTCACCGGACGTGACCTCGACGGCCGCGCCCGCAACGAGCTGAAGACCCTCAGCAAGGAGAACGCTGAGGAGGTCGCCCGCCATCTCGTGATGGCGAGCCGCCTGATCGACGAGGACCCCGAACGAGCGGACGCGCACGCTCAGGCCGCCGTGCGGCGCGCCGGGCGTATCGCGATCGTGCGGCAGACCGCCGGCATCACCGCGTACGCGCGTGGCGAGTTCGCGCTCGCCCTGCGTGAGCTGCGGACCTATCGCCGTATCTCCGGTCGTGACGACTCGATCGCCCTGATCGTCGACAGCGAGCGGGGTATCGGTCGGCCTGACCGTGCGCTCGAAGAGGGTCGGGCGGTCGATGTCTCGACTCTCGATGCCGAGCAGCGCGTCGAACTGGCGATCGCCCTCTCCGGTGCCCGCCTCGACCTCGGACAAGCCGATCGGGCGCTGACCGAGCTGGACATTCCCGAGCTCGACCCTGACCGTGCGTTCTCTTACAGCCCCGCGCTGTTCGCGGCGCGGGCCGGAGTGCTCGAGGAGCTCGGCCGGGAGGCCGAGGCATCCGAGTGGTACCGCCGTGCCGAGATCGCGGCGGACGCGATCGACCAGGCCAATGGGTTCGGCGAGGACGAGGAGCTCATCGTCATCTCGGACGACGATGATGAGGACGAGGACGCCCACGACACCGTCGAGAGCGTCGAAGACTCGGCGCACGTGGAGGATCGTGACGCCGACGAGCACGAGACTCTCGACGAGAGCGAGGACGAGGCGCGCGACGAGCTGCGTGCGCCGGCCGAATCCGAGATCGATGAGGCGGACGACGAGCTCGTCGGCGATGAGGCGGACGACGCTCTGCGCGCGCCTGCCCAGCCCGTGGACGACGTCGCAGCGGACGCGGACGACGAGAAGGTCGCCGACTCCGCTGACGACGAGGACGCGCGATGATCTTCGGGCGGAAGGCCGCGGCATCCGCCCCCCTCGACGGGGTGGATGCGGTGCTCGCCGACCTCGACGGTGTGGTGTACGCCGGGCCGCGGGCGATTCCGCACGCCGTCGAGAGCCTCAACGCGGCCGCGGCCTCGGGCCGCCGCCTCGGCTTCATCACCAACAATGCGTCGCGCACCGACGCCACCGTCGCCGCCCACCTGCGCGAGCTGGGTCTGGCCGGCGTGCAGCCGACCGACATCGTCACGAGCCCGCAGGCCGCGATGCGGCTGCTCACCGCGCGCGTGCCCGCGGGGTCGCGCATCCTCGTGATCGGCGGCGATGGGCTCGTCACCGAGGTCGAGAAGGCCGGATTCGCCGTCACCCGCAGCGCCGACGATGCGCCCGCAGCCGTCGTGCAGGGCTTCGCTCCCGAGGTCGGCTGGAAGGATCTCGCCGAAGCCGCCTATGCCCTCGCGACGCCGGAGGAGGAGGGCGGGATCCCCTGGATCGCAACCAACACCGACTGGACGATCCCGCAGGGCCGCGGCATCGCGCCGGGCAACGGCACGCTGGTCTCGGCGGTGCACACGGCCGTCGGCCGGCTCGCGGTCGTCGCCGGAAAGCCGGAGGCCCCGATCTTCCACGAGGCCGTCGCACGCTTCGGGGCGCAGCATCCGCTCTTCATCGGCGACCGACTCGACACCGACATCGCGGGCGCCCAAGCCGCTGACATCGCGTCGGCGCTGGTGCTCACCGGGATCGACCGGCCCAAGCACGTGCTCGCCGCGCCCGAGACCTCGCGTCCGACGTTCATCCTCCGCGACCTCCGCGACCTGACGGCGCCCTACCCCGAGACGATCACCTCCGGGGACGTGACGACTGTCGGGAAGGCGAAGGTCGCGATCGACGGCGTCGATCTGCGCGTGATCTCCGCGGGCGACGAGCCGATCGACCTGCTGCGGGCCGGAGCGGCCGCGATCTGGGGGAGCGGGCGCGCGATCTTCGGGTTCCGTGTGCCGGAGGAGCTGTACGCCGATCCGTTCCGCGTGAGCTGAGGCGGCCACGCCGGTCGTTCGCGCCACGGGCGCGGGAGCCCGCCGGTGCGCTGTGCCGACACGTATCCTGGGGGCATGTCGACCGCCGCGCCCGAGCCTTCCGACGCCCGCCCCGACCTCGTCGGCGAGCTCGAGGTGATCGAGCAGCAGCCGCTCGCCGCGCGCGCCGCCGGCTATCAGCACGTGCTCGATGACCTCACCCGCCGGCTCGACGCCGCGCCCGGGGCCTGATGGCCGGGCGCCTCGACGCCGAACTCGCCCGCCGCGGACTCGCCCGATCCCGCACGCACGCGGCGACGCTCATCGCCGACGGGCTCGTCACCGTCGACGGCACGCCGGTGGTGAAAGCTTCGACCACGGTGAGCGACGATGCGCACCTCGACGTGGCGGCATCCGATCACTACGTCAGCCGGGGTGCGCACAAGCTCATCGCGGCGCTCGACGCCTTCGTGATCGACGTCACAGGGCGCCTCGCGCTCGACATGGGCGCCTCGACCGGCGGATTCACGCAGGTACTGCGTGAGCGCGGCGCGCGGCGCGTGCTCGCCGTCGACGTCGGCCACGGCCAGCTCGCCCCCGAGATCGCGCGCGACCCCGGAGTGACGGCGGTCGAGGGCTTCAACGTGCGATTCATGACCCGTGCCGCGCTCGCCGGGGCGACCGGTGAGGATGCCGCTCCCGACGTCGTCGTCGGCGATCTGTCTTTCATCTCGCTCGGCCTCGTGCTTCCCGCGGCCGCGGAGGTGGCGGCATCCGATGCCCACATCGTGCTGCTCGTGAAGCCGCAGTTCGAAGTCGGCCGCACCGCCGTCACGGGAGGACTCGTGACCGACCCCGCGCTGAGGGAGGACGCCGTCAACGGCGTGCTGTGGGCCGCCTGGGATCTGGGCCTCGGCACCGCCGGCGTCGTCTCCTCCCCGATCGCCGGAACGCACGGGAATCGCGAATATCTCGTGCACCTGCGGCCGGGCGGCGGGACGCTTCCGACAGAATGGAGCGAGGCGGTTCACGGCATGACGGGAGGGCGATGAGCGAGGAACGCTACATCCTGGTGGTGGCCCACGCCCGTCGTGCGGCGACGGTCGATGCGGCGGAACGCGTCATCCGCGCCCTGCTCGATGCCGGTGCATCGCCCGTGCTCGCCCGTGACGACCGGGAAGAGCTCGGCGAAGTGCTGCCCGCCGCCGCGAACCTTCCGCGTCTCGGCATCGAGGTGCCGGTCGACGGGGTCGAGATCGCGGTGGTGCTCGGCGGCGACGGCACGATCCTGCGTGCGGCGGAGCTCGTGCGCGGCGCGGCGGTGCCGATCCTCGGCATCAACCTCGGTCATGTCGGGTTCCTCGCCGAGAGCGAGCGCGACGACCTGGATGAAGCCGTCGCGCGCGTCATCTCGCGGGAGTACCGCGTGGAGGAGCGCCTGACCGTGTCGGTGCGGGTGAAGAACGGCCGCGGCGAGGTCGTCTACGAGACCTGGGCGCTGAACGAGGCGACCGTCGAGAAGGCGAGCCGCGAGCGCATGCTCGAGGTCGTCATCGAGATCGACGGGCGTCCGCTGTCGAGCTTCGGATGCGACGGGGTCGTCGTGTCCACCCCGACCGGGTCGACCGCCTACAACTTCTCGGCCGGCGGTCCCGTCATCTGGCCGTCCGTCGAGGCGCTCGCCGTCGTACCGCTGTCGGCCCACGCCCTGTTCGCGAAGCCGCTCGTCGTGGGACCCGAGGCGGCCGTCGCGGTCGAGGTGCTCGCGCGCACCGACGGGGTCGGCATCCTCTGGGCCGACGGTCGTCGCTCGCATGAGCTGCCTCCCGGTGCGCGCGTCGTGGTGCGCCGTTCTCCCGAGCCGGTGCGTCTCGCGCGTCTGCACGCGCCCGCCTTCACCGACCGGCTGGTGCGCAAGTTCCATCTGCCGGTGGACGGTTGGCGCGGGCCCGACGAGCTGTCGACCGGCACCCACCCGATCATCGGCGGGGCCCGGGACGAGAGCGACGACGCGTGATCGAACAGTTGCACCTGCAGGGCCTCGGCGTCATCGACGACGCCGTGCTGCCCATCGGTCCCGGCTTCACGGCGATCACGGGAGAGACCGGCGCCGGCAAGACCATGGTGGTCACCGGCCTCGGACTCGTGCTCGGTGCCCGCGCCGACTCGGGCGCGGTGCGCGCCGGGGCATCCGCGGCGAGCGTCGATGGCGTCTGGATCGTTCCGACGACCGGTGCCGTCGCCGAGCGCGTCGCCGACGCGGGCGGAGACCTCGACGACCTCGGCGACGGCCGCGCCGAACTGCTGCTCGGTCGCTCGCTCAGCGCCGAGGGGCGCAGTCGTGCCTACGTCGGCGGGCGCAGCGCCCCGGTCGGGGTGCTGTCCGAGCTCGCGGAGCACCTCGTCGTCGTGCACGGGCAGTCCGACCAGCTGCGTCTGCGCTCGGCCGCCGCCCAGCGCGACGCCCTTGACAGGTTCGGCGGGGCGACGATCACCGCGGCTCTCGAGGCCTACCGCGCCGCCTACGTCCGGGTGCGCGAACTCGACCGTGTGCTGTCCGAGGTGGAGGGCGACGGCGAAGCCCGGTCGCGCGAGGCGGCGACGCTGCGCGCCGACCTCGCGGCGATCGAGGCCGTCGATCCCCAGCCGGGGGAGGACGTCGACGTCGCTGCGCGAGCAGAACGCCTTGCGCACGCCGAAGACCTGCGCGCCGCCGCGACCCAGGCGCACGATGCGCTCTCCCGCGACGACGATCTCCCCGACGTGATCGGCCTGCTCGGCGAGGCGCGGCACGCGCTGGAACGTGCCGCCGACAACGACGCCGCGCTCGCAGAGATCGCCGCGCAGGTCACCGAGCTCGGATACCGGGCGACGGATGCCGCGGCCGCCCTCGCCGCCTACCTCGCCGACCTCGACGAGTCGGGTCCGCAGGAGCTCGCCGCGCTCGAGGAGCGGCGGGCCGCGCTGGGCGCGCTCGTGCGCGCCCACGGCTCCCTCGACGCCGCCCTGGAGCTCGCCCGCACGGGCGCGCTGCGTCTGCTCGACCTCGACGACGACCCCGAGCGGGTCGACGCCCTCCACGCCGAGCGCGCTGTCGCGGCCGCAGACCTCGATGCCGCGGCATCCGCTCTCACGGAGGCGCGGGAGCAGGCGGCATCCGCTCTCGCGACGGCCGTCACCGACGAGCTGCACGCCCTGGCGCTTCCCGATGCCACCGTCACGATCTCGGTCACCGCGACCGCGGACTCGTCATCGGGTCGGGACGAGGTGGCGATCCTGCTGGCGCCCCACCCCGGCGCCGAGCCACGCGCTGTCGCACGCAGCGCCTCGGGCGGCGAGCTCAGCCGGGTGATGCTCGCGATCGAGGTCGTCATCGCCTCCACCGACCCGGTGCCGACCTTCGTGTTCGACGAGATCGATGCGGGCATCGGAGGCGCTGCGGCGATCGAGGTCGGTCGCCGGCTGCACCGGCTCGCCGAGACATCCCAGGTGATCGTCGTCACCCACCTCGCGCAGGTGGCCGCCTTCGCCGGCAACCATCTCACCGTCGTCAAGGCCAGCGACGGTTCGGTGACGTCCTCGAGCGTGCGCCGGCTCGACGGCGCCGAGCGCGAGGCCGAGATGGCCCGGCTGCTGTCGGGGCTCTCGGACTCGGCGTCAGCGCTGAGCCACGCCCGCGAGTTGCTGGACCTCGCACCCCCGACCCGCTGATAGGATGAAAGCCCGTGATGCATACGACTGAGTCAGCCCCCCACGGAACCCCTAACGGCACCACCAAGCACATCTTCGTCACCGGTGGTGTCGTTTCGTCGTTGGGGAAGGGGTTGACCGCCGCCAGCCTCGGAAACCTGCTGACCGCGCGGGGACTCCGAGTCGTCATGCAGAAGCTCGACCCGTATCTGAACGTCGATCCGGGCACGATGAACCCGTTCCAGCACGGCGAGGTCTTCGTGACCGACGACGGCGCCGAGACCGACCTCGACATCGGCCACTACGAGCGCTTCCTCGACATCGAGCTCAGCCAGGCCGCGAACGTCACCACCGGCCAGATCTACTCGCAGGTCATCGCCCGCGAGCGCCGCGGCGAGTACCTCGGCGACACCGTGCAGGTTATCCCGCACATCACCGACGAGATCAAGCGCCGCATGCGCCTGCAGGCGAGCGAGGACCCGCGCCCCGACGTCATCATCACCGAGATCGGCGGCACGGTCGGCGACATCGAGTCGCAGCCGTTCATCGAGTCGGCGCGGCAGATCCGTCACGAGCTCGGCCGCGCGAACGTGTTCTTCGTGCACGTGTCGCTCGTGCCGTTCATGGGTGCGTCCGGCGAGCAGAAGACGAAGCCGACGCAGCACTCGGTCGCGGCCCTCCGTTCGATCGGCATCCAGCCCGACGCGCTCGTGCTGCGCAGCGACCGCCCCGTCACCGAGTCGAACAAGCGCAAGATCGCGCTCATGTGCGACGTCGACGAGGGTGCGGTCGTCAACGCCGTCGACGTGCCGAGCATCTACGACATCCCGACGATGCTGCACGACCAGGGACTCGACGACTACATCGTCAGCGCGCTGCGCCTCGACACCGCGGCCGACGTCGACTGGAGCCGGTGGAGCAAGGTGCTGCAGGCGGTGCACAACCCGAAGCACGAGGTCACGATCGGGCTCGTCGGCAAGTACATCGACCTGCCCGACGCCTACCTGTCGGTGACGGAGGCCCTCAAAGCCGGCGGCTTCGCCCACGAGACGCACGTCAACGTCGTGTGGATCCCGTCCGACCTCTGCGAGACCCCCGAGGGCGCCGAGAAGGCGCTCGCCGCCGTCGACGGCATCGTGGTGCCGGGCGGCTTCGGCATCCGAGGCATCGAGGGCAAGCTCGGCGCGCTGCGCTTCGCCCGCGAGCAGGGCATCCCCGCGCTCGGCCTGTGCCTCGGCCTGCAGTGCATGGTCGTCGAGTACGCCCGCAACAAGGCCGGCCTGCCGGGCGCCTCGTCGAGCGAGTTCGACCCCGACACCGAGTTCCCCGTCATCGCGACGATGGCCGAGCAGGTCGACATCATCGACCACGGCGACCTCGGCGGCACGATGCGTCTCGGCCTCTACCCGGCGCAACTGCGCGAGGGATCGCTCGCGGCGGAGCTCTACGGCGCACAGCGCGTGTCCGAGCGACACCGTCACCGCTACGAGGTCAACAACGCCTACCGCGACCAGCTCTCCGAGGCGGGCCTCGTGTTCTCGGGCCTCTCGCCCGACCGCAACCTCGTCGAGTACGTCGAGCTGCCGCGCGACGTGCACCCGTTCTACATCGCCACCCAGGCGCACCCCGAGCTGCGCTCGCGGCCGACCACGCCGCATCCGCTCTTCCGCGGCCTCGTGGGCGCGTCGCTCGACCGTCGTCGTGCGAGCGAGCTCTTCGATGTCGAACACGACTGACCCGCGCGGCCTCGCCGACGAGCACGTCGACGTCGAGGTCGTCGCCTCCGAACTCGTCTTCGCCGGCAAGGTGTGGGACGTGCGCAGCGACACCGTGCGCTACGGCGACGGCGAGATCGTGCGGCAGTACGTCGATCACACCGGCGCCGTCGCGATCGTCGCGGTCGATGATGAGGGACGGATGCTGCTGATCCAGCAGTACCGGCACCCGATCCGTCGACGCGACTGGGAGATCCCCGCGGGCCTGCTCGACATCGCGGGGGAGGACCCCGCGACCGCCGCGCGGCGCGAGCTCGCCGAGGAGGCCGACCTCGAGGCATCCCGCTGGGAACCGCTCGTGAGCATCTACACGACGCCCGGCGGCAACGACGAGATCGTGCACGTCTTCCTCGCCCGCGGACTGTCGGCGACCACGACGGCGTTCGCGCGCGAGGAGGAGGAGCGCGACATCCGCGTGGAGTGGATCGCGATCCGCGACGTCGTCGACGCGGTGCTCGAGGGGCGCATCCGCAACGGCATCCTGACCGCCGGCGCGCTCGCCGCCGCCGAGCGCCTGCGCCGCGAGGCGTGACCGGAGCGGCGCGACCGTGACCCCCGAGCGCGCCCTCGACCGGTACCTGCGCCACCTCACGATCGAACGCGGGCTGTCGCCGCACAGCCTCGCCGCGTACCGCCGCGACCTCGCGCGCTACCTGGCGTGGCTCGAGACGCGCGACGTGACGGATGTCGCGGCGCTCACGGCGAACGATGTCGACGCGTTCCTCGCCGAGGTCGCCTCGGGCGAGCCGCGGCCCGCGGCATCCAGTCTCGCGCGCCTGCAGTCGTCGGTGCGGGGACTGCACCGCTTCGCGCTGCGCGAGGGCTGGACCGAGGTCGACCCGACGACGCGGCTCGTCGCGCCGAAGCTGCCGAAGCGCCTGCCGAAGGCGCTCACGATCGACCAGGTCGACCGGCTCCTCGACGGCGCCGGCCCCGCCCCGGGCGCGCAGCATGACGCGAGCGCGGTGCAGCTGCGCGACCGCGCGCTGCTCGAGCTGCTGTACGCCACCGGAGCGCGCGTGTCGGAGGCGGTCTCCCTAGATGTCGACGACGTCATCGACACCGAGATCGTGCGCGTGCGCGGCAAGGGGTCGAAGGAGCGCATCGTGCCGCTCGGCTCGTACGCGCGCGAGGCGCTCGGGGCCTACCTCACGCGGGTGCGACCCGACCTCGCCCGCCGTGGGCGGGCGAGTGCGCGCCTCTTCCTCGGGGTGCGCGGTGCCCCGCTGTCACGGCAGAGCGCGTGGCTCGTGATCCAGGATGCCGCGGAGCGCGCCGGCCTCGACGCCCACGTGTCCCCGCACACGCTGCGGCACTCCTTCGCGACCCACCTGCTGCAGGGCGGGGCGGACGTGCGCGTCGTGCAGGAGCTGCTCGGACACGCCTCCGTCGCCACCACCCAGATCTACACGCACGTGAGCGTCGACACGCTGCGGGAGGTCTACGCGTCTTCGCATCCGCGCGCGCGGTAGCCGCGGCATCCGCTCTGCTCGTCGCTAGAATCGACCGAACGATCCGCAAGAAGGAGCACGGTGGCCAGCAGAGCAGCAGGGGGCAAGGCATCTCCGACGACAGCGGAGGACACCCCGATCGGGCCGACCGGACGCCCCTACCGCGGCTTCCCGACGCCCGCGCCGCTCGCGTCGCACGGGCCGGCCCGCATCATCTCGCTGTGCAATCAGAAGGGCGGCGTCGGCAAGACGACGACCGCGATCAACCTGGCCGCCTCGCTCGCCTCCTACGGGCGCAAGGTGCTCGCCGTCGACTTCGACCCGCAGGGCGCGCTGTCGGCCGGCCTCGGCATCACCACGCACGACGTGCCCACCGTCTACGACCTGCTGCTGGACACCAAGCGCGACCCGCATGAGGTCGTCGTGCACACCGGCGTCGAGGGTCTCGACGTGCTGCCGGCGAACATCGACCTGTCGGCGGCGGAGGTGCACCTCGTCAACGAGGTCGCCCGCGAGACGATCCTCTCGCGGGTGCTGCGCAAGCTCGCCCCCGAGTACGACGTCATCCTCATCGACTGCCAGCCCTCGCTCGGTCTGCTGACCGTCAACGCGCTCACCGCGAGCCACGGCGTCGTCATTCCGCTGGAGTGCGAGTTCTTCGCGCTGCGCGGCGTCGCCCTGCTCATCGAGACGATCGACAAGGTGCGCGACCGTCTGAACCCGACGATCCGCCTCGACGGTGTCGTCGCCACGATGTACGACCCGCGCACGCTGCACTCGCGCGAGGTGCTCGAGCGGGTCGTCGACGCGTTCGGCGATGATGTGCTCGAGACGGTCATCGGCCGCACGGTGAAGTTCCCCGACGCGACCGTCGCCGGCCAGCCCATCACCGAGTTCGCCCCCGAGCACGCGGCCGCGCAGGCCTACCTCCGTCTTGCGCGGGAGCTGGTGTCCCGTGGCGCCGTCGCCTGACGAGGCGGCAGCACCCGACGTCGTCGATCCCCTCGCGTCCGCCGACGCCGTCGCCGCGGCGGACCCTGCGCACGACTCCGCGAGCGCGGATATCGCCCCGTCCGATGCTCCGTCGGGCGACGCGGATGCCGCGGCATCCGGTTTTCGCGTGTCCCTCGGCGTCTTCGACGGCCCGTTCGATCTGCTGCTCACCCTGATCTCCCGGCGCGAGCTCGACATCACCGAGGTGTCGCTGAGCGCGGTCACCGACGAGTTCATCGCGTACCTGCGCGAGCTCGACCCCGACGAGGAGATGGAGCAGGCGTCGGAGTTCCTCGTCGTGGCCGCGACGCTGCTCGACATGAAGGTCGCCGGCCTCCTGCCGCAGGGCGAGCTGATCGATGCGGAATCGGTCGCGCTGCTCGAGGCGCGCGACCTGCTGTTCGCACGGCTGCTGCAGTACCGCGCCTTCAAGGAGGTCTCCGCGTGGTTCGCGCGCTCGCTCGAGCGCGAGGACCGGCGCCACACGCGGGCCGCGCGCCTCGACGAGAAGTTCCGCCGCACGGTGCCGGAGCTCGTCTGGACGCTCACGCCCGACGACTTCGCGGCGCTCGCCATGCTCGCGTTCGCTCCCCGCGCGATCCCGGAGGTCGGGCTCGACCACCTGCACGCGCCGCTCGTGAGCATCCGCGAGCAGGCCGCGATCGTGGTGACGCTGCTGCGCTCGGCGGGCACCGTGTCGTTCCGCGAGCTCGTCGCCGGCGTCGCGCAGCCCGGTATCGTGGTCGCGCGCTTCCTGTCGATCCTCGAGCTCTACCGCCATGCGGCGCTGTCGTTCGAACAGCTGGAGCCCCTGGGGGAGTTGACGCTCCGATGGAGCGCCGACCGGTGGAGCGACGAGACGCTGGCGAGTTTGGGAGCCGACTATGACCGTTGACGAGACATCCGACGACGCCGCCGCCCCCGCGGCCGACGGCCTCGTGTCAGCCGACCCGGTGCGCTGGCCGCAGGACGTCGGCTCGGTGGCCCGGCGTCTCGAGGCGATCCTGCTGATGATCGACGAGCCGCACAGCCTGGTGAGCCTCGCGGCGGCGGTGAACGCGCCGGTCGCGGCGGCGCGCGCCGCCCTCCAGGCGCTCGTCGCCGACTACGACGGTGAGTCCGACGGCCCGCGTCGCGGGTTTGAGCTGCGCGAGGTCGGTGGCGGCTGGCGCCTTTACGTGCGCGAGGACTACGACCCGCTCGTGGCCGAGTTCCTCGGCGGACAGGCGCCGTCGCGCCTGTCGCAGGCCGCGCTCGAGACCCTTGCGGTCATCGCCTACAAGCAGCCGGTGACCCGCGGCCAGGTCGCGCAGATCCGCGCGGTGAACGTCGACTCCGTCGTGCGCACGCTCGTCTCCCGTGGACTCATCACCGAGGTCGGACAGGACGCCGAGACCGGCGCGATCCTGTACGGCACCTCCGACGCGCTGCTCGAGCACCTCGGCATCAACTCGCTCGACGACCTCCCGCATATCTCGCCGCTGCTCGATGACGGCTCGCGCGGCTTCGACGAGGCGTTCCGGTGAGCGGCGCCGATGAGCAGACGGATGCCGCGGGCGTGCGTCTGCAGAAGGTGCTCGCCCACGCGGGTGTGGCTTCGCGCCGCGTCTGCGAAGAGCTGATCGCGAGCGGCCGCGTGCGCGTGAACGGGGTCGTCGTCACGGAGCTCGGGAGCCGCATCGACCCGGAGGTCGACCTGGTCGACGTCGACGGCACCGCCGTGCAGCTGGACCAGTCGAAGCGGTACGTGGTGCTGAACAAGCCGGTCGGCGTCATCTCCACGATGCGCGACGAGAAGGGGCGCCCCGACCTGCGCCGCTACACCGCCGACTGGGATGAGCGCCTCTACAACGTCGGCCGGCTCGACCAGGACACGAGCGGCCTGCTCGTGCTCACGAATGACGGCGGCCTCGCACACGTCCTTGCGCACCCCTCGTTCGGGGTGACGAAGGTCTACATCGCGAAGGTCGAGGGCACCGTCAGTCCGCAGACGATCGCGCGGCTCACCCGCGGCGTGCAGCTGGAGGACGGCGAGATCGTCGCCGACAAGGCCCGCCTGCTCGACGCGTCCCGCGGCGGACACGGTGCCTCGTCCCTGGTGGAGCTCACCCTTCACTCGGGCCGCAACCGCATCGTGCGGCGCATGATGGCCGAGGTGGGGCATCCGGTCATCGAGCTGGTGCGCCGCCAGTTCGGACCGCTCCACCTGGGAAGCCTCCCGGTGGGTCGGGCCCGCGAGTTGACTACAGTGGAGAGGGGCGCGCTGCTCACCCTCGCGCGCCAGGGCGCCGATCCCGCGCCCGATGATTCTCCGGAGCTCCGATGACCGATCCCGCCGCCGTGTCCGCGCGCCCGCGCGTCGCCGTGCGCACTCGGGGTCCGGTGCGCGTCGTCGGCGCCGGTCTGCTCGGTGCAAGCATCGGCCACGCCCTGCGGGCGCTGGGGGTCGAGGTCATCCTCGACGACACCTCGCGCGCGCAACTGCAGCTCGCCGTGGACTACGGTGCGGGGCGCGCTGCCGAAGCCGACGACCGCCCGTCGCTCGTCGTCGTGGCGGTTCCTCCGGATGTCACCGCGGATGTGATCGAGCGCGAGCTCGCCGCGCACCCGCAGGCGGTCGTGACGGATGTCGCGAGCGTCAAGCTCGAGCCGCTCGTCGAGCTGCGCCGCCGCGGGGTCGACCTCGCGCGCTACATCGGCTCCCACCCGCTCGCCGGGCGCGAGCGCGGGGGAGCGATCGCGGCCCGCGCCGACATCTTCATCGGACGCCCGTGGGTCGTCTGCCGCGACGAGGAGACCAGCGCCGCCGACCTCGCCGTCGTCGAAGGGCTCGCACTCGATCTCGGGGCGACCCCGGTCGAGATGGGTCCGGAGGAGCACGACCGCTCGGTCGCGCTCGTCTCCCATGTGCCGCAGCTGGTCGCGAGCCTGCTCGCCGCGCGCTTCACCGATGCGAGCGCCGCATCGCTGTCCCTCGCCGGGCAGGGGGTGCGCGACACCACGCGGATCGCGGCATCCGCCCCCGAGCTGTGGGTGCAGATCCTCGGGGCGAACGCGGCGCCGGTCGTCGAGGTGCTCGACGCGCTCGCCGCCGACCTCGCCGACGTCGCCGAGGCGCTGCGCGCGCCCGAGGCGCCCGGGGCGCGGCGCGAGGTCGCCGAGACGATCCGCCGCGGCAACGAGGGCGTCGAGCGCCTGCCCGGTAAGCACGGCCAGAACCGCCGTTTCGAGAGCTTCGTCGTCATGGTCGACGACACCCCGGGTCAGCTGGGCCGCCTGTTCGGCGAGCTCGGCGAGCTCGGCGTCAACGTCGAGGATCTGCGCCTCGAGCATTCCCCCGGAGCCCAGTTCGGCCTCGCCGAGATCAGCGTCGTGCCGGGTGCCGTGCACCCCGCGGTCGACGGTCTCGAGGCCCGCGGCTGGAAGATTGCGAGCCTCCCCTCATGACCGAATCGATCACCCGTCCCGGCCTCGTGCGGGTCGTGGCCGTCGACGGCCCGGCCGGCAGCGGCAAGTCGAGCGTGTCGCGCGCCGTCGCGTCGCGCCTCGGCTACGGCTACCTCGACACCGGCGCCGTCTACCGGGCGCTGGCCTGGCACGCCCTGGCCCACGCCGTCGACACGTCCGACGCGTCGGCCGTCGTCGACGCCTCGGGCGATTTCGACCTGTGGATCTCTCTCGATCCCGCCGAGGCGCGCGTCTCGGTCGCCGGCACCGATGTGACCGAGGCGATCCGCACGTCGCGGGTCACCGAGGCGGTCAGCGGCGTCGCCCGCGTGCCGGCCGTGCGTCGCGGGCTCACCGGCCTCTTCCGCGCGCTCGTCGCGGGCGCGGGACGCCCGGGAGTCGTCGTCGAGGGGCGCGACATCACCACGATCGTGTTCCCCGACGCCGAGGCGCGGGTGCTGCTGACGGCCGACCCGGCCGTGCGGGCCGCCCGGCGCACGGCGGAGACGGAGGGGGCGGATGTCGCGGTGGTCGCGGCATCCATCGAGCGACGGGATGCCGCCGACTCGGCCGTTGTCGAGTTCATGGACGCGGCGGACGGGGTGCGGGTCGTGGACTCGACCCACCTCGACTTCGAGGGCACCGTCGACGCGGTGCTCGCGGTGATCGCCGAGGAGACCGGCGCGGCACAGGAGGTGCACGATGTCGTCTGACGACGAGTACGAAGGCGGGCCGGACGGCCTCGCCGAGAAGCTGGCGGGCATCGACGATGCGCTCGCCGACCAGCGCGCGGCGACGCTGCGCGCATCGCTCGAGGAGTACGACCTCGATGACGACGACACCGAGCTGCTCGGTGCCGTCTTCACCGACGAGCACGGCAACGAGTACCTGCCGGCGCTGCCGGTCGTGGCGATCGTGGGGCGCCCGAACGTCGGCAAGTCGGCGCTCGTGAACCGCATCCTGGGGCGCCGTGAGGCGGTCGTCGAGGATGTGCCGGGCGTGACCCGTGACCGCGTGACGTACAAGGCCGAGTGGATGGAGCGTCGCTTCTCCCTCGTCGATACCGGCGGGTGGGAGCCCGACGCGCGCGGCATCGACCGTTCCGTGGCGCAGCAGGCCGAGATCGCGATCGAGCTGGCCGACGTCGTGCTGTTCGTGGTCGACGCGATCGTCGGGGCGACCTCGACCGACGAGCAGGTCGTGAAGCTGCTGCGCCGCAGCGGAAAGCCGGTGCTGCTCGTCGCGAACAAGATCGACGACGCCCGTCAGGAGCCCGAGGCCGCGGCCCTGTGGAACCTCGGACTCGGCGAGCCCCGCCCGGTGTCGGCCATCCACGGCCGCGGCGTCGCGGATCTCCTCGACGAGCTGGTGAAGGTGCTGCCGGATGTCTCGGCCGTCGCCTCGCACGAGATCGGCGGCCCGCGCCGCGTGGCGATCCTCGGCCGTCCGAACGTCGGCAAATCGTCGCTGCTGAACAAGGCGGCCGGCGCTGAGCGCGTGGTCGTGAACGACCTCGCCGGCACCACTCGCGACCCGGTCGACGAGATCGTGGAGCTCGGCGGCAAGCTGTGGCGCTTCGTCGACACCGCCGGCATCCGCCGTCGCGTGCACCTGCAGCAGGGCGCCGACTTCTACGCGTCGCTGCGCACCGCGTCGGCGCTGGAGAAGGCGGAGGTCGCCGTCGTCGTGCTCGACGTCTCGGAGCCCATCAGCGAGCAGGACGTGCGCATCATCGACATGGTGCTCGAGTCGGGCCGCGCGCTCGTGCTCGCCTACAACAAGTGGGATGTGCTCACCACGATCGAGTACGAGAACATCGACCGCCGGCGCTACCTCGAGCGGGAGATCGAACAGGACCTCGCGCACGTCGCATGGGCGCCGCGCGTGAACATCTCGGCGCGCACCGGGCGTCACCTCGACAAGCTCGTGCCCGCGCTCGAGACGGCGCTGGAGTCGTGGGATCAGCGCATCCCGACCGGGAAGTTCAATGCCTTCCTGTCGGAGCTCGTCGCCGAGCACCCGCACCCCGTGCGCGGCGGCAAGCAGCCGCGCATCCTGTTCGGCACCCAGGCGTCGACGCGCCCGCCGACATTCGTGCTGTTCACGACCGGATTCCTCGACCCGGGCTACCGCCGGTTCATCCAGCGCCGCCTGCGTGAGCTGTACGGCTTCGAGGGCACGCCCGTCGTCGTGAACATGCGGGTGCGCGAGCGTCGCAAGAGGTAGCACCGGGGCCGCGGATGCCGCGGGTGTGCGAGGCTGAGGGGGTGACCCTCGAACAGCCCGCCGCCGGTGAGCCGCGGCGGCCGCTCGGGCCGCGCGATCCGGGCGACGCCTGGGTCGTCGCCTCGACGGGGGAGCGGTACTGGGGCGCGTTCGGCGCCGCGGGGCTCCTCGCGCTCGACCCCGGACGCGGGGTGCTGCTGCAGCATCGTGTCTCGTGGAGCCACTTCGGCGGCACGTGGGCGCTGCCGGGCGGTGCGCGCCATCAGGGTGAGTCCGCCGTCGACGGCGCAATGCGCGAGGCGGCCGAGGAGGCCGGTGTCCCCGCGGGCGCGGTGCGTCCCCGGCTCGTGAGCGTGCTCGACCTCGACATCTGGACGTACACGACCGTCGTCGCCGACGTCACCAACCCTTTCGACCCGGTGATCAGCGACCCCGAGAGCGTCGAGCTGGCCTGGGTCCCGGTGGCGGATGTCACCGACCTCCCGCTGCACCCGGGGTTCGCCTCGTCGTGGGTGCGCCTCCGTGAGCTGCTCACCGTGCGCCCCGTGATCGTGGTCGACGCGGCGAATGTCGTCGGCAGTGTGCCCGACGGCTGGTGGCGCGACCGCGCCGGTGCCGCCGCCCGTCTCATCGACGGGCTCGGTGCGCTCGCGGCGCGCGGGATCGCGGGGGACGTGCTGCGGCTGCCCGAGTCACGCTGGTACCCCGAGATCGTCGTGGTGCTGGAGGGGCAGGCGGGGGCCGCGGCATCCGTCGACGTTCCGGACGGGGTGCGCATCGTCGTCGCTCCGGCTGCGGGCGATGACGAGATCGTCGCCCAGGCCGCCGCGCATGCTGAGGGCGGTCACGCGGTGACGGTCGTCACGAGCGACCGGGAACTGTCGGCGCGCAGCGTGTCGGCCGGTGCGAGCGTGCACGGTGCCGGCTGGCTGCGCGACCTGCTCGACGCGCGCTGAGTCAGTCGCGCCCGCGCAGCTTGTCGATGTCGCGGCGCTCGCGCTTCGTGGGGCGTCCGGCGCCGCGGTCGCGGAAGCCGAACGTTCCTGCGAACTCGCGGGACGGCGGCGGCGGGGTGCGATCGTCGTAGGCGGTGGCGGCCTCGGGTGCACCCACGCGCTTCGAGATCGTGCGACGCACGATGAGCACACGGTCGAAGCCGGCGACCCGCACGCGCACCTCATCGCCCTCGCGCACGACGACCGACGCCTTCGCATGATCGCCACGCACCCGTACATGCCCGGCGCGGCATGCCGTCGTCGCGGCCGAGCGGGTCTTGTAGACCCGCACCGCCCACAGCCAGGAGTCGATGCGCACGGAGGAGGCGGCGGCATCCGTCATCGTTCGGCCCTCGTCGTGGACGAGAAGATCACGCCGGCGGCGATGAGCCCCTGACCGACGCAGTAGGTGACCATGACGAGCGGGCTCGTGACGGGCGGCATCGCGTCTGGCAGGAAGAGGCGCAGCGCGAGGATCGTGTCGCTCGAGAGGAAGAACGCGGCGCCGACAGCGACGAGCGGATACGCGCGGGTCGCGCTGACGGCGGTGCCGCCGAGCACGACGCCGTAGATCGCCACGGCGACCGTGAGGGCGCCGAGATGGGGGAGGAGGATCGCGAGCAGCACGACGTACCAGACGGCGTAGACCGCCGCCCAGGCGGGCACGCGGCGCACCGCCAGGTGCCGCCAGAACAGCCAGATGTATAGCAGGTGGGCGAGTCCGAAGCAGGCGAGCATGACGGGCAGCTCGGGCGCGAACGGGAAGAACGTGGCCGCGCCGTCGCCCAGCAGTGAGAGGGCGAGCGCGGTGAACAGCAGCGAGAATCGGATGCCGCGTGCCCCGCTGCGTGCAGCCCACAGCACCGCGAGCGCGAGGAGCGGCATGAGCAGGAGCTTCGTCGGCGTCGCGAGCGCGTCCGAGTCGATCGCGAGCGCGCTGATGTGCACGAGCGAGACGACGCCGTAGAGCGCGAAGCCCCACCACCACGACCGCGTGAGGATCACGGTGGGCTGAGCGGCGTCGGTCATGCTCTCACGGTAGCGGGCGGCGGGTTCGGTGGTCGCGGCCGGGTGGGGGTGGTGTCGTCGCGGACCGGTCAGGCGAGATCGCGGGAGACGACGACCACCGAGGGAGTGGCGCGGCCGGTCTCGCTGAATCCGGCCGCGAGGAACGTCGACAGCACGCCCTTGAAGAGCTCGTTCGCGCGTTTGTCGACCACGGTCGTGTCGGTCGGGTAGCCCTCGAGCAGGCGGGCTCCGTGGTCTCGGGCGTACGCGATCGCAGCGTCGAGAAGCCGGGCGTTCAGGCCGAGCCCGCGGTGCTCGCGGCGCACCACGAAACAGCTCACCGCCCACACGGTCGGGTCATCCCATGCCGGATCCGCCACCGGCTGCAGGTTCTTCGTGCGGCCGATGCGCACTTGACGTGTGCGCGGGCCGACCCGCACCCACCCGGCGGCCTCGCCGTCGACGTAGGCGATGAGAGCGGGCGCGGGGGACGCGGCATCCGGTTCTGGCAGCTCGTCGCGCAGGCGCTCGCGACGCTCGTCGGGCGAGGTGCGCTGCCATTCGGTGTTCGGCATCGTCCACCAGCCGCACTGACACGAGCGCCCGTCGCCGCCGCCCGAGAGCGCCTGCTGGGCGTCATCGAACCGCGACGCGTCGGCGGGGAGGATCTCGATCGACGGCATGCAGCGACGCTATCGGGTGCCGGAGACATCCGCCCGAGCGGTTCGCGGCACGGCATCGGTGCGGCTAAGATAGGGGAGTTGCCCGCTCGCGGGCAGCGGACCGGGATGTGGCGCAGCTTGGTAGCGCACTTGACTGGGGGTTAAGTGGTTTCAACCTCCAGCAGCCCGAAAAAGTGAACAACGGGATGTGGCGCAGCTTGGTAGCGCACCTGACTGGGGGTCAGGGGGTCGCAGGTTCAAATCCTGTCATCCCGACAGAAAAGCCCAGGTGAGAGTAGGTTTCTCACCTGGGCTTCGTCATGTTCGGGGCCGTTTTCGTCTGGTCCCCCTCTGGTCCCCCTGGCCGGTCGTGCAGGCGCGTCGGCCTCTACCGCGCTGCTTGTTCGGCTGCTGCCTGTGGATAAGGGGACCAAAAGGGGACCAGAACGGTTTCGGCGACTCTCGCCCCGGCGCAGGGACCGCATCACAGGCCCCTGGACGGGGTGCTGCCGCGCCGGGCGTGCTTGCGCTGTCCGGCGGCCGACAGGAAGGCGTTGGCCTGCTCGGCGGCGGACGCCAAGTGGCGATCGTCGGGGTGGAGGTAACCCCGCGTGGTCTCCATCGAGGCGTGCCCGAGGATGTCTTGGAGGACGTGCAGCGGGATACCGGCATCAGCCATCCAGGTCGCCCCGGTGTGCCGGAGCCCGTGCCGGGTGAGGTCGGGCAGTCCGAGCTTCGCGACGATGCTGTCCCAGTCAGTGGCGTCGCGTACGGTCGCGGTGGTGAGGATGCCGCCCTTCGGCCCGACGAGGAGCTGGTCTTCGGGCTGCTTGTCATTGACGAGTCGTTCTAAGACAGTGCGGAGCGGTTCGAGGATCGGCACCCGCCGTTCCTTGCGGCTCTTGGTCGGCTTGGTGACCAGGCCGCCCTTCCCAGGGAAGATCTGCCGGCGGATCACGACGAGGTTCTTACCGAAGTCCACGTCCCCGACTTGGAGCCCAGACACCTCCGAGGATCGTGCGGCGAGCAGGGCGGCGAGCATCACGAAATCGCTGTAGGACTGGTGCACACTCCCGCAAGCACGGGCGAGCCTGTTGAGCGTCTTCATGTCGGGGATCGCATGGGCGCGCGGTGAGGACTGCGTGGCCGACTGCCCGCGGAAGGCGTTGCGGTTCAGACTCCGCTTCGCCCGGTTCTTCGCGGGGTTGATCTGGATCAGCCCATCCCGGACCGCTTCATCGAGCACCCGCACGAGCGGCGCGATGGAGTTCTTGATGGTCGACGGCCCGTAGCGCTGTTCCCAGCCGTCGATGGTGCGGTCGATGATCCCGGCGGTGATCTGCGAGACCGGCAGATGCCCGAGGGCGGGCAGCACACGCAGCTTCAACCCGTACCAGTAGGTCTCTCCGGTGGATGTCGGGTCCAGGCCTCGCGCCCACCTGTCCCCGATGGAGGTGACGAACTCCAACAGGGTCATGGACACGTCCATGCCCTTCACGGAGGAGTTGCGGAGCTGGTCGAAGAAGGCGTGCGCAGCCGCCTCGTCCCGCACGATTTCGGTGCGGATCACGCGACGCTTGGTGGTCGGGTCTGTCCATCGGGCGCGGGCGCGGATGCCGTAGGAACGGCGCTCCATGTCGGTGGACAGCTTCACCCCGATCGGCGGTACCGGCTTGGGCTCGGCGGTCGGTAGCGGCTCAGCTCTCCGGGGCATCGGCGTGTTCCAGCTCGTCCAACCAGCGGTCGACGGCGTCGAGCCGGTAGCGTGCGATCCCGCCCAGCCGCAAGAACGGCGGCCCGCTGCCGGCGGACCGCCACCGCGACAGCGTGGACTCTGACACCTTCAAGTACGCGGCGACCTCGCGGCTGTACATCAGCGGCGACACGAGCAGCGTCTCGGCGCTCTCGCTCATGGGAGTTCTCCGGTGTCCGGGTCGAGGTTGGCGTAGAACGCATCCTCGGCGTCGCGGCGGCGCTGCACGTCGGCCAAGACGAACTCAACGAACTCGGCGTCGCGATCGATGATCGGTGTGTCCTCAATGGGATCGCCGGGCTCTTCGCCCGGCCAGACGGCCCGGCGTGTGGGGCGGTCGCGGTCGAGTCGGGTACCGCACGCGGCGACCCAGTCGCGGAGCCGCATGCGGGCGTCGGCGAAGTCGCGATGCCAGCCCAAAGGCGCGGACCCGTTCTGCTCGGGGTTGTAGGCTGAGAGCCAATGCAGATGCAGCGCTGACAGCTCCCAGACGAGTTCGGGGTGGAGATGCCAGGCCGGTGGGATCACCGAGGCCGGGAGTCCATAGGTGTGTCGGAGCCAGTCGACCCAACGGTTGAGTTCCAGCCATTCGACTTCGGCCTCCTCGGCTGTGAGCAGGTTCCAGTTGATCGGATGTGGCGGCTCCGGGATCAGGGGATCGTTGAGATCGTCGTCCGGCGCGTCCATTTCCGGTGTCATCGCTGTCTCGCGCTTGTCGTCCATGTTCGTTCTCACAGCCCCATCGCCGAGGCAGCCCCGCGCTGGGCGCCTCGCACTGACGCGAAAGCCGACGCATCACGCTCAGGCGTCTCACGTTCAGCGCTGCCGCGTCGCGGCGTGCGGTCGACGTCGTAGCGGGTACGTGCGAGGTCGTGGCCGATCTTCTTGGCGACGAACTCCTCGTCGTCGAGGGTCCGCCCGTCTCGTTCGTAGCTGACAGGGCGGGTGTAGCCCTCGGCGACGAAGTTGTCGCCCTTCGCGAAGCGGGCGTCAGCGTGCTCGGCGGAGCGGCCGAACATGACGAGGTTGTGGAAGGTGGTCTCGAGCTGGGTGAAGCTGCCGTCTTCCTCGCGACGGAAGTGCTCCTGCCCGAACCGGAGATACAGGCGCGGGTCGCCCTTGGCGGTCTGGGTGAGTTGCGGGTCGGACGCGACGAACCCGGACACGGATTCCTGCGTGTGAATAGTCATGATCGTGCTTCCCTTCTGCCGCGCCGCCAGGTGCAGCCGGTGTAGCGGGAAGGTGCGCGATCGCCTCCCTTGTCAGTTCTCGACGTGGTGCAGCAGTGCTTCGATTTCAGCGCGGTCACTCTTGAGCCGAGCGGCGTCGGGACGGCCGGGCCAGGGGTGCAGGTCGGTGACGATGGGTGGTGCGGAGCGCAGCAGGACGACGCCGGTTCCGAAAGGCAGTCGGCGGATGCGGTCGGGCGGGAAGGTCGGGACGCGGCGCACGGATCGTTGGTTGGAGCGAGTGCCGTGGTCGCCGAGTGTCACGCTGTCGGTGTATTCATCGCGCTCGCCGACAAGTGCGGAGAGGTCTTGCAGGTCGCGGCTGTTGGATGCGCCGCCGAGGATGACCTTCACGATCGAGGCATCCCAGATCGCGTTGGCCTGGTGCTCGTTCCACTTGTCCCGTGCTTGCGCGAGTGACTGGAGAACGGGCATGGTCGTGATTCCCGACCCGCCGCCTTCGGCCATCAGGGTGGGCAGGCTGGGTAGTGGTGAGAGGTTCGCGATCTCGTCCAGTGCCAGCAGCAGGGGCGGGTCGAGACGTGCGCTGGGCGAGCGTGCCGCGAGGCGGCGGGCGGTCTCGATGAGGTCTTCCACCAGCGCAGCGACCAGTGCGGCACTGGCTCCGGCCCCGGCGCCGGTGGCCAGTAGGAACAGGGTTCCCTTGTCGCGGATGAATGCCTCTGGGTCGAAGCCTTCGCCTTCGGCGGGAGATACCGTGTCGAGGACGCGGGGGTCGGCGAGGAAGCCGAGGGCGAGGGAGACGCCTTGCCAGATCGAGTCGCGGGTACGGGGATCGGAGTCGATCATCGCTTCCAGGGATTCGGCCCAGCCGGTCGCGGCCCGGGTGGAGCCCGTGAGGATCGCGACCGCATCGGCTGCGGCGGTGGGGTCCAGGGTCCATCTGAACAGTTCGGCGGGTGGCCGGTTGTCGATAGCCGCGGCGTGCAGCAACGCTTGGAGTGCGGTACGGGTCTTGCCTTCCCAGAACCCGCCGGAATCGACCCCGCCCGCGGACAGTCCGGTGCCGGCGGCGAGGCCGGCGGCCCGGATCATGGCTGTCTGCGGTGATTCGCAGCCGCGGATCGGTGACCAGCGCATCCCGGCGGGCAGTCCTTCGGCGAGGTGTTGCGGATCGAAGATCGCCACCGGTCCGACCCGCTTCCGAGCACGCATGGTTGCGGTCAGATTGTCGGGCCGGGTGGAGGTCGCGATGACCGCGCCCGGCGCGTCGAGGATCGCGGGGATGACCAGGTGCAGGCCCTTGCCGGAGCGGGGCGGGCCGATGACCATGATGGAGTCCTCGACCGACGCCCACACGCCCACGCCCTTCGAGGCCCCGAGCCGGTAGCCGACATCTTGCGGCTTCGGATTCGCGAGACCCGGGCGGAGATTGGCGGCTCGACGGAGCAGGGCCTTCTGGGAGGCTGCGGTCGCGACGTCTTGGCGAGTCGCGATCCCGGCCATCCGCCGCGGATCGGTCTCGACCCGATGCGTGTACCTGCGGACTCTGACCCACACGAACCCCACCAGCGTGACGAGGAGGGCGAGCATGAGACCGGCGACGATCCAGTAGACGACGACGTTCAGATACTCGGCGTCGAGAGCTGTACCGGGGTCGCCGGGATGTGCCAGGACACCGACGCCGGATGCCGGCCCACCGTGGGGTTGGCTGGTCCCCGTGAGCCAGGCGGTGATCGTGCCGGCGCCGCGGAGGACGAGGGCGATGCCGAAGAGCGCGACCAGCCCGATCATGGCGGCGTTGGTCAGCTCGTCTCCGAACGATCCAGTCTGCCGGCCCTCACCGTTCACGACAGTCGCCGGATCACCGTCGTGCCGGAGACGCGACCGAGCAGCAGGACCTCCACGAGGCCGTCGAGGTGATCCGGGATCGGGCTCGCGGGGTCGATAAGCGCGCGGGCAACGCCGGTGTGGGCGGCGTCGGTGTGTCCGGTGATGATCGCGACTGCGACATCCTGGCCGGGGATGAATCCCTCGCCGTTGATCTGGTCGAAGGGCGGCGTCGTGGGCGCGGGAGCGGCGTCGACGGTGGGCTCGGGCTCGGAGAGGGCGCGGCGGCGTCGGGCGGTGATGAGGTCGGTGAACACTGAGCCGTCTGCTTCGCGGACCTCGACGCGGATGGTGCGGGTGCGATCGTGGCTGGCCTGGTCGATGATCTGCGGGAACGACTCACGCCGCCAGGGCGGAGCCCATTCAGGCGGCGTGATCGGGGCGCCATCGATCGTGGCAGTCAGCGTGCCGGCCTCGTGCACCGTGAGGATAAGGGTCGGGATCGCGACGGGCGGCTGGTCGAGTTCGCTTCGCTTCATGCCCGGCAGGTACGCCGCCGAGCCCAGCTTTCTGTCCCAACTGCCGTGAGTTCGTTCGGCCATCTGCTCCCTCGATCTCTCATAGGAGCGAGGTACGCAGGGATCGCCACCGATACCCGATTCTTGTAGAGATTTCATGATTTCTGAAAGAATCTGTGTATTGTTGACGTATGTGCGGTGCTGATGAACTGACGGGCTCATGAAGCTCGCTGTGGTGCGAAGCATCGGCAGCGCCCGTGGCTTCCGCGACGAGCAGGATGTGGCCGACTTCGAGCAGGAGCTCGTCGACCAGTTCGCTCTGGCGATGGCAGCGGCCGGCCTGACCGACGGGCACATCCAGTCCTCGCGGGCCGCGGTGTTCGAGTTCCGGCAGAGCCTCGCCGCCCCGCTCTGGGCCGCGGCGCCGGACGACGCCGATCGCTTCCTCGCGGGTCTGCGTCGGGCGGGTCTGGCTGTGAGCACGCGGGCTGGCAAGGCGAAGACGCTCGCTCAGTTCTACGACTTCGCGATCGCCCGTTACCGGGCCGACGTGCATGCGCTGACCGGGTTCGTCCTCGAGCAGCCCATCGACGAGTACAACCGGCAGTCGAACAACTCGCTCGGCAAGATCCGCGTGCCGCCGTCGGACGCCGAGGTCGACCATCTGTTCGCGGGATGGCGCAGCTCGCTGTCGAGCGCGCGGAAGTTCCTTCCGGCGGCGCGGGACTACTTCGCCGCATCGCTCTGGCGGCGCTTGGGGCTGCGGATCAACGAGAGTGCCAAACTCGACATCCGCGACTGGCGGCCTGATCTGGGCGAGTTCGGCAAGCTCCACGTCCGCTTCGGGAAGGGCTCGCGCGGCCGCGGCGTGAAGCCGCGGCTGGTGCCGGCGATCAACGGCGCCGATCGGCTGATCGACTGGTGGCTCGCGGAGGTGCGGCACCTGTTCGGCCCGGACTGGGACAACCCCGACGCGCCGATGATTCCCTCGGAGCGGTTCGACCAGGACCTTGGACGCTGCTCACGGGCGAGCGACGACGTGCTGCGCCAAGGACTCAAAGCGCAGACCGTCGTGTTCCTGCCGGCCTGGGTCGGCCGGATGACCCCGCACGTCCTGCGGCACTACTGCGCCTCGTCGCTGTACGGCGCGGGTATGGATCTGAAAGCGATCCAGGAGATCCTCGGGCATGAGTGGCTATCCACCACGACCCGCTACATCCACGTCTCCAGCGACCACGTCGAGCAGGCGTGGCTGACCGCGAACCGGCGGCTGGAGACCCGATTCGGAGGGAGAGTGTGAACCCATGAAATGGAACCTGCGCATGGCCGCCGCCGAGCGCGGCATCTGGAAGTCTTCGGAGCTGCGGCGGCTGCTCGCGGACGCCGGCCTGGAGATGAGCGTCGGGAAGATGTCGGGCCTGTGGACCGGCACCCCGACCACGCTGCGGCTGGACGACCTCGACGTGATCTGCCTCGTGCTGGACTGCACGCCCGGCGACCTGTTGACCGCGGACCTCGACGGCGCGGCAGCGCGTCGACCGGCGAAGACCGTCGAGGAGCAGGCGGCGAACGGCTCGCCGTCGATCGTCAAGCCCCGCTACAACGGCAAGCGGCCCGAGCCGCCGCTGTGAGCACCAAACCGGGAGTGACCTCCCGGTTCCGGCCGCCGAAGTTCTGTTTCACCTGCGGCGTGAACCGCGCGGCCTGGCACTGGCCGAGCGTCGACTACTGCTACGGCTGCCTCCCCGGCGGCCCGTTCCCCGCTCCGTCGTGCGAGCGGTGCGGCTCGCCGGACTACTTCAGTCAGGGCCTGTGCGAGCGGTGCCACCCCGGCAGCCCGCACTACATCGGTCAGTGCAAGGACTGCTACGCCTGGGGCGTCTATCGGGGGCACCAGTGGCGGTGCCGGCATTGCGCCTGGTGGGCGAGTCACAACCCGGTCGGCGACTGCCGCTTCTGCCATCGTCGCCTCCCGATCGGCGAACGTGGTGCCTGCCGGCTCTGCATCGAATCCGCGCGGCGTATCCAGCAGCCCGGCCGCGACATCGACCTCGACGAAGGCACCCGGCACGGGCTCCAGCTGTTCTTCGCCAACATGCCCGCCCGCCGCAAGCTGCCCCTGCCCGCGCAGTCCACGCGGGCGTCGCGGATCGTGCTCGATGCCGAAGCGAGCGTCTGGGAGCAGCCGGCGCTGTTCGAGCTCGCACCGGACCCCGAGGTGCTCCGGCAGCGGGCGACCGCGCAGGCCCGGGACTGGAGCTACCGCACCGACGGGATCGTGTTCGAGCACGCCCGGCAGTTCGGCTGGTCGAACCGGCAGACCAATCAGGTCCGTCGCTCCTTGAAGATGCTCCAGATCCTCGCCCCCGACGGCACGACGATGGTCCGCGCCACCGAAGTGATCCGGCTGCGCCGCTATGACGCCGAGGGCAACATCGTCTCCACCCTCGATGTCCTCGACGCCGCCGGCCTGCTCATCGACGACCGCACCCCGCACATCGACCGCTACTTCGACGGCAAGTTCGCCGGCCTCCCGCCGGCGATGCGGACCCAGCTCGAGCTCTGGTTCGACATCATGATCCACGGCAGTCCTATCCCACCGCGGCGGAAGCCCCGCGACCCGGCCACGGTGAAGATTCAGATCCTCGGCATCGCCCCGATCGTCACCGCCTGGGCCGAAGACGGCATCGAGTCGCTCGCCGAGATCAGCCCCGAGCTGCTGCTCGACTCCCTGCCCGCCGACGCAGGTAAGCGGCACTGGGCCGAGCGCGGATTCCGTGCCCTGTTCGGCATCCTCAAGGGACGCAATGCGATCTTCGCCGACCCGACGACCGGCATGCCCCTGACCGAGCCGCGCCGCAGCACACCGCTGCCGGCCGACACCGAGACGATCCTCGCCGCCCTGAACCACTCAGATCCAGCGGTCGCCCTCGCCACCTCGATCGTCGCCTTCCACGGCCTGACCAACCTCCAGATTCGTGCGCTGCAGCTCACCGACATCATCGACGGCCGGCTCACCCTGCCTGACGGGCGCGTGATCCCGCTGGCCGAGCCGGTGCGAGCCCGGCTGCGGACCTGGCTCGACCACCGAGCAACGAGATGGCCGCGCACGATGAACCCGCACCTGTTCGTCACGATGCAGACCGCGCCACGGCTCAGCGCCCCGAGCCGGCAGTTCCCCTGGCTCAAGGCCGGCATCTCCGCGCAGACGCTGCGCACCGACCGCGTCCTGCACGAAGTCCAGGCCAGCGGCGGCGACGTCCGCCGCATCAGCGACCTGTTCGGGATCGGCATCGAGTCGGTCGCCCGCTACCTCGGCGTCCTCGACCCCGACCTCAGCGGCCACCGGCCGGACTGACCTCAGTCGCCTGATCGACGGCGCTCGATCAGCACAGTGTCGCGCCAAGTGCCAGCCAACGGGCCGTAACCCATAAGCGCGATACGTTCGCGGGTGCCCACCGTGCGGAACCCGTGGCGGTCGTGCAGGCGCAGACTCGCGGTGTTCTCGGGGAAGATCGACGACTGGATGGTCCAGATGCCGGCCGTGTCCGCGGCAGCGATGAACGCTTCCAGGAGGGCGGCTCCGGCGCCTTGCTCACGGGCGGCATCGGCGATGTAGATCGAGTGCTCGACCACGCCGCGGTACACCGGCCGCGATGACACGGGGCTGGCGGCCGCCCACCCCACGACGAGGCCGTCGGTGTCTGTGGCGACGAGGCGCAGATCGGGGAGCTTGCCGCTGTCGAAGCCATCCCAGTCGGGTGGCTCTGCCTCGAACGTGGCGTGCCCGGTGGCGATGCCTTCACGGTAGATGTGCTCGACGGCAGGCCAGTCCGCGGGCGTCATCGGACGGATGCCGACGCGGATCATTCGGGCAGGAGGGTGCGGGCTGCGTTCTGGAGGGCGCCGTCGACGACGCGGAAGTAGGCCCACTTGCCGCGCTGCTCGCGGGTGGCAAGGCCGGCTTCGACGAGCTGCTTCATGTGGTGCGAGACGGTGGGCTGGGCAAGGCCGACGGGGTCGGTGAGGTCGCAGATGCACATCTCCCCGGTGTCGCTGCCGCCGATCAGGGACAGGAGCTTGACCCGGGTGGGGTCGCCGAGAGCCTTGAACACGCGGGCGATCCGTTCGGCCTGCTCCGATTCGAGCGCGCCACCGGCCACAGTGCCGCAGCACGCGGTGCCGTCTTCGGTGAGGAGCGGGAGCGCGATGGTCACGGTGCTCATCCTCCCAGTCGTATTGACATCTGTCGATGTATCGAGGATTCTCGATGTATTGATGTTAGTCGATGTGAGGAGTGGGTGGTGGATCTTCCTGTCGTGGTGATCGGCGCGGGACCGCAGGGGCTGGCCGCCGCAGCGCATCTGCGGGAGCGCGGCCTGGAACCGCTGGTGCTGGAGAGGGGCGCGGGTCGCGCGGCGGCGGTGGCGGAGTGGGGGCATGTGCGGCTGTTCTCGGAGTGGCCCGAGCTCGTCGACTCCGCCGCGGCTCGGCTGCTCGAGCCTTCCGGGTGGCAGCGACCCGAGCGGGGGTATCCGACCGGCGGCGCCTGGATCACCGGATACCTCGCGCCCCTCGCGCAGGTTCTTGGGGATCGCGTCCGCTACGGCGCAAGGGTCACCGGCGTCGGTCGCAAGGGACGTGACCTGCTGGTGGATGCCGGGCGCGCCGAGCAGCCGTTCGTGATTCACGTCGAGGAGGCCGACGGCTCGCAGTCGCGGATCGAGGCGCAGGCGGTGATCGACGCCTCGGGCACCTGGACGAGCCCGAATCCTGCCGGTGCCGACGGGCTGCCTGCGCTCGGCGAGACCGCCGCGGCCGGATTCCTCACGTATCGGATTCCGTCGTTCGCCGACGCCGAGCCGTATGCGGGGCGGCACACGGTGGTGGTCGGCAATGGGCACTCCGCGGCGACGGCGATCACCGAGCTGGCCCGCATCGCCCGCCAGCACCCGGACCCTCGGATCACCTGGGTGCTGCGCCGCGGGACGGTCGGCGACACGTTCGGCGGCGGGGAGGCGGACGAGCTTCCCGAGCGTGGCGCACTCGGCCAGCGCGCTCGCACCGCGGTCGACCAGGGCCTCGTGAGCCTGGTGACCGGGTTCCGTATCGAGCGGATCGACACCGCCGATCAGGGTGCGGTGCTGGTTGCCGAGGACGGGCGCGTGCTCGAGCCCGCGGATCGGGTGGTGGTGCTGACCGGGTTCCGGCCGGATCTGTCGATCCTGTCCGAGGTGCGGCTGGAGCTGGATGCCCGGTTGCAGGCGCCGGTGCGGATCGCGGCGGACATCGACCCGAACATCCACTCTTGTGGTTCGGTGCGCGCCACCGGCGCTGTGGACCTGGCCCAGCCCGAGCCGGGCCTCTTCATCGTGGGGGCCAAGTCCTACGGCCGCGCCCCGACCTTCCTCGCCCTCACTGGGTACGAGCAGGTTCGCAGCGTCGTCGCCGAGCTCGCCGGTGACCACGAGGCTGCGGCCCGGAGCGAGCTGGTGCTGCCGGGCACGGGCGTGTGCGGCGGCGCGGGACTGTTCGACGACCCGACCGGAGCCAAGGGCGGCGCCTGCTGCGCACCCGCAGCGCCGCAGGTGATCCAGCTCGGACGTGCCCCCGCGGGTACTGCGGTCTAGGTTCTCGCGGGGACGCCGAGCTCGGCGAGCAGGTTCAGGACGCGAGCCTCGATCTCGTCGCGCACCGGCCGGACGCCCTCCGGGGTCCATCCGGCGGGGTCGGGCAGGGTCCATTCCTCGTAGCGTTTGCCGGGGAACACCGGGCAGGCGTCGCCGCAGCCCATCGTGATCACCACGTCTGCGGCGCGCACGACCTCGTCGGTCCAGGGCTTGGGGTACTCGCCGGCGATGTCGATGCCGCGCTCGGCCATCACCTCGACGGCGACCGGGCTGACCTCGTGGCCGGGTTCGGAGCCGCCGGACCAGCCGACGGCGTGCTCGCCGGCGTGGTGCTGGAAGAAGCCGAGGGCCATCTGCGAGCGGCCGGCGTTGTGCACGCACAGGAACAGCACCGTCGGCTTTCCGTCGACGTGGAGCCCGTCGACTTTGGCGAGGGCGCGCAGGCGTTGCCTGGCGAACTTCTCGGTCAGCAGCGGCAGGTAGTTCGGCACGGTCGCACGCTGGGCGAGGTCGGTGTAGGAGGCGTGCAGGAAACGGTCGATCGTCTCCCGCCCGAATGTGCCGTCGAACTCCCGGGTCAGCCGCTCCGCGCCGGAGGCGAGGGCTGCCTCCTGGTCGATCGTGATCGTGGCGTGCGGTTCCTGGTGCGGTGACATCGTCGTCATCCCTTCGTCGTGGTCAGCCTCGGGGCAAGGCTCTGGATACGGGCGGCGATGTCCTCGAAGGCGGCATCGAATGCGGCATCCGATCCGTCGCGCACCGGGTCGGGCACCGACCAATGCACCCGGCCCTCGCCGGCGAGTTCCTCGTGGGCGGTGTCGCAGACCGTGACCACGAAGTCGTCGACGTCCAGCACCTCGGCCAGCGTCCGCGGTCGGGCGGCACGGAGAGTGAGGCCGTGCCGGTCGGCGGCGGCGATCGCGCCCGGCTCGATGGCGTCTGCCGGGTGCGTGCCGGCGGAGGCGACCGGGATGTCGCTGGCGTCGTGCCAGAGCGCGGCGGCGAGCTGCGAGCGTGCGGAGTTGCCGGTGCAGACGAACACCACCCGCCGCACGCCGAGGGCCGGCGACGGGGTCAGCCCCGTGAAGGCGCCGGGGGCGAGGTGGAGGTAGGTGCGGCGCCGGTCGGCCTCCGACCGCGTCCGCAGCAACAGCCCGGCGTGCTCGAGCTGGTTCAGGTGGTGCGCGAGCAGGCTGGAGGAGACGCCGAGCTCGGCTTGCAGCTCGACCGGGGCGGCATCGCCGAGGGTGAGCAGGTCCATGATCCGCAGCCGCACCGGATCGGCCAGCGCCGCATATCGCGCCACCCGCCCCGCCAGGTCAGTTCGCTCAATGTTCATTACCTCAATAGTGACTGAGCAATGTATCGTCGTCAAGGTGACCCACGAAAAGAGCACGACATCCGCCCCCGCCCCGTTGTGGCGGCGCGCGGTCGCCGAGTTCCTCGGCGCCGGCCTGCTGGTGACCGTCGTGGTCGGCTCCGGCATCGCCGCCCAGCGTCTCTCGCCAGACGACGTCGGGCTGCAGCTGCTGGAGAACTCGCTGGCGACGGCGCTCGGGCTGACGGTGCTCATCCTGATCTTCCAACCCGTCAGCGGCGCGCACCTCAACCCCGTCGTCACCCTCGCCGACCGCTTCCTCGGCACCCGCCACGCTCCCTCCGAGATCGTGGTCTACCTCGTCGCGCAGGTCACCGGCGGCATCGGCGGCGCGATCCTCGCGAACCTCATGTTCCAGGCGCCGACGGCGGTGTCCACGACCGATCGCCTCTCGGCGGGCCACCTGCTCGGCGAAGTCGTCGCCACCGCCGGGTTGGTGCTGCTGATCTTCGCCTTGGCCCGCACCGGCCGCAGCGCCGTGGTCGCCCCCGCGGTCGGCGCCTACATCGGCGCCGCGTACTGGTTCACCTCCTCGACCTCCTTCGCCAACCCCGCCGTGACCATCGGCCGGATCTTCACCGACACCTTCGCCGGCATCGCCCCGACCTCCGCACTGTGGTTCCTCGCCGCCCAGCTCGTCGGCGCCGCCGCCGGCGTTGGCCTCGTGCTCCTGCTCTTCCCGAATCGAAAGGCCCAGCCATGACCCACCTGATCGCCATCGGCGGCTCCGACGCCGGCATCTCCGCCGCCCTGCGCGCCCGCGAGCTCGACCCTGACACCGACGTGACCGTCGTGGTCGCAGACGAGTACCCGAACTTCTCCATCTGCGGCATCCCCTACTACTTCACCGGCGAAGTGCAGCCCTGGCAGTCGCTCGCGCACCGCACCAGCGCCGACCTGGAAGCCACCGGCATGAGCTTGCGGCTGAACACCTTCGCCACGGGCATCGACGTCGCAGGTCGCCGGCTCACCGTCCGCACCCCGGACGGCGCGTTCGAGGAGCTGGCCTACGACGAGCTGATCGTCGGCACCGGCGCCCTCCCGTCCCACGCCGGCATCACCGGCCTGGAGGCGCTGACCCCGGCGGACGGGGTGCATGTCATCCACTCGATGGGCGACACCTTCGCCCTCGATCACGACCTCACCGCCCGGCAGCCGCAGTCGGCGATCATCGTCGGCGCCGGCTACGTCGGCCTGGAGATGGCCGAGGCGTTCATCGCCCGCGGCATGACCGTCGTCCAGCTCCAGCGCGGCCCCGAAGTGCTCTCCACCCTCGACCCCGAGCTCGGCGCCTTCGTCCACGAGGAACTCACGACCCACGGCGTCGAGGTGGTCACCGGCTCGACCGTGACCGGGATCGAGAAGACCCCAGCCGGGCTCACCGTCACGGGCACCCGCGACGGGCAGCCGTTCACGCAGACCGCGGACCTCGTGCTGGTCGTCGTCGGGGTGCGGCCGAACACCGAGCTGCTCGAGCAGGCCGGCGCGAGCCTCGGCGCGGGCCGCGGGGTCGTGGTCGACGAGCACATGCGCACCGGCCTCCCGCACGTCTGGGCCGCCGGGGACGGCATCATCACCCATCACCGCCTGCTCGGGGTGACCTACTTGCCGCTGGGCACGACGAGCCACAAGCAGGGCCGCATCGCCGGGGAGAACGCCCTCGGCGGTGACCGGGCCTTCGCCGGCTCGGTCGGCACCCAGGTCGTGAAGGTCTTCGACCTCATCGCTGCCCGCACCGGCCTGCGTGACCACGAGGCGATCGCCGCCGGGTACGCGCCCGCGACGGTGAGCTCTGCGGCGGACGACCACAAGCGCTACTACCCCGGCGCGCACCCGATCCACTTCCGCATCACCGGCGACACCGGCGACGGGAGACTGCTCGGCGCGCAACTCGTCGGCAGGCGCGGCACCGAGGTCGCCAAGCGCGTCGACACCTTCGCCACCGCCCTCTACGCCGGGCTGACTATCGAGCAGTTCGCCGACCTTGACCTCTCCTACACGCCGCCGCTGGGCTCACCGTGGGACGCGGTGCAGGTCGCCGCGCAAGCGTGGGAGAGCCAGCGCGCGAGGGTGCTGGTCTAGGAGCCAACGTTGAGCGCGGCGAGCTGGCGAGGAGCCGGTCGAGAAGGTTCCCGATCGCGCCGCCCCCGACGAGCATCCAGGTCGCGTTGGTGCCGAGGGACATGACGGTGCCGGGGTTGAACGCGAGTTGCAGGCCGAGCACGTTGCCCACCGGCGAGAAGCGCTCGTGCTCGCTGAGTTGCGCGATGGTCTTGGTGCCCTGATCGACCGGCGCGGCGGGCGCAGGCGAGCAGGAACCAGCGCGGCCGGACGCGGCCCGTCGCGGCGCGGCGCGGCGGGGAATCGTCGCCTCCGTGTCCGTCGCACTCGTTGCCGCTGGGGCGATCCCGCGGTCGAAAGGGCGACTCATGCCTTCCGCCGTCGGGCTGCCCGCAGACCGTTGAGGATGACCACGACTTCGGCGATCTCGTGGACGAGGACGACGGCGGCCAGGCCAAGCACTCCGAGGATCGCCAGTGGCAGCAAGGCGGCGATGATGAGGATGGAGAGCACCACGTTCTGGTTGATGATGCTGCGGCCGCGGCGTGCGTGGGCGAGGGCCTGCGGGATGAGGCGCAGGTCGTGGCCGGTGAACGCGACGTCGGCGGATTCGATCGCCGCGTCGGCTCCCTTGGCTCCCATCGCGATTCCCAGGTCGGCGGCGGCCAGCGCGGGGGCGTCGTTGATGCCATCGCCGATCATGGCGGTGGGCTGGGACTTCGACAGCGCGGCGACGGCGGTGGCCTTGTCCTCGGGGCGCAGCTCGGCGCGGACATCGGTGATGCCGGCTTGTGCGGCCAGGGCGGCGGCGGTGCGGGCGTTGTCGCCGGTGAGCATCGTCACTCCCACTCCTCGCTTGAGGAGCGTCGCGATCACCTCCGGGACTTCGGGGCGCAACTCGTCCCGGACCCCGACGGCGCCCACCGGCACGCCCTCGCGGTGGACAATGACGACGGTCATTCCCTCAGATTCCATCGCCTCGACCTCGCCGGCCAGCGTTCCGGCGTCGAGCCAGCGGGGGCTTCCCACGGCGAGCCGGGCACCGCCCAGCGTCCCGGTGATGCCGTGCCCTGCCGTCTCCGTGACCTCCTGCGCGGTCGGAGGTTGCCGGACGGCGTTGGTGATCGCGGCGGCCAGCGGGTGCGTGCTGTGCGCCTCCAGGCTCGCCGCCCATGCGAGCACCTCGTCCTCGGCCACGTCGGTGGTGACGACGCGGCTCACAGTGGGCTCGTTGCGGGTCAGCGTCCCGGTCTTGTCGACGGCCAAGTGCCGGATGCCGCCGAACCGCTCGAACGCGGCGCCGGACTTCACCACGACGCCGAACTTGGAAGCCGCCCCGATCGCGGAGACCACGGTCACGGGAACGGCGATCGCCAGCGCACACGGCGACGCCGCGACCAGCACAACCAGCGCGCGGGTGATCCACAGTTCGACATCGCCGGTCAGCAGCGACCCGAGCAGGGCCACGAGCACGGCGAGGATCATCACGCCCGGCACGAGGGGGCGAGCGATCCGGTCGGCCAGGCGGGCGCGGTCGCCCTTCTCGGCCTGGGCCTGCTCCACCAGCTCCACGATCGTGGTCAGGGAGTTGTCGGTGCCGTCCGCGGTGGCCTCGACCTCGAGCACGCCGGAGGTGTTGATCGACCCGGCCGATACCGCGTCGCCGGGCTCGACCTCGACCGGGATCGACTCGCCGGTGATCGCGGACGTGTCCAGGCTGCTGCGCCCGACCCGCACGATCCCGTCGGTGGCGATCCGCTCGCCAGGTCGAATCACCAGCAGGTCGCCGACGCGCAGCTCCTTCGCCTCGACCTCGGCCGTGGCGTCACCTCGCTTGACCAGCGCCGTCTCGGGCACCAGCTTCAGCAGCGCCCGCAGGCCCGCGCGGGCGCGGTCCATCGCCTTGTCCTCCAGCGCCTCCGCGATGGAGTACAGGAACGCCAGCGCCGCGGCCTCCTCGACATAGCCGAGAATCACCGCGCCCACCGCGCTGATCGTCATCAGCAGCCCGATGCCGAGCTTGCCCCGCGTGAACAGCTTCCGCAGCGCACCCGGCACGAACGTGGACGCGCCCAGCAGCAGGCCGATCCAGAACAGCACGAGGGCGGCGAGATCCGCGCCGGTCCACTCGCACACCAGCCCCGCGGCGAACGCGACACCGGAGCCGATCGGGATCAGGACGCTCGGACTCCGCCACCACGGCCGGTCGTCATCGTCGTCATCGTCGAGCTGCGCGACCTGGGAGCCAGTCATCGTGCTCACGCGATCGCTCCCGGCTCGCAGCAGCCGACGACCGAGCACGCCGGGTCGATGCACGGCGCGTTCTCGTCCACAGCCAGCGTGACCTCCACCAGCGCATCCAGCGCGGCGGCCAGGTGCGGGTCGGCGATCTCGTAACGCGTCTGGCGGCCCTCCGGCTCGGCCACCACGATCCCACAGTCCCGCAGACACGCCAGATGGTTCGACACGTTCGATCGGGTCAGTTCCAGACTCCGCGACAGCACCGCCGGATAGCTCGGCCCGTCCAGCAGTGTCATCAGAATCCGCGACCGGGTCGGGTCGGCCATCGCCCGGCCCAGCCGGTTCATCACATCCAACCGCGAAGCAATAGTCAGCATGAGATGACTATACAGCAGGCGCTGACGTATCTGAGCCCCACGCCGATCACGGTCTTGCACAGCCCGCCGATCCTGCCGTCCGCATCGACACAACCATCACCCCCCTACAAGCCACGGAACTCACGGCCCCAGATACCCTGAACCAGGCCCTCATGCCGTGAGTTCCTGCATCAACCGACTTCAGGAATCGTGAACTTACGGGGTTCCTAGATCATGCGGGTGGTGGTGTCGAAGAGGGCGAGCTCGTCGGGGTGCATCTGGTGTTGCACGACGAAGGAGCGCTCCTTGATGCGCCACAGGCCTTGCCCGGTGCCGAGCCCGGGCAGGAGGCGTTGTTCGGTGCCGGTCAGGCCGAGAGCGTTCGCGGTAGTGGAGAGCTGGTCGGATTCCTGCCGGTAGATCACCCGCGTTTCCGCGTTGGCGAGCAGGCTGTTCGCCAGTGACCGCATGGCCGAGCCCTGATCGCCGACGTTGTCCAAGTCGGAGAGCTTGTGGAAGATGAGCATGTTGGCGAGCCCGTAGTGCCTCGCGAGCCGCCATTGGGCGTCCATCCGGCGTAGGAGGGCGGGGTGGGCCATGAGTCGCCAGGCTTCGTCGTAGATCATCCAGCGTTTCCCGCCGGCGGGGTCCATGAGTGCGGCTTCCATCCACGCAGACGCGCAGGTCATCAGCACCGACAGGAGTGCCGCGTTCTCCGCGACACGGCTGAGGTCGAGACTCACCATCGGTAGCGATGGGTCGAACCGAACCGTCGAGGGTCCGTCGAACAGGCCGGCGAGGTCGCCGCCGACAAGTCGGCGCAGCGCGTGGGCGACGAGCCGGCCGTCCTCCGCGAGGCGGTCGTCGGCGTCGGCGGACGGGGCGAGGAGGCGGTCCACGATCATCGGCAGGATCGGGACGTCCGAGTCCTGGACGACGACGGCGAGGGCGGTGTCGATCGCGGTGTGCTCCACGGGTGAGAGGTCTCGGCCGAGGACCGTCTCCGCGAGAGCACCGAGCAGTTCGCGGCGACGCCAGGCCAGGGTGCTGGCCCATTCCTGGTTCGAGAGCCCAGAGGGGCGGTGGCCTTCATCGAGTGGGTTCAGTCGCGCCGCGAGTCCGTGCCCGAGGACGATCGCTTTCCCTCCGACCGCTTCCGCCACGGGGCTGTGCTCGCCTTTGGGGTCGCAGGGCACGTACACGCGGCGCCCGAACGGAAGGGAGCGTGTGTAGAGCGACTTCGCGAGGCTCGATTTCCCGGAGCCGACGATGCCAGCCAGGATCATGTTCGGCGCGGTGATGACGCCCCGCCGATACAGTTCCCACGGATCGTAGACGAAGCTGCCACCGGAGTACATGTCTTGTCCGACGAACACGCCCTGACTGCCGAGACCTCCTTCGGCGAGGAACGGGTACTGCGCCGCGAGCACGGCGCTGGTGTCCTGATGCCTCGGGAACCGCAGTCCCCCCGGTGAACGCAGGGCCGTTGGCCCCGCCTCGCCTGCCTTCGGGAGATACGTGACGGAGCGTCGTTCGGCCTGTTCGGCTGCGGCTTTCGCTTTCGCGACATCCCGCTCGGTGCGGCGTCGCTCCGCGATCAGTCGGGCGGCGGCCTCGCGACGCTGTTTGCGGTACTTGCGGCGCTCTGAGGCTGGCTCCACCAGCACTGCGGCGTGCAGCTTCTCCCGCTCGGCGCTCATCGCGTCAGCCCTCGCGTCTGCTTGACCGTGGTGATCGCAGCAGGCTCGAACCACGACCCATCGCGCTTCGCCGGCTGAACCGGTGGCGCGAGCGTCTCGACTTCTTCGGCCTCCGGGGCGGGCTCGGTCCGGCGAAGCAGTGAGACGTATCCCACGTGCGGATTGACGACCAGCGCGTAGTCGCCGGAGGCGACCACCTGGTCGTTGGTCCCTGCTCCGGGTTCGTCGTAGACGTACCCGTTCTCGAGCGCGGCCTGGGTGGTCTCGTCGCCGTAGTCCCACTGGGCGAGGTAGTCCACAGCGTCGACATGGCCCAGTTCGCCGAGGATGCGCAGCGGCCGGTCAGCTTCCTCTCCCTGCAGGAACACGACCGTGATCCACTGCTCGGCCGGGGCCGGGCGCGGGTGCCAGACAATCCGGCCCGACTCGGCGAATGCGGCGGAGAGTTGGTCGTCGGCCCGGTCGATCAGCGCTGCCGCCTGCCGGAACCCGGCGGCAGCGGTCTCGGCCGCCCGTGCTCCTGCGGCCTGGTCGCCGTCGTCAGTGCTTACCCGTTCCTGGTGCGCGGTGTGGACGGCGGCAATCTGGCCGAGTATCTGATGCAGAGATCGGATGCCGGCGGCGAGTTCGGCGATCACCTGGTAGGTGCCGGCGGGGTCGTCCCAGGTCCGGGTGGCATGTGCCAGGCCGCGGAGGGCTTCCGATACTTCGGCCGCGTCGGCGACGGGGTTGTCAAATGTAGGCATCACCGGCTCCTTTCGTTCATCGAGCGGACACCGAGCAGGTGCACCACCGGGATCAGACCGTGCGACACAACGGAAGCGCGGCGGCGGTGAACGCGGCGGCTTGCTGGCCGACGAGCCGCCGGGTTTCGCAGGAGCTTTGGATGGCGGCCTGGGTGATCGCGGCGACGGCGGCG
Organism: Microbacterium sp. 4NA327F11; assembly: GCF_005503465.1. Classification (NCBI taxonomy): domain Bacteria; kingdom Bacillati; phylum Actinomycetota; class Actinomycetes; order Micrococcales; family Microbacteriaceae; genus Microbacterium; species Microbacterium sp. 4NA327F11. The sequence goes on along the minus strand of NZ_SCOB01000005.1, from coordinate 39,217 downwards.
TCCAGCTCGTCGACGGTAGGTGCGGACACGGAGATGAGGCCGGTCACGCGGAGGACGCCGTGGCCGGCGGTGAGGTCAGCTTCCTGCTGTAGCACGTCCTGGAACTCGGCCGACTGGGACGCGTCTTCGATCTGCCCGAGCCGGGCACGCTGTGCGGCGTCGCTGATGTACTCGACCTTCTTGCGGCGGATGTCGCGGGCGGCTCGGTCGGAACGCATCGGGGTGTAGATCAGCGACACGGCTCGCTGGATGCCGGTGGACAGCAGGATCGGGGCGGTGAATCCGGGGTAGACGAGGCTGCGCGGCCATTCGGAGATCCACAGCACGGCGTGGTGGGCGGAGTCGGTGCGCAGGTTCGCCCACGTCTCGGTGACCGCGACGGGGCCGGCGGTGGCGAGGTCGCGGCCGATCTTGCCGTGCCGTTCCAGCGCGGATGCGACGGCCGGGTCGTAGGCGGAGCGGAGGATGACGGCGATCTGTCCGGCGTCGAGCCATCCGGACGGGGCGAGGTCGGCTGACCGCAGTGCGGACGTAAGCGTGGACATCTCCTGGCGCAGCACCCCGGCGGCGCCCTTGATCCCGCCGCCGGCGGTTCTGATCTGCCGGGCTGCGGCGTTCATGTCCAGGCTCAGGCTGATCGTGGTGGCGTGCCGTTCTCCGGCGGGCCCAGCGCGTTCGATCAGCTCGGCGTAGGTGTCCGCGGCCCAGGAACCGTGCGGGGTGCCGTGCGTGGTCCACCACTCCACGAGTCCTGTGCCTGAGTCGGGCAGGGTGCGTTCGAGGACTTGCAGGGTCGCGATCCGCCCGGACCGGCACACTGTCGCCAAGACGTGACCCCAGGTGGTGACGCGGCGTTCCTGCTCGCCCGGATCGAGGAGCACGAACGCGGGATGCGTCACGTCGCAGACGACCGTCAACGTCGCGGCGTGGGGGTCGTGGATCATGCAGGCCCCGGTCTCCGGATCGTTGTATTCGCGGAGCCGGGCCATGTCGCCGGGCAGGGCGAGGGTGCCGGCGGGGCGAGGCTTGACGATCCGACGGCGGTAGAGCAACTGCCCGCCCGTGACCCGCCACAGCCACCAGAAGGTGACGGGCAGCCACTCCACGACCGGGCGCCCGCCGACAGGGATCCACGTCAGTGCGGCGGAGAGAACCCAGATGGGAGCGGTGTAGGCGAGCAGCATCCCGCCACCCGCGTAGAACGCGGCGATCAGAGTGAGGCCGCCGATGCCGAGGGTGATGAGCTGAGCGACCGATAGTCCGAGCAGGACACCGCGGCGGGTGAGTCGGGAGAACTTCACCGGCACGAGCTCGCCCGGCGCGGACTCTTTCGCATGACTGACCATCGGTCACTCCTTCGTCGGCTTGGGCGGGGTTTGGGGTGCCCGGCGCACGCTTGGCGCTGCGGTCGGCGCGGGTGCCGAAGGCGGCGGCGGAGCGCTGGATTGTCCGGCGCCGCCGGCGACCGTCTCGGCCTGACCGGCCAATGCCGCGCCGGCCTTCGGTCCCGCGGTCGCCGCGGCTTTCACGACCTGCGCGCCCACGACCACGGCAGCCGCTGGGCCTGCCGCCGCCGCACCAGCACCCGCCGCGCCTGCTCCCGCACTCGCCCCTGCTCCCGCACTGGGCGCCCCTGCTGAGCCGCCGCCGGTCGAGGAGGCCATCGTCGCCGCCGTTCCACCGCCTCCAGAGCCGCCGCCGGGGCTGCTGGCTTGACCGTCGAGTACCTTCTTCGGCCCGTCACCGGACGGCTTCGACGGGATCGGGATGGGCCGGTTCAGGGCGCGTTTCGCGTCGTCCTCGGCACCGGCCTGCCCGTAGTAGTCGGTGCCGACGAACGCGAGGAACCGATACGTCAGGTACGGGGCGAACCCCGCCAACGCCATCAGCACGATCCCCGCGAGCGGATCGGACACGGAGGCCAGGTCGAGGTCGATGGGGGCGGCGACCTCGGTGATCGCGACGAGGAAGATCACGACGAGCACGAGCTTGGACAGGATCAGGGCGATGACGAACATGGCCCACTTGCTCACCCAGCCGCGGGCCGCGTCCCACGACGATCCGGAGAACGCGAGCGGGGCGAGGGCGACGGCGACCAGCAGCAGCGACTTGCGGATCAGCAGCGAGAGCCAGACGATCGCCGCCGCTGCGATAGCGAGGCCGGCGAGGAAGATCATGATGATCGCTCCGACCCCGGGCGCGGGGATGGACAGCGCGGAGAGGCCAACGACGAGGGCGGCGATCTTGTCGCCCATGGTCTTGGTGGTCTCGCCGGCGGCTTGGATGATGCCGACGCAGAGCTGGTCGGTGATCTCCAGCAGTAGGGCGATGAGGGTGACGACGACGAAGGAGCCGATCACGGCCTTCCCGAGGCCGAGCGCTGCCCGGGTGAGCGCGGTGGGGTCGCGGCGGATCATGCCGGTGATCAGTTGCAGGCAGAAGAACAACAGCATCACGAACACGGCGATGCCGAACACGAGGTTGAACACGGACAGGAACCCTGGCCGTTGCACGTTCACCAACGTGGTGGTGTCGAACACGCTCCAGACGGCGGTGAACAGCCAGCTCGCGGCACCGCCCATCGCCTGGGCGAGCCAGTCGAACGGCGCCGCTACCAGCGAGGCGGCCGCCTCACCGGCGGTGTCGCAGACGGTGGAGATGACGGGGACATCGCATATGCCCATCACAAGACCTGCTTTCTGACGGACCGGGTTCTAGACGGTCTGGCCGACGCCCCAGAAGAAGTTCACGAGCGCGACGCTCGCGCCGCAGACGATCGCGGCACCGCAGGACACGAGGACGCCGACCTTGCCCCGACCGGCCAGATGCGGGTTGCTGGAGTTCGCGCCGTAGGCCCATACGACGGCAGCGACGATCAGGGCCAGGACGGCGAGGATCAGGCCGACCGTCATCACCGCACCGACGATGGTGCGCAGGGCCGCGATCCCGGGAAGACCGGAACTGTTGGGAGGAATGTCGATCACGATGGTGTCTCCTTCAGGCGAGAGGTGGCCTCTGCCCACAGGTGCACCGCGCTGACCGCGGCGTCCTCGCCTGCCCGCATCACCGGGCATACCTCAACGGGCGAGTCCGGGAGGTGCGTCAGAGTTGTTGCCCGACGGCGATGAGCCAGTTCATCCACGCCACCCCGCCGCCGGCGAGCACGGCCGCGCCGAGCGCGACGAGCACTCCGACCCGGCCTTTCGTGGCGGCGGAGGAGTTGCTGTGCGCGGCGGCGATCGCCCAGCAGATGGCCGAGACGATCAGCATGAGCACGGCGATGACGAGCACGAACATGAACAGTGCGCCGACGACCTGCTTCAGATCACCGATCCCGGCCAGGCCGCCGAAGTTCGGAAACACGCCCATCACGCACCACCGCGGGGGAGTGCTGCCGTGATCGGGCCCGCAGGCACCGGCCACGTCACAGCTGTGGCGCCGTGGGCCCCACATCCGGTCGTGGGGCCGGTGGTCGCCGCGGGGAGGTTCGCGGCGCCGTGCTGGGTGAGCCAGGCGGCGGCGTCGATCGCGGTGCCGTTGGTGCCGCCGGGGCGGACCTCGAAGTGCAGGTGCGGGCCGGTGGACATGCCGGCGGAGCCGACGTCGCCGATGTGCTGCCCGGCGGTCACCCGGTCTCCGACGTGGACGAGGACGCCGGTGTCCCACGTATGCCCGTACGCGGTCGCGACTGTCTGCCCGTCGATGTGGTGCTCGATGACGATCAGGTTCCCGTATCCGCCGACCGGCCCTGCGACGGTCACGACACCGTCAGCGGCGGCGAGGATCGGCGTCCCCTCAGGGGCGGCGAAATCGGTGCCCGTATGGAACGACGCTTCCCCGGTGATCGGGTGGATGCGCGGGCCGAACGGGGACGCCAACACCCAGGTCCTCGCAGGCAGCGGGAACACCACGCGCGACGTGTCGGCGGCAACGGTCGTTCCGCCCGCGGCGGAGCCTGCCCGCGAGACACTGGTGTTGGTGAGGGCGTTGAGGATGGCGTCCGCGACGGGTGCGTTGTTGCGGTAGCGGTCGGGGAACGCGGACACCTCGACGGACTGTGCGGCTTCCCCGGGGTCCATGGTCTGCCAGCCGGGAATGTCGAGGAGACCTCGGGGGGAGCCATGGTTCGGGCCGGTCGGGCCGCCGAAGAATGCGCGGGCTTGGTAGGTCGGGTCCATGAGTTCGGCGACGGTGCCCCATCCGGATTGCGGGCGCATCTGGAACAGGCCGAGGGAATCGTGGTCGCCGCCGTTGCCGTCGTTGGGGTAGTTTCCGGACTCCGGGTACGTGCCGGTGTTGGCGAGCATCCGCAGCGTGGACTCGGTGAGCGCCGCCATCAGCGCGATCTTCACCCCGGGCCGGCCGACCCCGTCGATCTTGTCGCCGACGGTGATGATCGTCGCCGCGTGCGTGAGTTGCGTCTTGTTCACGGTGAAGGAGGAGCCGTCCGCCGTGGTGACCCGGAGACTGTCGGGCACGGCGCCGACCGAGAGTGACCCGGGGGTCGAGCATGCGGCATTGGCGGCCGGGTTCATCAGCACCCCGACCGCCAACAGCAGAGTTGCCGGCGAGAAGAACAGCAGGGCGAGCGCGAGAACGGCGAGCTTGCGGAACACGAGACGCCTGCTCTCATCGCAGCGGGTCGTCGAGCTGTGAGAGCCGCAGCAGATGGCAGGTCGGGTAGGTCGGCGCGCAGACGATGAACATGGTGAACGACACCGCATGCTCGCTGGACACCGGTTCGCCGTTCCACAGGCCGTCGCGGTGCCGGGTGCCCTCGATCGTGTACGCCCCGGTGCCCGGTGCGATCTGACCCGGCTGAGCCTGCGCCACGGCGTCGGCCCACGCCGCGGGCACAATCACTCGATCGATGATGAGGCGTTGGCGGGTTTCGTGCTTGCGCAGCTCGATCCACGCGTCCCGGGTCGGCAGATACGCCGAGACATCGGACGCCAGGCCGGCCTGTTCGGTGCCGGTCGGGTCACCGGCATCGAGGACGATGGACGTGTAGTCCAGAGGCATCAGCCCGCTCGTGGTGTCCCATCCGAAGATCGCATCCGCGACATTGCGGGCGAACGTCTCCGGGGCAGCGGATCGCACCACCACCGGCAGCCGTAGTGACGACGGTCCCGGCATCGAAGGTGTGGGCGGTGGGGACGATGAAGGCTCCGGGTGCGGGGCGTTGGTGCCGCGTGGACCGGCGATGAGGCCGTAGATGCCGACCCCGGCGAGGATCAACAGCACGACCCCCGCGGCAATCAGCGCGATCAGGCGGCCACGCGAAGGCGACGGAGAGCGAGAGGTCTTCATACCCCTCAGGTGCAACCCCGGCCGCCACAGGCCACGACCTCACACGGCGCGCAGGTGCGGCATCGCTGCAGCCTGCTCACGCGCGGCGCGGAGGTCGCGGGCGAACCGTCGGGTGCCCTCCGCGGTCGCGTAGAACGCTTCGGCTTGCTCGTCGGTGAGCTGTGCGGCGAGTTCGTTGAGGTCGTAGTGCATCCACCAGGAGTCGAGCTCGGCCCAGGTCAGCACGAACGCCCGCACCGCGTACCGAGCCTCCGGTACCGCAGGCGTCGACACCCCGGGCTTCTTCGTCTTCTTCGAGCTGTTCTTCGCCTCGGCCCCCACCCGCGCGAGGGCTTGTTCGGCCAGATCGTGCAGATGAGCATCGCGGGCGGCATCGCCGCTCCGTTCGAGGTCGCGGACACGCTGATACGCCGGATCGACCGGACCACCGGCCCCGATGGCCGCCAGCGCGGCTCGCGCATCGGCACGCAACGCCTCCGGCGTCTCAGGGTCCGCGACGACGCGTTCGAGGTAGCCGATCTGCTCCAGCCGCGTGTACGACGCGGCTCCAGTGACCATCTCCGCGGCCTGCCTGCGCGCATCCCCAGCCGGTGCGGTCATCGGCTCCGCCGATTCGGCGGAGCCGTTCTTCCACCGCGGCTGATACTCGCTCGTGAACTGCCCGGCAGCCTCGCGGCGTGCCGCATCCTCGGCCATCAGCGTCTTGATCTCCCGGTACAGGCCCGCGGCTTCCAGCGGGGTGAGGGTCTTGTGGAGCTGGTTGTCGTCTTGCTCGGCCAGCAGGTGTCCCAACCGGTCCGAGATGGCGGAACGCACCCAGACGTTGACGGTGCGCCAGCCAAGCTGCTTGATCGCTGCAAGCCGCCGCACCCCGCACACCAGCAGCCCGTCCGGGGTGATCGTGATGGGTTGCAGCAGCCCGTCCCGGTCGATGGACGCGGCGAGGGCGTCGAGGTCGCCGAGGTCGCGCCGGTGCCGGTGGCCGACCTGGATCGAATCGACCGTCCGATCGAGTTCGATGTGCCCCGTCGCCGTGGTCATCACGCACCCCGCCGCCCGGCTCCCGTGCGGGGTGCGGCCTGGCTGATGGTCGCCACGAGCCCGTCATCGCCCAGCAGGCTGGGCAGGCTTTCGCCGATCAGGAGGCGCAGCAGGATGCCTCGGCCCTCGCCGGTCGCCGCGTAGCCCGGAGTGGTGCGTCCCAGCAGTACCCGCAGCAGCACCGTCCACGAGGCGGCGGGGACATCGAGCAGGGCGCGGGCGTGCCGGTCGCGGCGCAGCGCCTCGTAGGTGGCGGTGCGTGATCCGATTCGGGCGAGGGCTTCGCAGACGTGCTCGATCGCTGGGCGGGCGGTGCCCTCGGGCCAGCCCAGCAGCATGAACAACAAGATCGCGTCTTCCACCGCCCCGGTCACCGACCTTGGCTCGCCCTCATCTACTTCGACGTCGTCGTGGTGGGGGTCGGTGACGTGGAATGCCGGATGGTAGTCCGACAGGGTGTTCTCTCGTTCGGAGAGGCGTTCGGGGTCGTGGAAGCAGGACACGTGTGGACGCCGGGCCTGATGCACCGAGCACAGAAGTCCTTGGCCGCGTTCTTCGGCGATGCAGGTGATCCGAACCGCGTGCGTGACGACCGCCCAGGGGTCGTCGGCCTCGCGGGCGGCGCGGGTACGCATCACGTCGAACGCCGCTGACGCGGCCTCCCATGGGTCCAGGCCGTGCTTGCGCGCCAACGGCGCGTACTTGTCCGCGGCGTAGGTCATCAGCTCGGCGGCGACCGGGTCGTGCTCCCACGCTCCGGAGGCGGCGTCGTGGAGCCGGTGCAGCAGGGTGCGCAGGCCCTCGCGGCTGGTGTAGTCCTCACCCGAGGGGTCGGTCGCAGTCGTTGTCGTCGTGGTCATGGTCGAGGCACCTCCTGGCAGGCAGGTGCGCCGGTCGCTCCTGGCGACCGTCACCCCGCCGTCCTGGGTGTCCATGACCCATCACCACCCCGGGCTACCTCGTCCCGACCCCGGACCGTGCCGGACTCTCGACGTGTTGGCCGCGACGACCGAACGCGGACACGGGCGGCAACCGCTTTGCCCGCTCCGATACCGACCGCGCCCGCGCAGCGACGGTGGAACGGAACCGGCGGCCCTGCTCGGCGTTGAACTCGATCCCGCGCCCTGCGAGATTCCCGCTGGAACGGACCAGTAGATCGGTAGGGCGCACCCACTCCACGCCCCGGCCGCGCACCCGATTCAGCCGCCTCTGAAGCTCATCTCGGCGGGCGGCCTCCTGCTTGACCGCATCCGGCGTCGCCGCCCGCTCGGCTGTCTCGGTCTCAGGCTTCTTGGCCTGTTCGGGTTCGATACGGCGGAGTGGTTGCTCCCGGATCAGGTCGTCGGTGCTCATAGTGTTGCTCACTCCGTGGATGGCGTAGAGGTCGGTTGCTTTGGCTCTTCGGGTTGGTGCGCGTCGGCGAACCAGCGGCCCACGGTCGAGGGATGTACACCGAGCGACCGGGCGATCTTCTTGTTCGACCATCCGGACTCGCGAAGTCCCGCTGCCCGCTTACGTCGGCCCACCGCACGCTCAGGCATCGATGAGGTGGCCTCCCGCGTGCCGGCCTGGATGACGGTCAGCGGTGCTTCAACAACATGCACAGACGCCACGGAGTCGTCGGCATGCTCGGCTGGTTCAGCGGGGCGGGCGCGGGTGAGGATGACGGTGAGGTGCGTGATCGCGAGCAGCACGACAGGTGGCACCGCCGCGACGGAAGCGGCCAGCCCTGCGGGGACGTCCGCGTCGGCCGAGACAACTGCGTGCAGCGAGTTCGCCGTCACCGACACCGCCGCCGAGCCAGCGAGCAGCGTCCACGGATACCAGGCGACCCGCTCCCCGCCGAGCGCGACGACCGCGACCGTGGACACCACGATCACGCCGTCCACGATCAGCGGCCACGCCCAGGCTTGTCCGTCGCCGATCCCGGACCGGCGCGCCAAATCCGCGAGCGAGGTGAACGACAGCCAGAACGCGCCCGCGGCGATGAACACCGTGCCGGCCACCGAGGTGATGACCGCCCACTGGCGGCCTGGCCACGCCCTCACGAGAGCCCCCGGGCCCGCACCCGCTGCCGAGCGACACTAGGCGCAGCAGGATCTGCGCGGTCGTCTCGGATCGCGATCGCGTGAACGCGGCGATAGGCGCTGTCGACAGTCCGGACGATCTCACGCTCCTCGAAGCCAGGCTGCACCGCAGCCGTCACCAGCACCTCCCGTGCGTCCGCGAGGGGGACATCGTTCTCCGCCAAGCGGCACGCCGCCCAGAACAATGAACGATTCCGTTCACCCTCGCGCTGCCGGCTGACCCACAACGCCAACCGCTCCGCCTCGACGGCCGTGTCGCGCATGACCGCGGCTGACGGTCTCGGCGGGGTGGCGCGTGGTGGGGTGAGGAAGTCCCGCAGCCGCAGCGCGTCCACTGGAGCACCTCCGCTGCCTCCGGCGACGATGCGGTAGCGGGTCGGGGTTTCGTCGATCGTGCGGATCGAGGGCGGGGCGACGATGTAACCGCCGTCACCGCGGAAGTCGATGCCCGCGCTTGCAGACTGCCACGACCGTTGTTCGACCCCAGGTGCCGCAGGGAAGTAGGCGTGCAGGCCGCCGGTCGGAGTGCCCACCAGCAGCCCCCATCCGTCGACCAGACCCGCGGTGTCGGCGCGGGCGAACGCGACGGTCCCGTCGACCGGGCCGTGCACATCGACATCCACGACGACCAGGCCCGACCCCTCCCCGGTCGGGATGCCGATGTTCGCAACCGGGGCCTCTCGCCACCAGGCCCGAATCTGCGCCGCATCGGTCGTCGCGTCGAGGAACCCGCGCCCGTCCCGGATCAGCGGTGTCTTACCGCCTGGCGCACACGGGAACACCGGCACCCCTGCCAGCGCGAGTGCCAACGCCGCGTCAGGCAATCGCCTTTCGCGGCCCGCCCGCGCGAGCACCGCGAGGCTGTCACCGTCAGGCATTACAGGCCCCGCCCTGCCCGGACCGGCACAGTCGCCGTTGGCTGACGTTCCGGTATCGGCGCTATCGCCCGGGACGGTTGCTCCGCCGTCGCGGCATCGTTCCCGAGGCCCGGCGGGATGCCGTCACCGACTTGAACGGTGTCGAGTCGGTGAAGGATGCCGAGGGCGGTCTTCCGCACTCGTTCGCCGGTGGCTTGCACCACCTGCGCCGGGTCTTTCCCGTCAACGCGGGCGGCCCACGTCGAGACATACGGGATCGTATAGGCGGTGGTGTCCATCCCGTGCGCGGCACCGATCATCAACGCCACCGACTCGGCTTCGACCTCGCCGATTCCGCGATGCTGGTGAGCGTCCTTATCGTCGGGGTCGTGCATCAGCACATGCGCCAGCTCGTGCGCGAGGGTCTTGGCCTGCGCGGCGGGTTCCATGTTCTCCCGCACAGCGACCTGACGCGCGGCCCAATCGGTCGTGCCGTTCGCGCCCTGGATCATGCCCTCGTGCGGTACCCGCAACAGCGTGAACCCGGCCGCCGCCACCTGCGCTCCCAAGCCCTCCCAGAGTCCGGCCGGTGCTTCGCCTACCAGAAGTGCCGGTGCGGGCGGCTCCGGGATCGGATCACCGGCTGTCTGGGACACGTCCCAGACGTGAGCGGGCCGGGCGCCCACCATCTTCGAGCGCACCACCTCGCCGGGTTGCGGCTTCTCCCGCGCACCGAGCCGACGCCATGAGTTCGCATCCGCAGGCGTCGAAGACGCGAACCGCCCGGTGACCGGGGCGAAGATCATGTAGCCGGGCTGACCCTTCTGCACTTGACGATCGAGCTGCTGCCACTGGCGGTAACCGGCGACGTACGACGGCTCCGGCTCCGGCACCCGGCCAGCCTCGAAGGCGGCCCCATGCTGAACCCAGATCAGCAGAGTGTTGTTGAACGACCGCGACCGGAACCTGGCCGCGAACGCCAGCGCCCGCGCCCAGTCGTGCCCGGACACCAGCGCATCGACCGCGAAGACCAACGTCTCGTGAAGCGCATCAAGTTTCGCTTGCTGTTCGATGGTGCGTTGCTTTGAGCGTGCTTCTGACGGTTCCCGCGCCGGCATTCTGCCCGACATGAGATCACCTCCTGGGGTAGGGAATGATGCCGCCCATTGAGCTGCTGGCGGGCAGGTGCACCCGAGAATCCAATGCGTATCCGTCTCACCGATCGGTGGGCGAAGGCTCACAGGATGAATCACACCCGGCCAGATCCTCCGAAAACAGGCCAGACGAGGGTCAGAATGGGTCAGAGACTGTTGACGAATACTGCTGCGAGGGTGCGATGAGCACGGGACAACGACCGATCGGGACCGGCAGCGGTCGCCGTCTCGCCGATCAGATGCAGATGCGGAAGATCAACATGCGCGACCTCGCCGCCCGGGCAGGATGCGACGAGCGGACGATACAGCGAGCCCTCAACGGCGAGACAACCCCGCAGTTGCGCGTCGCCGAAAGCATCGCCGCGGCGCTCGATTGCTCCGCTGAGGATCTCTGGCCTCGCGTCGGTCGGGGTGGCGCAGGAATCAGCGGCGCCGTCTGGGTGCGTATGTTCCCGTCACGCGCTGAAGTGCCGATCGAACTCTGGCGGGACGTGCTCTCGTCGGCTGCATCACGTATCGACATCTGCATGTACGGCGGCACGTTCCTTTTCGACAACGTGCACGGCTTCATTCGCATCATCCACGACGCCGCCGCGGAAGGAACACCGGTCCGGATCATGGTCGGCGACCCCGGGGCGTCAGCGATTCACCAGCGCGGTGTAGAAGAGGGCATCGGCGACGCGATCGCCGGACGCTGCAGGATGACGCTCTCGCATCTCGAGGCGCTCGACGGCGTGGACGGCGTCGAGTTACGCACCCACGCGACACCGCTCTATGTCACGATGTTCTTCATCGACGACACCCTGTACGCGAACCACCACATCCTTGGATCGCCCGCGGGCGATAACCCGGTCTACGAAGTCCCAGCCGACGCAAACCCGGAGCTCTGGCAGACGTACAACGCGTCGTTCGAGCGCATCTGGGACGGCGCCCGAGCGGTCACCTACCCCCTCGGTTACTGAGCGGAAGGAAGATGGATGACGCGCACCGACTACTACAATGACCCGACAGCTCCGAGGGCGAACAGCGTGGTCCCATCGACCACGTGCGCGGTGGTTGACGATCAGGGCCGAATAGTCCTCGTCCACCGGAAGGACAACGGACTCTGGGCGCTCCCAGGTGGCGGAATGGAACTCGGCGAGTCGATCGAAGACTGCGCAGTTCGCGAAGTGAAGGAGGAGACCGGACTGGACGTCGAGCTCACCGGTCTTGTGGGCGTGTATACCAACCCCCGCCACGTCATGAAGTACGACGATGGTGAGGTTCGTCAGCAGTTTTCGCTCTGTTACCACGCTCGACTCATCGGCGGGGAGCTTGCGTTCGACAACGAGTCAACCGACATCGCGTGGGTCGAGCCTGAGCGAATTGCCGAGCTTCCGATGCATCCGTCGATGAAGCTCCGGATCGACCACTTCCTCGACAGACGGGATGCGCCCTACTTGGGCTGACTTGCCACGAGCCGCGCCTCGACTCGAGCGACCGAGGCTAGCAATGCTGGAGCAGATTCCGCCACGGCTGCGTGAACTGGATCGCTCTCGGCGTAGCGGTGCAGGATCTCCGCGATGCGCTTCTCGGCGGCCACCAACTCTCCGTCCGGCGACGTCGTCACGTCAGAATAGGTGACGATATCAAGGATCTCGCGCGGGGGAGCGCTGAACTCATTCAGCTGCGCGACGAGCCCTCGCTGCCGCGCCTCGAACTCCGCTCCCGTGTGGAACGCGATCAGCGAGACGACAAGCGGCGGCAACCCGACATCCCAGGCAAACCGTGCACCGTCGAGCGGATGGAAACCGGTCAAACCGAGGTCGTCGGCGTAACCGACGTCGTGCAGCCATGCCGCTGCGACAATCTCGCACGCGTGCTCTGGATCGATGCGGAGCGCGATGTCGCATGCGCTGGCTGCAACGCCTTCTACGTGTCTCCAGCGGCTCGAAAGGAGCGCCAGGTGCTCGCCCGCGAGCGCGCGCGCCTGCGCGACCAGATCACTCGCCACACCTCTCAGCCTACTCGCGCGCGATCCAGCATCCTCACTACCGAACCAATCGCCGTGGAGGGACGTGGGGCGCATCTTGCGCGCCGACCGCCGCCCATCTGGATCAGTCGGTGCCATGCTCGTCCTGAAGACGATCACGACGCGCAGAAGACGAGGGCGAATGTCCGATCGAGAACCCGCGAATGGAGGGCCCCACGGGGTGAGGGGACGATCCGGCCGTGTGCGGGCGGCGATGGGCGATGAGGTCGCGCCGATCGAGCTGCTTTTCGACCTGGTCTTCGTCTTCGCGATCTCCCAGCTGTCCAGCCATCTCGTGACGAATCTCACGTGGCGAGGCGCGTTGGAAACGCTCGTCCTGTTGATCGCCGTCTTTGGCATCTGGTCATTGACAAGCTTCGCGGCGAGCATGCCAGGAATCAGCCGCAGAGCGGAGATCGGGGCGATTCATCGGCCAGTTCTGCAGCGCTCCCGACAGTCCCGACTGTGAGTCGGGGGCGTTGACTGCCGTGAAGATCGCAACGACCACTAACTCATCGTGGCCGTGGCGTTGGTCAGATCGGGAGGACAGTCCCGCCGATGAAGGTCTGAAGCCAGAACATCAGGATCGTCCAGACGCCGGTGAGCATGAGGAGCCCGACTGCGATCATGGTGGCGCCGCCGGCGAAATTGATGGCTCTGACGTGTCGGCGGAGAAAACTGATCGCGGTAGTGGCCCATCCCAGCCCTGCTGCGACGAGGATGAAGGGTAGTCCGAGGCCTGCGCAGTAGACGATCGCGAGGAGTGCGCCGCGTGGCGCGGACGCGGCGCTGATGCTGAGTGCGGAGATCGCGGCGAGGGTGGGTCCGAGGCAGGGGGTCCAGCCGAGTCCGAATGCGATGCCGAGGAGGGGTGCTCCTCCCAGTCCGGTGCGGGGGGTGATGGATAGCTTCATGGTGCGTTGGAGGGCGCGGAAGGCTCCGATGAAGACGAGCCCCATGAGGATGACCACTACGCCGAGTGCGCGGATCAGGGCGTCTTGCCAGCGGATGAGCCAGCCTCCGGCCGCGCCGAACGCCGCACCGTAGGCGATGAAGACGAGGGAGAATCCGAGTGTAAACAGTCCGGCGCCGGCGATGGGGCGCCATCGGGTTGTCGCGGTGGACGTTCCGGTCACGTATCCGAGGTAGCCGGGTACGAGTGGGAGCACGCAGGGTGAGGCGAATGAGACGAGCCCGGCGAGAAGTGCGAGGGGAAGTGCGGCCCAGAGCTGCCCGCTGGCGATGACCGACGTCACCGATTTGCCTGCTCGCTCAGCGCGGTCTGGATGAGCGCGGCGAGCGTGTCTCGCGAGGGGAGGCGTCCGAGGATGCGGGATGCCATGCGTCCCTGTCGGTCCAGGACGATCGTCGTGGGGACCGCGTTGGGGGCCGCCTTGCCGGCGAACGCGTACTGGACGTTGCCGGCGTTCGCGTCGAGGATGGACGGGTAAGTGATGCCGAATTCCTTCTCGAAAGCTGCGGCTGTTCCCGCGGTGTCGCGTACGTTGACGCCGATGAACTGGACGCCTTCTTTCGCGAATTGTGTGTGGAGTGCTTGCAGGTCTCGTGCTTCGGCACGGCACGGCGGGCAGGCGGCGTACCAGAAGTTGACGACGACCACGGAGCCCAGCCAGGCACTGGAGTCTGCCTTTCCGCCGGTGTCGAGCGGGCCGCCGAAGCGGACGGAGCCGTCACGCTTGGCCGGTGGGATCTCGGCGATCGTGTCGTCTGCAGACGTGTACGCCTTAGTCCCCGCTGTTTGCAGACTGCTCAATCCCGACGGTTGGGCCGCGCAGCCGCTCAAGAGAACGAGTGCTGCGGTCAGGGTGACGAGAAGCGGTGACGTGGCCACTCGGCGCCGGTGAGCGGGGGAGCGGTGCCGGGTTCGTCGTGGCAGGAATAGCATGATTGTCCTTCTATCCAGGTGAGCGCGGGGTGGGGTGCATGCGTCTCACCGGGGTCTATGGGCGCGCGTTGGGTCGTTTCCGGCCGGCGATGATCGCGCCGGCCATGATGAGCAGGAATCCTGTGGGGTAGCCCACGGCGAAGTCGAGCCAGCCGGGGGGTTGGCCCGGGCCGAAGGCCTCCAGGTGGGCGAGCCAGTGGACGATGGCGACCACGCCGCCGACCGCCATGATGATCTGGCCGAGGCGCACGAGTCTGCGGTGCCGCCGCCAGAGGACTCCGGGGTCGGGCGGTGTGGGGCGGGGTTGCGCGGCGCGGTTCATGGGGTGTGGATCCTTACTTGAGTCCGGAGTAGGAGTGCAGTCCGGTGAAGAAGACGTTGACAATGGCGAAGTTGAAGATCACGGCGGCGAATCCGACGATGGACAGCCACGCGGCGCGGGTGCCACGCCAGCCACGGGTGGCTGTGGCGTGCATGTAGGCGGCGTAGAGGACCCAGATCACGAAGGTCCAGACTTCTTTGACGTCCCAGCCCCAGAACCGGCCCCAGGCGCGGCTGGCCCAGATGGCGCCGGCGATGAGTGTGAATGTCCACAGGATGAATCCGATGGTGGTCATCCTGTAGGCGAGCCGGTCGAGGGCTTCTGTGGACGGGACGGTCGCCAGGAGACGTTGGATGCGAGGTGTCCCCTTGGCTTGACCGCGTCGTTTGATCAGGAACAGGACGCTGACGAGGAACGCCAGGCCGAGGAATGCGGTGGCGAGCATGGCGATCATGACGTGGATGACCAGCCACCCGGATTGCAGGGCGGGCATGATCGGGACCACGGGCACGTAGAAGCTGACGGTGGCAACGCCCAGCAGCAGTACGACCAGTCCGAGGACGGCGGTGCCGAGGTAGGCGAGGTGTACTCGGATCGAGACGATGAGGAAGGTGCCGATGATGAGCGCCGTACCTGTCAGGGAGAACTCGAACATGTTGGCCCATGGGACCCGGTCCGCGGCCACTCCGCGCAGGACCGTGGCTCCGACCTGGAAGACCCAGCCGAGCACGGTGAGCGCGTAGCCGACGCGCACTGCTTTGGATGCGCGGGGGTTGTCCGGTTCGGTGTGGTCGGCTGCATCGGCACCGGTGTACGTGGCGCGTCGTGGGGGAGCTTGCGCGCCCGCGAGGGCCGGTTCGCGCGCCGGCGCGGGCGCGGGTGCGGCGCGGCGGGCGAGGTCGATGGTGTAGGCGACGAATGCGGCGGCGTAGATGGCGATCGCGGAGTACACCAGCAGGAGGGACAGGGATTCGAGGTATGAGGTCACGGGCGGGTCTCCTGGTCGGGTGTGGTGAGGTGGGTGAAGTGTCCTTCGACGACTGTTTGCAGGCTGGGGTCGTCGCCGCGGGACAGGGCGCCGACCTCCACATCGGTGCCGTCGTCCCGCCGGGTGGCGCGTACCCAGACGCGGCGGCGGGGCACGAACAGGGAGAGCGCGAGTCCGGCGACCGCGGCGGCGACGGCGATCAGCATCGGGATCTGGGTGGGGTCGTAGGCGATATCGAGGGACGCGAACCGGGGAATGCTGGTCAGCTCGATGGAGCCGAGGCCGTTCGGCAGCGGTTGGGGGACGTTGGGCACGAGCTGAATACCGCGGGTGGTGGTACCACGGCCGGCGATCTTCGTCAGTTTGGAGGTGTCCAGCGTGTAGACGGATACCGGGATTCCCCTGTTCAGCCCCAGATCCCCGACATAAACATCCAGTGTCACGACGGGGTTGAGTAGGTCTGGGTAGCTTGAGTAGGAGGCGCCGTTGGGTGCGGTGGCGCGGGTGGGATAGAAGAGGCCGATCATGCCGACTTGTTTCGCGAGGCCGTCGGGGATCTTGATGATTCCGAGGCTTGTCAGCTTCGCGTCTTGGGGGAGGAACGGGATGGAGTCTTTGAAGACCACGTCTCCGGCGGGGTTGCGGACGGTGATGGTCGGGGCGTAGCCGTTGCCGAGGAGGTAGATGTCGGTGCCGTCCACGGACATCGGTTCGTTCACCCGAATGTCCGCCT
The DNA here is from genome assembly GCF_005503465.1 of Microbacterium sp. 4NA327F11. Classification (NCBI taxonomy): domain Bacteria; kingdom Bacillati; phylum Actinomycetota; class Actinomycetes; order Micrococcales; family Microbacteriaceae; genus Microbacterium; species Microbacterium sp. 4NA327F11. The sequence goes on along the minus strand of NZ_SCOB01000005.1, from coordinate 22,808 downwards.
TCTGCTGGCGACCGTCGCTTTGCGCGGTGACTTTCGCATCGAAATTTCGCGGCATCCCGAGCGCGTTGAGGTTGTCGGTCACATACGTCACCCGGAAGCGGTTCAAGGTGAGCGCGAACCGCGGGATCTGCGCGTCCGTGACGAGTCGGCCCGCGGTGAAGGAGTCGTAGGCGATCCGGGTGCTGGCGAAGGTCTGCCCCTCGATCAGGACTCGTTGCCCAGTGAACCGGTACCCGCTGCCGATCGCGAGAACGAGCAGGACGGCCAGCAGCGCGATGTGGAAGAGAAGGTTTCCCGTTTCGCGGAGGTAGCCGCGCTCCGCGGCGATGGAGTGCTCCCCGTCGTTTCGGACGCGGATGGTCCGGTACCGCTGGCGGCGCAGCTCCCGCTCGGCTGCGTCGAGTACATCCCCGGGTGAGCGGTGAGGGAGATGCTGCTGGTCGTACGCGGGAAGACGGGACAGGTTCCGGGGGGTGGCCGGTGGCGCGGCGAGCAAGGCACGGGCGTGGTGTCGGATGCGTGGAATCACGCAGCCGACCAAGGAGATGAACAGCAGGAGGTAGATGGCGGAGAACCACACAGACCCGAACACGTCGTGCAATTGCAGCAGCTCGGCCGCCCAGGTCCATCCGGGGTGATCGCGGCGAAACTGGATCACCCCGTTGGGGTCGGAGGACTGCTGCGGGATGAGAGACCCGGGCACGGCGGCGAGGGCAAGCAGGAGCAGCAGGACCAGCGCGGTCCGCATCGAGGTCAGCTGGCGCCACGCCCACCTGGCCCAGCCGGTCACGGTCAGGCTCGGCGACACGATGTCACCTGTGCGATCGACGTGATCGGCGGGCAGATCCGCCTGCATGTTTTCATTCAGAATCGGCATGGACCGCCTCCACTTCCGCTGCCGTGCCAACCACGGCTCTTCGTGCCCGCAGTTCGGCACGAACGATCAAGGCGACACCGAAAGCTGCGGCGGCCACCGCCGTCGCGAGATTCGCTTTGACCCCGCCGGCAAGGAGTTCGGTGGGGTCCAGCCGGATCGACTCCAGAAATGCCCGCCCCACTCCGTACCACAGCAGGTACAGGCCGAGGCTTCGCCCGCTCCCAGTGCGGATTCGTCCGTCGAGCGTGCGGGTGCGCTCGACCACGATGATCATCAGCGCGCCGAGGAGGTTCCAGATCAGCTCGTAGAGGAACAACGGCTGAAATAACGTGCCGGCTGGTGTCCCGGGTGGGATCGCCGCGCTGCCCGGGTCGATCTGCAGCCCCCACGGCAACATGGTCGGTGGGCCGAACAGCTCCTGATTGAAGTAGTTGCCGATCCGTCCCACGGCTTGGGCGACGAGCATCCCCGGCGCCAACGCATCCAGGAACTGCAGCACGGGAATTCCAGCGCGGCGGGTGCCGATCACGATCCCGAGCAGACCGAAGAGGGTTGCGCCGAAGATCGCGATCCCTCCCTCCCAGATGTAGAGCACGCGCAACAGGTCGGCGCCGGGGAAGAAGTAGTCGCGGGGGTGCGTGAGCACGTGGTAGGCCCTGGCGCCGAGGATGCCCAGTGGCACAGCCCACATCGCCACGTCCACCACGGTTCCCGGTGCATGACCGGCTGCCCGCAACCGCCGGGCGGTGATCGCGACCGCGAGGCCGATCCCGGCGAGGATGAACATGGCGTAGAAGCGGATCTGCAGCGGCCCGATCTGTAGGAAGCTGACCTCCGGGCTCGGAATCAGCGCGGGGACGAGTCCCGTGGCGATCATGACCGAACCCGCCGAGGCAGCCAGATGAGCGGATCGACGGGCTTCCCGCCCGTGCGAATCTCGAAGTGCAGGTGCGGACCTGTGCTCCTCCCCGTATTACCCACCAAGCCGACCATCTGCCCGACGCGGACGCGTTCGCCGGTCCGGAGGGCGATCGAGTTCCTGAGCATGTGCGCGTAGAGGCTTTCGACCATCTGCCCGTCGATTTCGTGGCGGATGATCACATACGCGCCGTAGTTCGCGTCGTTGGAGATGGCGACGGTGACAACCCCATCGGCCATGGCCTGGATCGGAGTGCCGATCCCGGGAGTGAGGTCAAGTCCCGCGTGGAAGGCAGAACAGGTTGCACATGGTGGGGTGCGGGGCCCAAACCTGCTGCTGATGGGCACTCCGACGGTGAATGGCCATTGCACCGCCGAGTTCGCGTCGTTCGTGAAGGTGTCAGCGGTGAAGACGTACGGCGTGAAGCCACGGGGGATCACTGAGCTGGCGGAATAGCCGTCCCGGTCGAGCGGCTGCTGGGACGCGTCATCGGCGACGACTAAGGTCTGCACCCGAGCCTTCCCCCGGGCGTGGGTGGGGATGGCAGCCTCGGCGATAGGTGCCATGAAGGGCAGTGACACCGGCAGGGTAAGCCCGGGCACGAGAAGCATCACCACTATGACTGCCCCGCGTTTCCTAGTTCGCGCGCCGTGCGCGACACCGCGGGTTTGCCGTTCGCGCGTCGCGCGCGCTGCCGCGGGTTTGCGGTTCGCGCGCCGCCGTTGAGAGGGTGCGGTCTTGGCTTGTTCGCGGATACTGCGCCGGGTCGGAACCGCTTCACTGTGGGCTGTGCGCATACTCACGACCGGGTAGCGAAGAACAGGTACAAGAAGATCGCGGTCAGCCCGAGAAGGGCGAGGGCAATCAGCGCGGTGATGATCAGGGCAGCGGGGGTGAACATTGAAATCCCTACGTTCGAGGGTCGAGCGGGAAGCACTGGTAAGCCATGGGGCACGAGGCAGTGGGCCCGCGGTCGGCTGAAGGATCCCAGGCCAAACGGTCGACGTCCGGGGGGCGTCGGTGGCGGGAAGAGGGACCGGTGATCCGGGCGTTCGATCCTTTGGAGCGGATGCGAGGGCGTGAACGCCGGTCCAGCGATGAGCCGGACATTCGACTGGTCTTGCGGGCGCTACGAGACTGACCGGTTGTTACCGGTCAGGTGATGTCGCCGATCAGGTTCTACAGACCGATAGCGTGAGAAGAGATGGTTCGCAAGCTTGGTCAGCGCGATCAAGTGGATGCGTCGCAGGCGGCAGAGCGGGTCGCATCGTCGTCACGAGTATCTGCCGCCGCGACCGCCGGAGCAGCACAATCAGCGAGAGAGACCACATCAGCGCGAGGATGCACTCGACCGAACTCATACTCTGGTCGTCGCCACAGCCGAGTGATTCGCAGGCTGTTGCGGCCACCACATTGCTTGTAGAGGTAGCGGGCGGGCGAGAGCCGGCGACGGTCGTCGAGCTGGCGGCGGTGCCTGCAACAACGCTGCTTTGGCCGTCTTCCAGGCTGAGCGAGTGCATCGCGAGGATCCCAGCGATCACCGGAACAACGACGGCGAGGGTCAGCAGAGCGAAGGCGCGCGATCGATCGCGGCGCCCGAGCCACATCCAGAGACCTCTCACGATCACCCTCTTCCCATGAGCCAGCGTACCGCCCCCGACGTGCGGATCGAGACGGCATTCTCCCACCGCGGCAACCACAAGGTGGTGGGCTTACCAACGACAATACCAGGTACCCCTATCGGGTATAGAGTGTGCCATGGGAGGCCGAGATGGTTCACGGGTACGTCGATGACAAGCAGGCGCTGCTTACGCGTCTGCGTCGCGCTGAGGGGCAAGTCCGCGGGATCGCACGGATGGTGGACGAGGACGTGTACTGCATCGACATCCTGACGCAGGTCTCGGCGGCGACGAAGGCCCTGGAGTCGGTCGCACTGACCCTGCTGGAAGACCATCTGGGGCATTGCGTGGCACAGGCGACAGCTGAGGGCGGCCCGGTCGCTACGGAGAAGCTCCGTGAAGCGAACGCCGCCATCGCACGCCTGGTCCGTTCCTAGACGACACGGATCCTCTTACTCACTCACTACAAAGGCTCGTGAAGGGAGCACAGAAAATGGCTGGACAGGAATATCAGGATCTGGGACTGCGCGAGGCGAGCGATGGGTGCGCTTGTTGCGTTTCCGTCGACACGACCACGGATGCGTCGTCAGCGGTGGCTGAGACGGTGTCCGCTCCGGTGACGGCGGAGTACTTCGTGGACGGGATGACCTGCTCCCACTGCGTGCGCAGTGTCACCGAAGAGGTCTCCGCGATCGAAGGTGTCTCACGGGTGGACATCGACCTCCGCGCGGGCGGTGTTTCGACCGTGACGGTCGCCAGCACAGCCCCGGTCGACCCCGAGCGGGTGCGGGAGGCCGTTGAGGAGGCCGGTTACGCGCTCGCCGCCGTGTCATGACCGTCGCGGATGTCGATCTTGACATCACCGGGATGACGTGCGCGTCCTGTGCAGCGCGGATCGAGCGGAAGCTGAACAAGCTGCCCGGCGTCGAGGCGACGGTCAACTTCGCCACGGAGAAGGCCCGTGTCCATTCGGTGGACCCGGTGCCCGTGGAGGAGTTGATCGCGGCTGTCGAGCAGGCCGGGTACGGGGCGAGCGTCCCCGCCCCGCCCCCCACCGACACCACCGACCAGACGTCCGCGCCGCGCGATGAGGAACTGGCCTCACTGCGGCAGCGACTGATCGTGTCAACGGTGCTGGCGGTGCCGGTGGCGGTGATGTCGATGATCCCGGCATTGCAGTTCACCTACTGGCAGTGGCTGGCGCTCACCCTCACGGCGCCCGTGGTTGTGTGGGGGGCGTGGCCGTTCCACCGTGCCGCGGCGATCAACGCCCGCCACGGCGCGGCCACGATGGACACCCTGATCAGCGTCGGCGTGCTGGCCTCGTTCGGCTGGTCGCTGTACGCGCTGTTCTTCGGCGGGGCGGGGATGCCAGGAATGCGGATGAGCGTCACGCTCGTCGGCACGCCGCAGTCCGGCGGCCACGAGGTATACCTCGAGGTCGCCGCCCTCGTGACCGTGTTCATCCTCCTCGGCCGCTACCTCGAGGTGCGCGCCAAGAGGCAGTCCGGCGAAGCCCTCCGCGCGCTGCTGGAACTCGGCGCGAAAGACGCCGTCGTCCTCCGAGCCGGCGTGGAGCAGCGCATCCCGGCCGCCCAGCTGGTGCCCGGTGACGTGGTCGTGGTGCGGCCCGGCGAGAAGATCCCCTCCGACGGCCTGGTCACCGACGGCGTCTCCGCGGTGGACGAGTCGATGCTCACCGGCGAGTCCGTCCCGGTCGAAGTTGCCGCCGGCTCCCGTGTGGTCGGTGCGACCGTGAACACCGGCGGACGCCTGCTGGTCGAGATCACCCGGGTCGGTGCGGATACGGAGCTTTCGCGGATGGCGAGGCTGGTCGAGGAGGCGCAGACCGGCAAGGCCCAGGTGCAGCGCCTGGCCGACCGGGTCTCCGCCATCTTCGTCCCCGTTGTCATGGTGCTCGCCCTGGTCGCGTTCGCCGGGTGGCTGATCGCCGGGGCGGGCGCGGAGGTCGCGTTCACCGCCGCGGTGACCACCCTGATCATCGCCTGCCCGTGCGCGCTCGGGCTTGCGACGCCGACGGCGCTGCTGGTCGGCACCGGCCGCGGCGCCCAGCTGGGCATCCTGATCCGAGGGCCCCAGGTGCTCGAGCAGACCCGCCGCATCGACACCGTCGTGCTGGACAAGACCGGCACGATCACCGCCGGCACTATGACGGTCACCGGCATCCACACCGCCCCCGGCACCGAACGAGCGGAGCTGATCCGGGTCGCGGCAGCCGCCGAACACGGCTCCGAGCATCCCATCGGCCGCGCCATCGTCGCCGCCGCGACGGGCCCGATCGAACCGGCCGAATCGTTCGCCGCGGAAGCCGGTCAGGGCGTGCAGGCCATCGTCGACGGCCGAATTGTCGCCGCCGGCCGCGCCTCCTGGATCAGCACACAATGGGCTATCCCGGTTTCCGACGAACTCGCCGCGATCATCGCGGCGGATGAGGCGGCCGGGGCGACCGTGACGGTGGTGGCCTGGGATGGGCAGGTGCGCGGGGCGATCAGTGTCGCCGACGCGATCAAACCCACCAGCCCGAACGCGATCGCCCGGCTGCGGCAGCTCGGGCTGACCCCGATCCTGCTTACCGGCGACAACCCAGGCGCTGCCCGGACGATCGCCGGCGAGGCCGGCATCGACGATGTCCGCGCCGGGGTCACCCCGAAGGGCAAGCTCGACACCATCCGGGAGCTGCAGGCCGGCGGGCGGGTGGTCGCAATGGTCGGCGACGGCGTGAATGACGCAGCCGCCCTGGCCGCAGCGGACCTGGGCATCGCGATGGGCACCGGCACCGACGCGGCCATCACCGCGGCAGACCTGACCATTGTCTCCGGTGACCTGGTCCTGGTCCCCGACGCGATCCGGCTGGCCCGCCACACCCTCGGGACGATCAAGGGCAACCTGTTCTGGGCGTTCGCCTACAACATCGCCGCCCTTCCAGTCGCCATGCTCGCCCTGCTGAACCCGGTGCTCGCCGGCGCCGCAATGGCGTTCAGCAGCGTCTTCGTCGTCACGAACAGTCTCCGACTGCGCCGGTTCCGCACTCTTCCCGCCCCCGCGGTCACCACGCGGTCGGCACATCCCACCACCGCACAGGTCCGCATCTGACAACCCGCCAGGAGGCACGATCATGACTAACGAGCACGAGCACGAGCACGGAGACCACGGGCATCACCATCACGAGCCGCCCGCAGGGGCGACTCATCTCGTGACCTGTCCGGTCATGCCACACAACCAGGTCGACCCGGTGTCGGCCGAGCGGCGCGGCCTATTCCGCGACTACGAGGGCACCCGATACTGGTTCTGCTGCCCCGAGTGCGGTCCCCTCTTCGACGCGGATCCGGCGCGATACGTGAACACGGTGTGATCCAGGGCTGAGACTCAGCCAGCCCCAGCGCGGATAGGTACCCTTGGTTCAGGGAAGGATGGAGGACGGCGGTGAAGACAGCGCGGACACGCCCCCCGATGCGCTCCGGGCTGCCCCGGCTCCTGCTGCTTTTCCCGATCGCTCTGGCACTCATCGCCGGCCTGCTCACCATGCACACGCTCTCCGGTGCAAACGCGAGTCTTCCTGCGGGGACGAGTGCGGTCAGTCCCCAGATGCAGGTGATGGGCGCCAATACAGGCGTCGGACATGCGATGACCAGCACGTGGCACGCCACGGTGGACGCCCAGTGCCACGGTGAGTGCAGTGACCCGATGGGGATGCCGGAACACTCCATGCTGATGATGGTGTGCGTCCTGGCACTCCTGACCGCTGCTCTCGTTTTGCTCGCCCCAGCACTTCTTACCCGCCTTGAAGAAGTCCTGGCTCGGGCGCGACAGTCCGGCGTCCGCGTCGACGCCCGTGCCGTGCTGGCGCGCCCGAGGCCGCCGTCTCTCATCGTTCTATCGATCAGTCGAACCTGATTCGAGCGCTCTCCTGGCATGCCGCCGGGAGAGATCTCGGCGTTGCCCGCGAGGGCATCCAGATCAGCATTCTTTCGACTGAGTAGATAGGACATCTCCAAATGCGTTTCCGTACCCTCACCCTGACCGCAGGCGTTCTCGCCGCCGCAATCGTCCTGGCCGGCTGTACCTCCACGAGTAGTGGTTCGATGCCTGGGATGGACCATGGTTCCGGCGGCATGAGCAGTACAGCACCGTCGCCGGCCAAGACTGCGACATTCAACATGGCCGACCAGATGTTCGTGACGATGATGATCCCGCACCATGAGCAGGCCGTCGAGATGGCGGACCAGGTCCTCTCCAAGAGCGGCATCGACGACCGTGTCGTGGCGCTTGCCAAGCAGATCAAAGCCGCGCAGGGCCCGGAGATCCAGACAATGAAGGGCTGGCTGACGAACTGGGGCATCCCCTCCGACGAATCCACGTCCGGCGGCATGAACGGTATGGGCTCGGGCGACGGGATGATGACCGGCGACGACATGGCCGCGTTGAAAGCAGCCACCGGCGCCGAGGCAAGCCGCGTGTTCCTCAAGGGGATGATCGCGCATCACCAGGGGGCGGTCACGATGGCGCAGACGGCCCTCAAGGAGGGAAAGAATCCCGACGTGCGTGCTCTGGCTCAGCAGATCATCGACGGTCAGACTGCAGAGATCACCACGATGCAGGACATCCTCGCCACCCTCTGACCCGGCCCCTCTGGGGTGGGCACGCAGCGCATGCCCACCCCAGAGGCTCCCCTTCCGCGTCCGTCGCACCGCGGCGAACGCAATCGCTGAAAGGCATCTCATGAGCTTGCGATCTGCGGCTACCACGACAGTGGCTGTCGGTGCGGCGTTTCTGCTTGCCGGTTGCACCACCGCACCGGCCACCGCGCCGCCCACTCCGGGTATGGCGTCCGCGTTCGGGCATATCCACGGCATCGTCGACCTTGGTGACGGCACCGTATTGCTGGGAACTCACACGGGCTTGTACACAATCAACACCGACGGGGTCGCCACAGGGCCGATCGGCGGCAATGACTTCGACGCGATGGGTTTGACCGGCACCAAGGACCTGCTCTACGCGTCCGGACATCCCGGCCCAAACACCGCGCAAGATCTTGGCAGCCCAAATCTCGGCATCATCCGCAGCGACGATGCCGGGACGGAGTGGAAGCCCGCCGCATTCACGGGACAAGAGGACTTCCACGTCCTCACAGCCGCAGCTGACGGTACCGTGTACGGGATTGGATCGAGCTCCCCGACGGTCCGCGCCAGCCATGACGGTGGCCGCACATGGACAAGTGGCGGCGCGATCGCCGCTGCAGACCTCACGGCAACCACGGACGGTGCCTTGTACGCCGCCACCCCGGACGGACTCATGCGCAGCAGGGACGGAGGCGCCACATTCTCCGCCGTCTCGGGCGCGCCGCTGCTCTACCAGCTCGAAGGCGACTCCGCCGGCGGGCTGGTGGGGGTCGCCACCGATGGTGTCTTGTGGCGCCTGGCAACCGGCGGCGGGTGGGCGAGGTTCGGGACCGTCACCGGGACGGTCGAGGCGCTCGGTGTGGCAAAGGATGGCACGGTCGTGTTTGTCGACGACCGGGGGATCGTCCGGATCCGCGGTACCGAGGTCATTGTCAAGAAACTGACGGAACCACGGCCGTGAGCACGACCGTGCAACACCGGGGCGGGAGCGCGCCGATGAGCTCGTGGGGTGGCACCGACATGGAGAGTGAGGCATACGAATGAACGAGCCCAGCAGCACGGTCGTGATCGAGGTGTCGGGTGTTCACTGGCCACCGTCGAAGTCGGTCACCGAGTCCGCGTTGTCTCGCCAACCCGGGGTCCTCGCGGTAGATGCGAACCCGGTCGCCCAGACGGCAACCGTGACATACGACCCCACGGTGACCTCTGTCGCGCAACTCCGGCGGTGGGTGACCGACTGCGGATATCACTGCGCCGGGCAGTCCGTCCCGGAGCACATCTGCGACCCCACGGAGGACACCCACGACCACATCGCACATTTCACCCACGACCCCGCACGGGCGGAAACTGACCGCGCCGAGCACGACGAGGGTCCGGTCGCGGACCACCAACTGCACCACGCCCCTAAGGGCGATGTCGTGCATCCCGGGCACGAGGCCGTCGCTGGGCGTGGTGCTGACACAACAGACCACAGTACGCAAGACATGATGGGGCACGGCGGCCATCACGGCGGGATGTCCATGCAGGCGATGGTCCGGGACATGCGCAACCGTTTCCTCGTCGCCCTCGTCCTGTCCATCCCGATCACGCTTTGGTCGCCGATCGGCCGCAAGGTTCTCGGGTTCGAGGTCCCGGCACCTTTCGGGCTCCGCGACGACGTGTTCATGCTGATCCTGTCGCTGCCGGTGATCTTCTACTCCGCCTGGATCTTCTTCGACGGCGCCTACCGGGCACTCCGGGCCCGCACGCTGGACATGATGGTGCTGGTCGCTGTCGGCGTCGGCGCTGGTTGGCTGTACAGCCTCATCGTGACCCTCACCGGCGGTGGCGAAGTCTTCTATGAGGCCGCCACCGTACTGACCACGTTCGTCCTGCTCGGGCATTGGGTGGAAATGCGCGCCCGCGGCGGCGCGAACGACGCGGTCAGGCGCCTGCTCGAGCTCGCCCCGCCGCGCGCGGTGATCCTCCGCGACGGGCAGCAAGTTGAGGTGCCCACGTCGGAAGTCGTCCCCGGAGACCTGCTCCTGGTGCGCCCTGGATCGAAGATCCCCACCGACGGGCAGGTCGAAGAGGGCGACTCGGAAGTGGACGAGTCGATGGTCACCGGCGAGTCCATGCCCGTGGAGAAGACCCCCGGCTCAGCGGTCATCGGCGCAACCGTGAACACGGTCGGCACGCTCCGAGTCCGCGCCACCAAGGTGGGCGCGGACACCGCCCTCGCACAGATCGTGAAGCTCGTGCAGGAGGCCCAGAACTCCAAAGCCCCTGGGCAGCGGCTCGCAGACCGGGCCGCATTCTGGCTGGTGCTGGTGGCTTTGATCGGCGGCACACTCACGTTCCTGATCTGGCTGCTCGCCGGCGCCACACTGCCGACGGCGATCCTCTTCGCCATCACAGTCGTTGTCATCACCTGCCCGGATGCGTTGGGCCTGGCGACTCCCACCGCAGTCATGGTCGGCACCGGTCTGGGCGCGAAACGAGGCGTGCTGTTCAAGACTGCCTCCGGCATCGAGACCGCCGCCCGCATCGACACCGTCGTGCTCGACAAGACCGGAACCCTCACCAAGGGCGAGCCAGAAGTCACCGACTACCTTCCGGTCGGCATAGACGACCTCGATCTGTTGTCGCTCGCAGCCGCGCTCGAGAGGGAGTCCGAGCATCCTCTCGCCAAAGCAATCGTCAGCTACGCGGAAGCCCGAAACATCCCCCGCCGCACCGCCACCGCATTCCGGAACGTGACCGGGCAAGGCGCGATCGCGACCGTGGATGGCCACCAGGTGATTCTTGGCAACGCCCGTCTGATGGCCGCCCAAAGCATCGACATCAGTCGGGTCGCGGCCACCCAGCAAGCGCTGGCAGACGGTGGCCGCACCGCCATCATGTTCGCCGTCGACGCGCAGATCGCCGGCGTCATTGCTCTCGCCGACGCCCCCCGCGACACCGCGAAAGCCGCGATCGACGCCCTCCACGAGCAAGGCATCCAGGTAGCGATGCTCACCGGCGACAACCAGCCCACCGCGCAGCGCATCGCCACCCTCCTCGGGATCGACACGGTGATCGCCGACGTGCTCCCCGAGGACAAGTCCGCCAAGATCGCTGAGCTTCAGTCAGCCGGGAGAAGGGTCGCAATGGTCGGTGACGGGGTCAACGACGCGCCCGCGCTCGCTCAAGCCGACCTCGGCATCGCGATCGGTGCCGGCACCGACGTCGCCATCGAAACCGCCGACGTCGTCCTGATGCGCTCCGATCCGCTCGATGTGGCGATCGCGTTGAAGATCGGCAAAGGCACCCTGCGGAAGATGCGACAGAACCTGGGCTGGGCGGTCGGTTACAACGCGGTTGCCCTGCCGATCGCCGCGGGCGTGTTCTACCCAGCGTTCGGGCTCATGCTCACCCCGGAGATCGCGGCGATCAGCATGTCCGGATCGAGCGTGATCGTCGCCGTGAACGCGCTTCTTCTGAAGCGTCTGCGCTTGCCTGCGCAGCCCGGATCTGACCCCGAATCCGCCGGAAAGGAAACCCATGAGCAGTAACCGGCCCCCGTTCGGCACATTGCTGAGCCGCCGCGCGTTCCTCGGGATCGGCGCCGGTGCTCTTGCAACCGTCGCACTGGCCTCCTGCACGCCTGACCCCACCTGGGTGCAACCCCGCAGCGCACCCGTGCGAGATGTCGAGCGCAAACGCAAAGGGACGGGAAGAGTTACCACCGCGACCCTCACCGCCGCCCCGACCGTGCTGGACTTGGCGGGCAAGACGGCGGCAACGTGGGCGTTCGGCGCGATCCCCGCACCAGTGATCCGCCTCGGTGCCGGCGACACGCTCAAGGCCACCGTTCACAACCAGCTCAGCGCCGACACTTCGGCGCATTGGCATGGCGTCGCGTTGCGGAACGACATGGACGGAGTGCCGCCCATCACGCAGCAACCGATCAAAGCGGGCAGCCGTTTCGACTACGAATTCATCACTCCTGATCCGGGGACGTACTGGTTCCACCCCCACGTCGGCGTCCAGATCGACCGGGGCCTCTACGGCGCGCTTATCGTCGATGATCCCCATGAGCCGCTGATCTATGACGACGAGTGGGTCATCGTCCTCGATGACTGGCTCGACGGGGTCACTTCCACGCCCGAGAAGGTGCTGACCGAACTGTCAGCGGGCATGGGCAGCATGGGCGCGACGGATGGCATGTCCATGCGGATGGGCAACATGCTGATGGGAGCGACATCCGATCTCCTCGGCGGCGACGCCGGTGACGTCTACTACCCGTACTATCTGGTCAACGGGAAACCGCCCGCCGATCCAGCCCAGTTCAACGGCCGTCCCGGGAACCGTATCCGTCTGCGGATCATCAACGCGGGTGGCGACACCGCGTTCCGGGTCGCGGTTGGGGGCCATGCGCTCACGATCACCCACACTGACGGGTTCCCGGTCGAATCGGTCGAGGTCGACAGCATCCTCATCGGCATGGGCGAACGCTACGACGCGCTCATCACCCTCCGAGACGGTGTCTTCCCGCTCGTCGCGCAGACCGAGGGTAAAGGAGAGCGCGGATTCGCCATTATTCGTACAGGGACCGGGAGTCCGCCGACATCGGACGTCATCCTTCCCGAACTGTCAACCGGCCGAGTCGGGACATCCAGCGTTGTGACGGCCGCAGCGAATGCACGGTTAGCCGCACGGAAACCGGACCGCGAGATCTCAATCGCGCTCACCGGCGGCATGAACGTCTACGACTGGGGCATCGACGAACGCCGCTTCGACATGAACCAGCCCCTGGACAACGCACAGGCTGTCCGAGAAGGCGAACGCGTCCGGTTGACCATCACGAACAAGACGACGATGTGGCATCCATTCCACCTGCACGGCCACACATACCAACACCCCGAGGGTGGCCCGCGCAAAGACACGTCGATCATCCTGCCTGAGCGCACGCTCACAGTTGACTTCGACGCCGACAACCCCGGCCTATGGGCAGCCCACTGCCACAACATCTACCACGCGGAATCCGGCATGATGACCGTCATCGGATACAGATCGGGTCTGTCAACTTGAATCGGCCTGGGATTGCCGGAGGGTGGTGTTAGGCGGCGAGCTGGTGCTCGGCGTCTACGCATGGACGCGCACTCCGCTACAACACGTGTATCGCTCCACGTCTCGCACTCCCCGCGGTTGTCGCCCGGCCCACCTGAGCCACCACACGTCTTTCAGACGAGGTCCGTGCGGTCCGGTGGCCTGGCGGCTTACGTCTGGGAGGCTGTGTGCGTGGTAGAGCTTGACCCGGCTGGCGTCCCGGGGTCCGATCGGCACCGGGACGAGTTCGCTGCGGCCATCGCCTCGATCAAAGACGTCCTACATGATCAACATGCGCTCAGCGCCGCAGACGAGATTGTCGGTCCCGATGACAGCGGCCGCTTTCCGGATGCACGAGTGGAGCCGGTACCTGTGGTGGTTGTGGATGCCAACGTGCTTCGGAATGACGTCGCGTACGCCTGTAGACGTGAGGACGCGCGCACGACGCTCGTGAACGCGGCAAATGCCGGATTCCTTCGCTTGTTCTGCGCTGCCCATGTCGTTGGCGAAGTCGCGGAGCACCTGGAGGAGTGGTCCGCACAGGCCGGTATCGACCCAGTTCAGTTCGAGATGGTCTGGGTGACTCAGTACGTGCCGCTGATCCGCCTCGTGGCGACGGTGCCGGACGGTCTGCTCTCGCGCGACGAACGGAACCGAGTCGCTGAACTCATCGGCACCGATCCCGACGACGTGCCCTCGGTCGTCTTGTCGTTGCTCGTCGAGGGGTTCTATCTCAGCGAGGATGGCGCGGCCACGAGAGCCGTCTATGGTGAACGACGCGACAAGGCCGAACTCGCGCAATGGCGCCAGGCGCTCGCCGCCGGCGGCGAAGCAGGCGCCATCCGCGTGATGCTTGAGGGTGGTGTGGTGTTCGCGCGCCTGGTCAATTTGGGCCTGACTGAGTTCTTCTCCGCCGTGAAGGGCTTGCCGACGTGGTTGCAAGGCATGATCGCTGGTGCCGCAGCAATCGGCGGAGCGTATGCGATGCGCCATCTCGATGCAGGGAGGTTGCAGGAGCTCCGCGGGCCGGCTCTTCGGCTGCTGAGTCTGCTCGTTGCGGTGGGTGAAACGCAGCAGGATGCAGCCACTCGGTTTCGCAGGGTCCAGGCGCCTGCTCCAACGGTGCAGGCCCTGTTGGAGGGTGGCGACGCCTCCAGGGTCCTTGAGCGTGCCGTCCTGCGCGAGCTGGCGCGTTCGCGCCGCTCAGATTTGAGCGCGGCGGAGATTGCGCGATTGTTGCGGAGTCTGCCTGTGAGTCATGGCGAGGCCCGAGTCCGTGAGGTGCTGCGCTCACAGCCGACTGCTCGCGAGGTCTCGAGAGGCCGGTGGTAGCTCGGCGCGCAGATCACTTGGGGGAGTTGATAGAGCGCACCGAACGACAGCGGCGCACCTTGCCGAAGTGGAGACATTTCGTCAGGCGCGAGGGCCACTGTGACGGTTTCGATGCGGGTGATGTCGGCGGGTGACGGCTACAAGTACCTCTTGAAGTCTGTCGCGGCCGGCGACCGCGACCGCTCCCTGTCCACGCCGCTGACCCGCTACTACACCGAGGCGGGCACCCCGCCGGGGTACTGGATGGGCTCGGGCCTGGGCCGCCTCGGCCACGGTGAGCTGGTCGGGGGCGCACCGGTTTCCGAAGCCCAGCTCCAGCTCTTGATCGGGATGGGCCACGACCCGATCACCGGCGACCCGTTGGGTCGCGCCTACCAGCAGTTCGCGTCCGTCGCCGAACGGATCGGGCAGCGCGTGAACGCCCTCAACTCTGAGCTGGGGCCGGCCGCACGGGCGCAGGAGGTCGCCGCGATCGAGGCCGAGGAAGCCGAGCGCGGCACACGCCGCGCCGTGGCCGGCTATGACTTCACGTTCTCAGTGCCGAAGTCGGTCTCCGCGATCTGGGCGGTCGCCGACGCGGGCACGCAGACGTTGATCGCGCACGCGCATCACGCGGCGGTTGCAGAGCTGGTTGCGTTCCTCGAACGAGAGGTTGCAGCGACCCGCGTCGGCGCAACCGGCCCGGACGGAGCGGTTGCGCATGTCGATGTCGCCGGTGTCGCGGCGGCGGCGTTCGACCACTACGACAGTCGATCCGGCGACCCGCAGTTGCACACGCACGTCGTCATCAGCAACAAGGTGCTGACCGTGCAAGACGGCCGCTGGCGCACCCTCGCCGGGCGGCCGATGCACTCGGCGGTCGTTGCGGTCTCCGAGCTGTACAACGCGGCGCTGGCCGATCGACTCGCGGGAACGCTCGGCGTCGAGTGGGCGACGCGGGAACGCGGACGGGATCGGAACCCGGCCTGGGAAGTCGAGGGCGTGCCGGACGAGCTGGTCGGTGAGTTCTCCATTCGCTCGCGGCACATCGAGGCCGAGAAGGATCGCCTGATCGCGGAGTACGTCGCCCGGCACGACCGCCAGCCGTCCGCCCGGACGGTGCTGAAACTCCGGGCGCAGGCGACGCTCGCCACCCGGCCGGACAAGCAGATCAGGTCGCTGGCCGACCTCACCCGCGAATGGCGGCAGCGCGCAGGCCGGGTGCTCGGGCAGGACGCGACCGGCTGGGCGTACGCCCTCACCAGCACCGCCGCAGAGGCTCCACGCGCGGCGCTACGAGCTGACGATGTGCTGTTGGACGTGGTGGGCGAGGTCGGGCAGACCGTGATGGAGACGGTCGGTGAGAAGCGGTCGACCTGGACCCGATGGAACCTGCACGCCGAAGCGTCCCGGCAGTTGATGGGGTGGCGGTTCGCAACCATCGAAGATCGCGAGGCGATCACTGGGCTCGTGGTCGACGCTGCCGAGCGCGCCTCCCTGCGGCTGACCCCGCCCGAGCTCGCTACCAGCCCGCTCGAGTTCCGCCGCCCGGACGGCACGACTCGGTTCCGCCCACGGCACTCGACCCTGTTCTCATCCGAGACGCTGTTGGCCGCCGAAGACCGCCTCCTGGCCCGCGCCGCTGACACCCGTGGCCCGGTCGTGTCGCTGGAGGTCGTGGAGAAGGTCACCAGCCGGCCCGACTCCCAGCACCGGATGCTGGGCGAGGATCAGGCCGCGGCGCTGGCCGCGATCGCCCTCTCCGGCCGGGTCGTGGATGTCCTGGTCGGCCCAGCCGGTGCAGGAAAGACCACGGCCATGAACGCATTGCGCCGTGCCTGGGAGCAGGAGCACGGACGCGGCTCCGTGGTCGGGCTCGCGCCATCGGCGGTCGCCGCGCAGGTCCTCGCCGACGACCTCGGCGTTCCGACGGAGAACACGGCCAAGTGGTGGGACACCCACGTTCGCACCGGGGCGACCTTCACCGCCGGGCAGCTCGTCATCATCGACGAGGCATCCCTGGCCGGCACCGCCTCCCTCGACCGGATCACCAACGAGGCGGAGCAAGCCGGCGCGAAAGTGCTCCTCGTCGGAGATTGGGGCCAACTCCAATCTGTCGACGCGGGCGGCGCGTTCTCGATGCTCGTCCACGCCCGAGACGACACCCCGGAGCTGAGCGACATCCACCGCTTCATCCACGCGTGGGAGAAGACGACCTCGCTGCAACTCCGCCACGGCCGGCCCGAAGCGATCGACACCCTCATCGACCACGACCGGATCACCGGCGGCGAGGCCGAGGCGATGATCGACGCCGCCTACCGGGCATGGCAGCGTGACCTTGCCACCGGGCTCGCGTCGATCCTGGTGGCCGAGACGCACGAGACGGTGACCACGCTCAACGCGAGGGCACGGGCGGATCGGATCATCGACGGCGCCGTGAACCCGACCCGGGAACTGCCCCTGCACGACGGCACGGCCGTCTCCGCAGGCGATCTGGTCATCACCCGGCACAACGACCGCCGGCTTCGCAACGGCCGGGCCTGGGTCCGCAACGGTGCTCGCTGGATCGTCACGCAGGTCTGCGAGGACGGATCGGTCAGCATCCGTCCGGCCGGCCGCCGGTTCGGCAGCGGGATCGTCCTGCCCGCCGACTATGCGGCCGAGTACCTGGACCTGGGCTACGCGGTCACCGCGCACCGTGCACAGGGCGTCACGACCGACTCCGCGCACGCGGTCGTCACCGCGACGACGACGCGGGAGAACTTCTACGTCTCGATGACCCGCGGCGCCCACAGCAACCACGCCTACGTCGCCGTCGACCGGGAGGACTACGAGCACGCGACCCCGCACCCCGGCGACAACCCGCACGCCACAGCACGCAGCGTCCTCTACGGGGTGATCCAGCACGTCGGCGCCGAACTGTCGGCGCACGAGACGATCACCGCCGAGCAGGAACGGCTTGGCGGAATCGCGCAGCTCGCCGCCGAGTACGAGACAATCGCGCAAGCCGCCCAGCACGACCGTTGGGCCGTCCTCCTTGCCGCCTCGGGTCTGACCGGCGAGCAGGTTGATGCTGTGCTCGACTCCGACGCCTACGGTGCCCTGTCGGCCGAGTTGCGCCACGCCGACGCCAACCATCGCGACCTCGACATGCTGCTGCCTAGGCTCATCGCCGCGCGCCCACTGGACGACGCCGATGACATCGCCTCCGTCATCCATGCCCGTCTCGCCCGCGCCACCATCCGGCCGGCCGGGTCCGGCCGCAACCGCAAGCCGGCCCGCCTCATCGCCGGGCTGATCCCGCACGCCAGCGGGCCGATGGGCGAGGATATGCGCCGCGCCCTGGACGAGCGTCGCGACCTGATCGAGTCCCGCGCTGACGCCGTGCTTCGTGGAGCCCTCGCCGACAAGAGCCCTTGGACGGCGAGCCTGGGTCCCGTACCCGAGGACCAGAGGCAGGACGCGGCATGGTGGCGCGCCGCCCGCATCATCGCGGCCTACCGCGACCGGTACCAGATCACCGACGACCGCACGCCGCTTGGTCCGGCACCGGAGAGCACCAGACAGAAGATCGACCGCACACGGGCCGAAGCAGCGCTCAGAGCACTCACGCCGAGCACGTCGCGTGAGCCTGAACGCGACATGGCGCGGGTCGCGGATCGCGGCTTGCGCTTGTGAGTATCCCCGATCCGACACGCCGCGTCGTGCAATGCCGGACCAATCACGTTGCTAGATCAAGCGGGGCGGCATCCCCGGTGGCTCTGTCAGTCTGTTTTGGCCCCGGAGTGACGGCTAGGAGTGGCCCCACTTTCTGACTTGCCGGGGCGGTTCTGACGGTTTGATCTGGCCCCACCTGAGCGTGTGTTTCGTGTTGCTTCAGGATGAGCGGGCCCGGCAGGGGTCGAAAGTGGAATTGTTCGCGGATATCCGCCGTGCCTCGCGCGTCGACGGGCTATCGGTGCGCGCGTTGGCAGACAGGTTCGGGTCCACCGTCGCACGGTGCGGCAGGCCTTGGCGTCGCCAATTCCGCCGCCGCGGAAGATACCGTCACGGATGTCTCCACGGCTGGGGCCGTACAAGGCGGTGATCGACGCGATGCTCACTCAGGATCTGGACGCGCCTCGTAAGCAGCGGCACACGGCGACAAGGGTTCTCGCGCGGCTGGTCGACGAGCACGAAGCGGCGGGACTGTCGTACTCGACGGTCCGCGACTACGTGCGCGTACGTCGTGCCCAGATCGATGCCGCAGCCGGGCGCCGCGTCGAGGTGTTCGTCCCACAGGAACACGCACCTGGTGAGGAAGCCGAAGTCGATTTCGGCGAGGTCTGGGTGATCCTTGGCGGGGTGAAAACGAAGTGCCACATGTTCACGTTCCGGCTCTCGCACTCGGGGAAGGCGGTGCACCGGGTGTACTCGACGCAATCGCAGGAAGCGTTCCTGGAAGGACATATCGACGCGTTCGACGAGATAGGTGGGATCCCGACCCGGCACATCCGGTACGACAATCTCACTGCCGCGGTACAGACGGTGCTGTATGGGAAGGGCCGTAGCCGAGTAGAGAACGACCGATGGGTACTGTTCCGCTCGCACTACGGGTTCGACTCGTTCTATTGCCAGCCCGGAATCGACGGCGCCCACGAGAAGGGTGGCGTCGAAGGCGAAGTTGGTCGGTTTCGCCGCACCTGGCTGTCGCCGATGCCGGTCATCGACTCGCTCGCCGAGTTGAACGAGCAGATCCGCCGGTGGGACGCCCGCGACAACGAGCGACGCATCAACACCCGGATCCGCACTGTCGGGCAAGACTTCATCGACGAACAAGCCCGCCTTACGCCATTGCCAGGCGAGCGGTTCGATCCTGGCCTGGTGCTCTACCCGCGGGTAGACCGCTCGAGCCTGATCACCGTGCGGATGGCGAGGTACTCCGTGCCCGCCCGTCTGATCGGGCGGAAGGTGCGGGTCTCGTTGCGGGCGTCTGAACTCGTGGTGTTCGACGGCCACGCCGAGGTCGCTCGGCACGAGCGGGTCGTGGCCCGCGGCGGGGAGTCGATCAACCTTGACCACTACCTCGAGGTCCTCAGGCGCAAGCCCGGCGCGTTGCCCGGGTCCACCGCGCTGGCCCGTGCACGCGAAGCCGGCGTGTTCACGACAGCGCATGACGCGTTCTGGCAGCAAGCGCGGAAGGTCGATGGCGACAGCGCCGGCACAAGGGCTCTGATCGATGTGCTCCTGCTCCACAGGACCATGCGAACCGTCGACGTGATCGCGGGGATCCGTGCCGCCCTCACGGTCGGGGCGGTGTCCGCCGACGTCGTCGCGGTCGAAGCCCGACTGCACGCCGCCGGGCCCGAGTCAGACCGTCATCGCGTTGAACAACCACGACGTGACGTGCAGCGAGTTGTCAGCCTGACCCAGCGTCGCCTCATGGATCCGGCCGCGGTGATCGCCGGACTCCCAGCCGACCGGCGGCCACTGCCATCCGTCGCGCACTACGACGAACTCCTTAACCGACGTTCCGAACCAGAACCGCCGGTCACCGATGAGAGAGAAGGAATCGCCGGATCATGAGCAACCCCACGAATGTCACCACGACCCTGCGTCGGCAGCGCGGGCTGACCGAAGAAGCCGCCGCGGCCGCAGTTGACCAAGCCTGCCGCAGGCTCCGTTTACCCACCATGCGGGCGGTGATGCACGAAGCGATCACGGCCGCGGAACGTGAGCAGCTGACCTACCAAGGGTTCCTTGCCGAGCTCCTCCTCGCCGAGTGCGACGACCGGGACCGCCGGTCCGTTGTCCGCCGCGTGTCGGCAGCCGGGTTCCCGAGGAACAAGTGGCTCGGGGACTTCGATTTCGACGCGAATCCGAACGTCAACCCTGCAACGATCCATACGCTCGCGAACGGGGACTGGATCCGCCGCGGCGATCCGCTGTGTCTGATCGGGGACTCCGGCACCGGGAAGTCGCATCTCCTCATCGGCCTCGGCACCGCCGCTGCAGAGAAGGGCTTCCGCGTCCGGTACACCCTGGCGACGAAGCTCGTGAACGAGCTCGTTGAAGCCGCCGACGAGAAACAACTCACCCGCACCATCAACCGGTACGGACGCGTTGACCTGCTCCTGATCGACGAGCTCGGCTACATGGAACTCGACCGACGCGGCGCCGAACTCCTGTTCCAGGTCCTCACAGAGCGGGAAGAGAAGAACTCCGTCGCGATCGCATCCAACGAGTCGTTCAGCGGGTGGACGAAGACCTTCACTGACCCGCGCCTGTGTGCGGCAATCGTCGACCGGCTCACGTTCAACGGCACCATCATCGAAACCGGCACCACCTCGTACCGCCTCAACCACACCCGTCAGCGGCAGTAGCGATCCGAAAGTCATCAGAGGTAGCGGCAGATGGACTCCGGCGTGCAGGCTTCGGACGCCGTTGCCGTCGCGTGCGCCCGAAGCTCGACGATGCTCCCTCGTAGGGCGCGCAGCTGCTCGAGCTGCTCATCAATCTCCACGAGCCGGCGGTCAAGGAGATCCAGCACGTGAGCGCACGGCGAACCACCCGTGTCGCGAACATCGAGGATCTCCGCGGTCTGCGCAAGGGTGAGCCCCGCCGCGCGAGCCCGATCGATGAACTCGAGCCGCTGCACCGTCTCGTCACCATAGCTGCGGTACCCGGCCGGGGTGCGCTCCGGCGGTTGCAGCAGCCCGCGCTCCTCGTAGTACCGCAGCGTCGACGGTCTCGTCCTCGCCTTCTCCGCGAGTTCTCCGATCCGCATCGTGACACCTCCACCGTCAGTTTGACCTTCAAGCATGCTTGAAGGTCCATTCTGTCGCATAGGGCCGCACGTGCGGCCCGGTCCACCCGAGGAGGCATCATGACTCAGCACAACGAGTTCGATCTTGCGGTGGTCGGGACGGGCGGCGCGGCGATGTCCGCGGCGATCCACGCCCGACTCGAGGGGGCGAGCGTGGTCGCCATCGAATCGGGCACGCTCGGTGGCACCTGCGTGAACGTGGGTTGCGTGCCCTCCAAGACACTCCTCGCGGCCGCGCACACCCGCCACGCCGCGCTCACGAACCCGTTCCCCGGCGCCGCCACCTCCGCTGGGGCCGTCGACCTCGGCGCGCTCGTGCAGCAGAAGGATGAGCTGGTCGGCATGCTCCGCCAGACCAAGTACGCCGACATCGCCGCCGCCTACGGGTTCGACATCCTCCCCGGCACCGCAACATTCACCGATCCCTCAACACTGCTCGTCGATGGACGACCGGTTCGCGCCAAGTCGTATCTCATCGCCACCGGCGCCGAACCGACCATCCCAACGATCCCCGGCCTCGAGCAGATCGATTACCTCACGTCGACCACGGCGATGGAACTCACCGAGCTGCCCGCTTCGCTCGTGGTGATCGGCGGCGGATTCGTCGGCCTCGAACAGGCCCAGCTGTTCGCCCGGCTCGGGGTCGAGGTCACCATCATCGGCCGGCTCGCCCCGCACGCCGAACCAGAACTCTCCTCCGAGCTCCGCAAAGCCTTCCTGACCGACGGAATCACCGTCATAGGCGACCGCGCCGCAACGATCACCCCACACGACGACCTGGTCCGAGTCCTCACCCGCACCGGGAAAGTAGCTACCGGTGAACGCGTCCTCGTCGCCACCGGCCGCACCCCCCGCACCGACGGGCTCGGCCTCGCCACTGCGGGCATCGCGACCGACACCCGCGGCTTCATCATTGTCGACGAACAACAGCGGACCACGAACCCGGCGGTGTTCGCCGCCGGCGACGTCACCGACGTGCCCCAGTACGTGTACGTCGCCGCGAGGACCGGGAAGATCGCCGCACACAACGCCCTCGGTCACTCTGAGCAGGTCGACTACACTGGGTTGCCCTCCGTCCTGTTCACCTCACCCCAACTCGCCTCGGCCGGGATCACCGAAGCCGAAGCCATCGCCGCCGGATACAGATGCGCCTGCCGATACCTGCGACTGGCCGACGTGCCCAGAGCCATCGCCAACCACAACACCCGCGGCGGCATCAAGATCGTCGCCGACGCCGACACCGGCAAAGTCCTCGGAGTCCACGCCCTCGCCGACACCGCCGGCGAGATGATGCTCGCCGCGACCTACGCCATCAAAGCCGGATTCACCGTCACCCAACTCGCCGACACCTGGGCCCCGTACCTCACCATGGCCGAAGGCATCCGCCTCACTGCGAACCTCTTCCGCAACGAACTCCCCACTTCCTGCTGCGCCTGACAACAGACAGCCACCCATGTCCCGCGTCAAGAAGTTGGCAGGGTTTCTTCGATTTCGAAGTTGGGGATGGTCGGGCTTGCGAGCCCGAGGTGGACGTCGGCGGGCCGGTTCCAGGCGATCGCCTCGTGCG
>NZ_SCOB01000056.1:0-1275 GCF_005503465.1 Microbacterium sp. 4NA327F11 | reverse complement strand
GGGGCGATGCGTGCGGCGGCGGCAGTCGCGGTTCGCGCACGGAATGCGGTGCGCACGTGATCGTGCGCTCGCGCCGGACGCCCTTCGCAGGCGGTGCCGCCGTGCGCGGGTGGTCAGCGTTCGAAGAGGGATGCCGCGGGCTTCGGCGAGGGCGAGGCATCCGCGTCGGTGGCGGGCCGTGCGTCGCGCACGAACGCGCGCAGCTCATCGCCGTGCGCGACCTTCGCCGGATGCGGACCGGCAGCCATCAGCCGCGGCAGCCATTCGATCGGAAGCGGGGCGGCCGAGGCGGCCACGACGAGATTGCCGAAGCGGCGGCCCTTCAGCACCTGCACCTCGGCGAGCACGATCACGTTCTCGAGCACAGCCTCGACCGTCGCGACCTGACGCCGGGCGTGGTGGAGCCCCGCACCGTCGGCGACGTTGACGAGGAGCACCCCGTCGGGGGCGAGCAGGGATGCCGCGGCCCGGTAGAACTCGACGGTGGTGAGGTGTGCGGGCGTCTGGGCGCCGGCGAACACGTCGGAGACGACCAGGTCGACCTGGCCGACGAGCCCGGCGGGGAGGCGCCCCAGCCCCTCGCGGGCATCGCCGATGCGGGTGCGGATCGACGCGTCGCGCAGAAACGGCAGGTTCTCGCGCACGAGGTCGACGAGCGCCGGCTCCAGCTCGATGACCTGCTGGCGCGACCCCGGCCGGGTGTGCGCGATGTAGCGCGGCAGGGTCAGCGCGCCGGCGCCGAGGTGCACCGCCGTGAGGGGCTGCCGCGGCATCCGCAATCTGTCGATCACCGCGCCCATACGGGCGACGTACTCGAAGTGCAGGTGCGAGGGATCCTCGAGGTCGACGTGCGACTGCGGTGTGCCGTCGACCTCGAGTTCATACCCCGAGACGTACGCGGACGGCACGATGCGGGCGATGGTGCCGTCGCTCAGCCGCGCCTGCGGAGGCAGTTCGACAGTCGCGCGGGCCATGGTTCGAGGCTACCCGGGCGGGGCGGGTGGTCTCGCGGTGAGGGCCCGGCCGGACTGCCCGCTCGGCGCGCGCCTGCCCTGCTCGGCCCGCTGTGCCACCCCCGCCTCGCAACGTCGGAACCTTCGCCCGGCTCGCCGACGTGCGGCATCCTGCCCCCGGGGTGTCGGCGAGAAGTTCCGACGTTGCGCAGCCATGACGGGGTCCCCGCCCGTCCCGGCTCCGTGCCACCGCAGTGCCGCCCCACGCCGCTGTGCCGCCCACATCTCCCAGCCCCCCACACCCCCCCGAATCCCCTATGCC
>NZ_SCOB01000055.1:0-1333 GCF_005503465.1 Microbacterium sp. 4NA327F11 | reverse complement strand
TGTCCCGCGTCAAGAAGTTGGCAGGGTTTCTTCGATTTCGAAGTTGGGGATGGTCGGGCTTGCGAGCCCGAGGTGGACGTCGGCGGGCCGGTTCCAGGCGATCGCCTCGTGCGGGCGGACGTGGTTGTAGTCGGCCCGGTACGCATTCACGTGCTCGACGAGCTGCAGGGCGTCGCCGATCTCTTCACGGAACAGCCACTCGTACTTCATCGACCCGAACCCGCGCTCGCGTGACCCGTTCTGCCCGGGCGTGCGCACCCGGGTGCGCACGTGCTTGAGCTCCGGGTGCGCGGTGATGAATGCCTCGAACGTGAACGACCGGAACGGGCCACCATTGTCAGTGACGATCGTCACGACGGGCTCGATCTCACCCGTGTCCGTGTCCACGGGCGCGTCATCGATCAGCGGGTGACCGAGCAGCTGCTCGGTCTCGTCGAGAGCCTTCTGCACGGCCTCGACGGCGTCGTGCTTGTTCGCCGTCGGAGACACGTGCGCGTCGAACTCGTACTTCGACCAGTAGTCCCGGCACGCCGCGATCCGCCACGTGCCGCCGGTCGTGGTCTCGTACTCGGAGAAGTCGAGCTGCCACACCTGGTTCGGGCCGGTCGGGTCCTTCGCGAACGCGGCCTTGCGCCGCTCGGCGCGCTTGCGCCGCTCCCGCTGGTACTCGGCGGGCAGGATCAGCCCCTCGTCGCGGAGGATCCGCAGCACGGTCGCCTGCGAGACCCGGTGACCATCGTGGCGGGTCATCGCCCAGACCTTCCGGTGCCCCCACGCCGGATGCGCCGACGCGTGCTTGACGACGACGTCGCGGACCGCGACACGCGCCGGCTGCGGCCACGGCCCTTTCGGCGGGCGGTCCAGCTTCGCTTTGGCCTGCCAGCGCCGATACGAGCGTTCGGGCACACCGATCAGCTCCACGAACCTCGCGGTCGGCATGCCCGCATCCCGGCGGATCACCTCGAGGTCCTCGAAGGGCCCAGCCGGCCCTCCGCGCTCTTCTTCCACACCCGGATCTCGACCGCGGCCTCACCGAGCGCCTGGGTCAGATCCGCGACCTCCGCCTCGAGCTGCTGCTCACGGGTCGACAGGCCAGACTTCCCCGCCGCGAGCCCCGTCTTCCCGGCCTCGAGGAAGTCCGCCTTCCACCGACCGATCGACTGCTCGCTCACCTTCTCGCGACGAGCGGCCTCCGCGATCGAGACCTCGCCAGCGAGGATGCTCAACACGATCCGCGTCTTCTTCTCCACCGGGATCACTGGTGGTCTTCCCATGTCGGACTCTCCGTTCAGGACTCAACTAACAGCCCTGCCACTAAGTCTGACGCGCGACA
>NZ_SCOB01000054.1:0-1363 GCF_005503465.1 Microbacterium sp. 4NA327F11 | reverse complement strand
ACCCCGCCCATCAAGGAGCAGCATGACCGTCACCCACCACGTCCGCGTCTACCGCAGCGACGAGGAGCTTCCCCGCACCGACCAACTCGCCTGGAAGATCGCCGAGGTCGCTGCCGACCCGGTCGCTGTCACCGACGAGGTGGCCGACATGATCATCAACCGCATCATCGACAACGCCGCGGTGGCCGCGGCATCCCTCACCCGCGGGCCGGTGAGTGCGGCCCGCCAGCAGGCGCTCGATCACCCGGTGTCCGTGTCGGGCCCGGGTTCCACGGTCTTCGGCTGCGCCCTCGAGCGCACGACGAGCCCCGAGTGGGCGGCCTGGGCCAACGGGGTCGCGGTGCGCGAGCTCGACTACCACGACACCTTCCTCGCCGCCGAGTACTCGCACCCCGGCGACAACATCCCGCCGATCCTCGCCGTCGCCCAGCACGTCGGCGCGACCGGTGCACAGCTGCTGCGCGGCATCGCCACCGGTTACGAGATCCAGATCGACCTCGTGCGCGCCATCTCGCTGCACAAGCACAAGATCGACCACGTCGCCCATCTCGGCCCCTCCGCTGCGGCCGGCATCGGCACCCTTCTCGGCCTGCCGGTCGAGACGATCTACCAGGCCGTCGGCCAGGCGCTGCACACCACCACCGCGACCCGGCAGTCCCGCAAGGGCGAGATCTCCACGTGGAAGGCCCACGCCCCCGCCTTCGCCGGCAAGATGGCCGTCGAGGCAGTCGACCGCGCGATGCGCGGCGAGACCAGCCCGGCGCCGATCTACGAGGGCGAGGACGGCGTGATCGCATGGCTCCTCGACGGGAAGGATGCCGCCTACGACGTGCCGCTCCCCGACCGCGGCGAGGCGAAGCGGGCCATCCTCGACTCCTACACGAAGGAGCACTCCGCCGAGTACCAGGCGCAGGCGTGGATCGACCTCGCCCGCAAGCTCGGCACCGCGCGGCCCGAGCTGCGCGACCCCGAGAACATCGAGGCGATCGTGCTGCACACCAGCCACCACACGCACTACGTGATCGGCTCGGGCGCGAACGACCCGCAGAAGTACGACCCTGCGGCCTCCCGCGAGACCCTCGACCACTCGATCCCCTACATCTTCACGGTCGCACTGCAGGATGCCGCGTGGCACCACGTCGACTCCTACCTGCCGGCGCGCGCGGCCCGCCCTGACACGGTGGCGCTGTGGCACAAGGTCACCACCGCTGAGGACGCCGAGTGGACTCGCCGCTACCACTCGGAGGACCCCGACGAGAAGGCGTTCGGCGGCCGCGTGGAGATCCGCCTCGCGAACGGCGAGACCATCGTCGACGAGATCGCCGTGGCCGATGCCCACCCGCTCGGCGCCCGCCCCTTCACC
>NZ_SCOB01000053.1:0-1638 GCF_005503465.1 Microbacterium sp. 4NA327F11 | reverse complement strand
CTTGGATTCCAGCGATCGTCGCAACGGTCTGAGTTATTTGCTGTCCAGTAAAGCAGCGAAGCGCTCGGCCGGGGTGTCCCATTCGAGAGCTTTCCGGGGGCGACTGTTGAGTTCTTCGGCGATGGCTGCGAGATCGGAGATGGTGTGGGCGCTGAGGTCACTGCCCTTGGGCAAGTACTGGCGTAGTAGCCCGTTCGTGTTCTCGTTCGTGCCGCGTTGCCAGGGCGAGGCGGGGTCGCAGAAGTAGACCTGCATGCCGGTAGCGGCGGCGAACGTGCGGTGTTCGCTCATTTCGGCTCCCTGGTCCCAGGTCAGTGTTCGACGTAGCCCCGACGGCAGGCCGGCGAGGGCCGTGACGAGGCTGTCGCGAACTGCTTCTGCGGTGCGTTCGATGGGCAGATGGCCGAGGAGCGTGTAGCGAGTGGTGCGCTCGACCAGGGTCGCGACCGCTGATCGCTGCATGCCACCGACGATCAGGTCGCCCTCCCAGTGTCCGGGCAGGACGCGATCCTCGACCTCGTCAGGTCGCTCGGTCAGGCTGGTGATCGGATCGACAAAGCGACTGGTGCGCGCGTGCGGATCGCGATGCGGCTTCCGCGCGCCGCGACCCCGGCGCAGCGACCGGGCGAGCTCGCGTTTGAGCTCGCCGTGCGCGTGGACGTAGACGGCTTGGTAGATCGTCTCGCTGCTCACACGCATCCCGGAGTCATGCGGAAAGTCTCGCCGAAGCCGGCGGCTGATCTGCTCCGGTGACCACCGCTTCGCGAGCTTCGCCGTCACGTAGTCTCGCAGCGGCCCCTCGATGCTGAGTTTCGCCCGCCGGGGTCGCTCGCGCCGCTTCACCGAGGCTCGGTGGGCAGAGTGCGGCAGGTAACCGTGGTGACTGACCGTGTTGCGCCGCAGCTCACGGCTGATCGTCGAGGGGGCTCGACCCATCGCGATGGCGATCTGCCGGATCGACAGGCCGTCTTGCTGCAGGTCCTTCAGCCGCTCTCGCTCGAGAAGGCTGAGGTAGCGGGCATCGATCACCCGCTCGACCCGCCCCAGATCGACGCGTTCACCCTGATGCCAGACCGTCCTCGGCTTCTTCACGTTCGCCAGTATCTCGGCCGGTTTGTAGAGCACCACCCGACCGTCCGGGTAAATGCGCCCCTTCGAGAACACCCGGATGCCCTTGTCCCAATCCAGCGCCTGATGCGACTCGACACCCAACCGCTTCGCGGCCTCCCGCCGCGACACGCCCTCGCTGCGCAATCGGAGAAACTCCTGGCGTCTCGCGTCGGCGTGTGCGCCGGTGAAGATCCCGGCGCGATGCGCCCAGACATAGCACGTCACCCGATTGAATCCGAGCTCTCGCGCCACCGCCGAGACGTTACCGACCTCGACCAGGCGCGCAAGAAACGTCGCCTTCTGTTCAGGCGAGTACTGCCGCTGCGTGCTCCGCGGCGTGGACAACCCCGCCTCCTTCATCCATCGATACGCCGTGCTCGGATCGACGCCGACCTTCTGCGCCGCCGCTCTTACCGACCCGCCCCGGTCGATCAACGCCATGAACTCACGCCGCTGCTGCTCTGTGTACTTCCGTGCCGGCATCCATCCCCCTCGTCATCAGTGTTGCGACGATCGCTGGAATCCAAG
>NZ_SCOB01000052.1:0-1860 GCF_005503465.1 Microbacterium sp. 4NA327F11 | reverse complement strand
GCGACAACGTCTTCGCGAAACTCTCTGGGATAGGGACCGGGCATGATGACATCCTCCCCGTCAGCGCCTCCCGGCACTAACGATCAGTTGTCACCAGTTCCTGCTTCACGCCCAAGCCAAGCTAACCGAGCCGCTCACACTCGCGGCCTAAACCGAATCTGCCACCGATTCCTGCTTCACGCCCGAACGCCTCAAGGCTACTGACGTTTTCAGAGGTGACGGGATCGCCCTTTGCGATTGGCGCAGAGCCCACCGCGCGTGCCTGGAGCACTACCTCATCGTTGAGACGCACGATCGGCGTCGCGCCGAAGGGTGGGAGCTCGATCACCGCCTTGCTTATGTCGGTCCTCGTAAGAGCGCCGCCGCGTCGAATCAGCTCGGCATCTACCCACGTCGTGAACATCGACTCGATGATGTTCTCGCCGATAGAGCCGGCCGCATCCTCGGTTCCGTCCGTCATAGCTCAAATGCTAGGCGCGTCCGCGTCGAATCGCCTCGACTTGGTCTCGCAGATGAACCATGTTCTTCGCGCCGAGCTTGTTCATTAACTCGGACGCCTCGCGCGCAAGTGCCGGTTGCCCCGAGTCAAGGGCCGATGCAAGAACCGTAGGAAGTGCGTGCTCGGTGAGGTCATAGCTACCCATCCCGGGACCGTCGTCGTGATGCATCAGCAATTGGATCGCTGTGAAAGCAAGAGCGGGATCGGTCACGGAGGCTTCGGCCAGCTGTTTACCGATCAGTCCGTGTGTCTGCAAATCAGGAACCAGTCTCGCCGCCTGTACGAGCCTGGGCAGCCACCACTCGCTCGAGTGCTTCCCGTTGCTGATGAACCAGTAGAAGTCCTTGAGCTCGGCGCTGTCTTCGGGGTGCTGCTCCACGTGTTGCGCGCGAAGTTCCCACAGATGCTCGATGCGATCCAGGATGTCGCGGTCGACAGTGTCGGCGTGCAGGTTGGTCCAGGCGATGTGCCCAATCACATCACCGCGCGTGTCCGCGGCGACAGAGTCGAAAAAGCCGAGCATCAGAGGATCGTCGATCTCGATGTGGCCGATTAGATAGGCAATCACGATCCACCGGCCAACGAGCTCGAGTGGACTCCCTTGTCCACGCCAGCCAAGCGTCAGCTCATCCTCGCTCGCAATGGCAGCCATCATTGGGCCGCGAAGCAGATCAAATTGTGGACGATTGAACTGATTGCCCAAGAGCGCGGTCGTTAGCGCTATCTGTTGACCAGTGGTGATGCCCTCCTCTGTGCCAAAGACTCGCACAGCGCTAACGTCCATCCAGTCCCCACCAAAGTGGAGTAGTACAGCTGAGTTCTCGCCAATCACTGCGGCGGCCGAGCCAGCAGGATCATCTCTCGCGAGTTCGCGATCCAGAGCATTCCGGCTTCGTTGATACCAGGGCGCGCCATCCCCATGCACGATCAACCTGGTGAGGCCTCGCACTGCAATCGGCCAAGTGCGATTGATCGACAGCGTGAGTGGGTCCATACCGTCGTCGCGAAGCGCCTCACCCGCATATTGTGCCCACGCGCTCTCATCGTCGAGTGAGGCGATCAAGAGATCCGCGACAGTAGCGATGACGTCCTCGGGGATTGCTCGCTCGTCGATCTTCTTCGCCAACTCCTCAAGCAGACTTATAGCGGCGCGCTTGGCATACAAATAGCTGATGTCGTCGTCGAACTCGTGACCTTCAGGCTCGAACTCGGAGGCGTCGTCGTGTTGCAGCGTGCCGGACACGACCTCTAGCTGTACTTCCCCGGGAGGTTGTGAACGGGTGAGGTAGGCGAAGACCTCCGGGCAGGATGTGGGTTACCACACTCGCATCCTGACCACGGAGGTCTTCGTGTCTCACGCT
>NZ_SCOB01000051.1:0-2081 GCF_005503465.1 Microbacterium sp. 4NA327F11 | reverse complement strand
CCGCGGCATACGAGACCTGGCTGCATCACTACAATCACCACAGACCCCACACCGGGATCGGCGGCCAGACCCCCTCAGCCCGCGTTCACAACGTCACGGGGAAGTACATCTAGCACTTGCGGCCATTCCGGGTTTCTGCCCTCTTTGACCGCGTCGCTCCAACCGGTCAGGATTGCGCGTACGTATGTGGGTCTGAGGTGATCGACGATGTGGTGCTCACCCTGCAGGGCCTTCGGCGCTGCGCTCACTAGTGACGTGAGCTCACGACCGAGGCCTTCGTGGGTTGGACTCATGAGGCGATCGCCAGGCCGCCACCCCTGCAGGTAGGAGACGATCTCGCTCGGAGACATGGAGGCGAGTTCGTCCCTTTCCTTTGGGCTCGTAGGCCCGCTCCATGTGGTCACCACGCCGAGAGCCTCGTTTGGATTCTCAATCTGCCCTCGTGATGCGTTTAGCGCGTCGAGCTTCTCCCGCAAATCGGAAGGCAGAGCATCTGACCCGATCGATGCCAGCAGGCGGTGCTGCCATTGCTCTACGAACTCGTCTGCACGCTTCGATCGTTCATCCGCAGACTCACCGTCAATTGTGCGGAGTCGTTTCGTCAGCCGATCTCTACTAGCGAACGGCCCAGCGTTGATCAGGTCCGAGAGGCTGATCAGCCGAGCCTCATCTTTTGCGTGGAGCGCCCGTACTAGTTCGGCGAGCTCTAGTCGACACGCTGGATCGGTGGATCGGAGGTCGCCTATGGCGCTAACGGCCGCATCCAGGAGATCGACAGTCGGGTTCGTAGTTGAATCGATGGTTCGTGCGACTACGTGAAGGAGGATCCGCCATCCGAGGACTGTCGGACTCTTGGCAAGACGGCGAACGATCTCAGCCGGAGACTCGGACTCTAGCGCCCTAATTGCTCCCACAACTTGAGAGTCAATGAGGGCTTGCTCGATGGTCCTGTAGGCGTGCTCGCGTGCGGCGATTGCAGGCCGACGCATACTCGTGTAGTCGTGATCATCCGACCACGCGCCGCTCAGCAACTCGTACTTGTCGAGCCACTTCCGAAGCTGACTGACGGAATCGCCACCCATCGCTTCCACGACTTGCGGCAAACCTTGCTCATACCAGTAGTCCTCCATGACTGCTCGCGGTCGACCGTGCTCATTGCCTTCGACCGGTTCGAACAGGATTTGAGCAAGCCGGATACCGAGCGGCTTGCGAGCCTCCAGGAGGCGCACCGTGAGGAGCGTCAAGTCTTTTGGATCGGTTCTCCAGCCAAGGCCGTTTGGTGCCCAAGCACTGATCATCTCCGCCAGCTGCACGGCGTCTTCGATCGGAACCTTGGCGGCAATCTCGATGGTGCCGCGACGAACCCATGAGTTCGACGAAGCCTTGAGGCGCAGAAGTACAGTCACGACATCGTTGGGGACGAAGTCTGCCATCCGAGTCAGATAGTCCATCTCGGGCCAATAGACCTCGCGAATCAGCCCATCGCTATCCACCGTGGGTTCGGGTGGACTGTCGAACGCGAAGGCCTCCATCAAAGGCGCAACCCACAGAGGATTGGCCAGCTCCTCGTAAAACACTCGTCTGGTTGGAAGCGATCGAACACGACGCATGGCAGCGTCGACTTGCTCTGGCGTAGGTGGACGAAAGCTCATCAGGCATCGTCCTCACTGTTTGCCGCGCGCGTGATGTCCTTGATCTCATCAGCAAGAGCGAAGAACTCGTTGGACTCGGCGACCACGTAGTCCTCTAGATCCTGCATTCGCGTGACAATCTCGCTCTTCGACGGGACCGTCTTTTCCTTCAGTCGCTCCCAGTGAACATAGTCAACGAACCATGCACGCGAACTCTTCCAGCTCCGCAACGCGGGATGATTTGGTTGGTCCTGCAGTGAAAAAAGTTCAGCGACCTGGCCATCTGACCGCCGCTTCTCTCGAACCGATGCTCTCATCAGCAGCTGAAGGTGCTCCGCTAGCTGTACTTCCCCGTGACGTTGTGAACGCGGGCTGAGGGGGTCTGGCCGCCGATCCCGGTGTGGGGTCTGTGGTGATTGTAGTGATGCAGCCAGGTCTCGTATGCCGCGG
>NZ_SCOB01000050.1:0-2258 GCF_005503465.1 Microbacterium sp. 4NA327F11 | reverse complement strand
CCCCGCAACCCACCCGCTACCGTGGGCGCATGCGCGCGATCGACCTCAACGCCGACCTCGGCGAAACGGTCGACGGGGTGCCGACCGCCGACGACGAGGCGATGTTCGCGGTGATCTCGTCGGCGAACGTCGCGTGCGGCGGGCACGCGGGGGATGCCGCGTCGATGGCGGCGTCCGTCGAACGCGCGGCGCGGTTCGGGGTGGCGGTCGGGGCGCATCCGTCGTATCCGGATCGGGCGGGTTTCGGCCGGGTGCGGCTCGAGATGGCCCCCGCCGATCTGCGCGCCAGCGTCGCCGGTCAGCTGACGGCGCTGCGGGCCGCCGGCGCCGACCTCCGCTATGTCAAGCCGCACGGCGCGCTGTACCACGCGGCCGGATCCGACCCGCTCGTCGCGACCGCGGTCGTCGCCGCGGTCGCCGACCTCTCAGCGGTGCTCGGCCGCCCCCTTCCCGTGCTCGCGCTCGGCGACGCGCTCGCCGCCGCGAGTGCTGCTGCCGGCCTGCCTTTCGTGCGCGAAGCGTTCCTCGACCGCGGATACCTCCCCTCGGGCGACCTCGTTCCCCGCGGCGAGCCCGGCGATCTCCTGCATGATCCGGCCGAGGTCGCACGCCGCGCGGTGCGCCTCGTCGACGAGCGCCGGGTCGCCGCCGTCGACGGCACGACGGTGACGACGGATGCCGCGTCCCTCTGCCTCCACGGCGACACCCCCGAGGCCGTGGACATGGCGCGGGCCGTGCGCGCCGCGCTGTCGTCCGCGGGCATCGCCGTGCGCGCGGACTGGTGACGGCGATGCCGACGCTCCGGCCGATGGGCGAGGCGGCCGTGCTCGTCGAGGTCGACACGCTCGACGCCGCGCTGGCGCTGCACGCGTCGCTCGCGGCATCCGTCGTTCCGGGTGTGCATGAGCTGGTGCCGGCGGCGCGCACGGTGCTGGTGCGTTTCGATCCGCGCGCGACCACGCGTGCCGCGGTGGCTCGATGGGTGACGGATGCCGCGGCCTCCCCGCCGCGCGACGCCGCTCCCGCGGCGGTCACAGTGCTCGAGGTCGTCTACGACGGCGACGATCTCGATGAGACGGCGCGACTTCTCGGAGTCGATGCGCCCGCGCTCGTCGCCGCGCATACGGGAGTGGAGTGGATGGTCGCCTTCACCGGGTTCGCTCCCGGGTTCGGCTACCTGGTGCGTGCGGACTGGCCGTTCGACGTCCCGCGCCTCGACGCCCCCCGCACGCGAGTGCCGGTCGGGAGCGTCGGACTCGCGGGGGCGTTCAGCGGCGCCTATCCGCGGGCAACGCCCGGCGGGTGGCGCCTCATCGGCCGCACCGATGCGCCGCTCTTCGACCCGCGCGCCGCGCGTCCCGCGTTGCTCGAACCGGGCGCGGCGGTGCGATTCGTCTCCGCGCGGGATGTCGTGCGGGGTGCTGTGCGGGCGGATGCCGCGGGTGGGACGGCGGCCGAACCCGGCCGGGCGCCGGGCGCGCCGAACCCCGAGCCCGCCATGCCCGGCCCCGCGCCTGCCGCGGCGCCCGGCGCTCTCACGACGCCGAACGTCGAGCCCACCGCGCCCCGCCGAGCGTTCGAGGTTCTCCGTGTCGGAGTCTCGGCGACGCTCCAGGATCTGGGGCGCCCCCACCTCGCGCATCTCGGCATCGCCCGATCCGGCGCTCTCGATCGCGCCGCGCTGCGGGTGGCGAACCGACTCGTCGGCAACGTCGAGGGCGACGCGGGCATCGAGGTGGTCGGCGGGGGGACGGCGCTGCGCGCGACCTGCGATCTCTGGGTCGCGGTGACCGGCTCCTGGGGTGAGGTGACCGTCGATCGCGTGCCGATCGGGGCATATGTCGCGACGGCCTGGCCTGCCGGGTCGGTGCTGGAGATCGGATGGCCGCGCCGCGGCATCCGTACCGTCGTCGCCGTGCGGGGCGGCGTCGACGTGCCGTTCGAGGCGGGTTCGTGCGCGACGGACACGCTCTCGGCACTCGGACCCGCACCACTCGGCGCCGGAGATCTGCTGTCGATCGGCGCGGATCCCGCGTCGCCGATCCCCGTGGTCGATGCGTTCCCGTGGACGGCGCCCGCCGAGACGCTCGAGCTCCCGGTTGCGCTCGGCCCGCGCGACGACTGGTTCACGCGCACCGCTGTCGACGCCCTGTTCGCGAGACCCTGGCGGGTGAGCACCGACAGTGATCGGGTCGGAATGCGTCTCGACGGACCGCTGCTCGCCCGCACCCGCGACGGCGAACTGCCGAGCGAGGGCA
>NZ_SCOB01000004.1:0-174432 GCF_005503465.1 Microbacterium sp. 4NA327F11 | reverse complement strand
CTCAACAGTCGCCCCCGGAAAGCTCTCGAATGGGACACCCCGGCCGAGCGCTTCGCTGCTTTACTGGACAGCAAATAACTCAGACCGTTGCGACGATCGCTGGAATCCAAGCGCGGGAAGGCTGGGTCTACTGCGCCGCTGTCATGGACGCCTACAGCCGCCGCATCATCGGCTGGTCCATCGACTCCAAGCAGGACACCGCGCTGGTCATCAACGCGCTCGACATGGCTATCCGGAATCGTCGTCCAGCACCGGGCGGGATCGTGGATGCGGATCACGGAACGCAATTCACCTCCTGGCTCTTCGGGGAGAGGATCCGCTCCGCAGGACTCCTGCCCTCGTTCGGATCGGTCGGCGACGGGCTGGACAACGCGATGATGGAAAGCTTCTGGTCATCCATGCAGATCGAACTGCTGAACCGGAAGAAGTGGAAGACGAGAGTCGAGCTCGCCAACGCGATCTTCGAGTACATCGAGATCTTCCACAACCGTCAGCGCCGACACTCCGCCCTCGGCTACCGCACCCCGATCGAATACGAGACACTCGAAATCAACGACATCCCCGCCGCCAGTTAGCGACCCCGACTGGCACCAAACTCGTGGGGCAGGTCACAGTTGTCACCAGTTCGTTCCTCACGCCCCCCGGTTCGCCGGGGGTTTCGTCGTTCACGGGCGGGACCTCGCCGAACGCTCAAGGGGACGTCGACGACCGAGGGTCCAACACCAGAACGTCACCCGGATCGATGTGATACGACGTGCCGCCGCTCCCGGGAGTGGAAGCGGCCGGCGTCGGTGCCGACCGCCGCGGGTTCGACTGCGCGTCGGACGGTGTGACGGCGTGCGGAGATTGCCCGGGCACCGCCACTGCACCCACCATGCGCGTCGCCGTGTCGATCGCGGCCGGCACCATGGGAATCGTGAGCGATGCCAGCCCGATCACCACCAGGCCTCACGTCACCCAGACCATGACGTGCATCCACCGATGCCGCCGGCGGGGTAGCGTGTCGGCAGCACGCTCCGCCCCCCCGAGAGGACCCCGCCGATGTCCGACACCACGTGTCACGTCTCGATCTCGCTTGACGGGTTCATCGCCGGTCCGAACCAGTCGATCGATGCGGGATTGGGGGAGCGGGGCATCGAGCTGCACCGGTGGCACATCGGCGACCCCCGGGCGAACGAGGCCGACGCGGTCGCCGCGGGCTGGCTCATGCGCCCGAGGGGTGCCTACGTGATGGGTCGCAACATGTACGCCCCGTCGCGCGGTGCGTGGGTCGACGAATGGAGCGGATGGTGGGGCCCCGAACCGCCCTACCACGCACCCGTCTTCGTGCTCACCCACCACCCGCACGAGTCGATCGTGATGGAGGGCGGCACCGTCTTCCACTTCGTCACCGACGGGTTCGATGCCGCCTATGCCCGGGCGGTCGAGACGGCGGGTGACCTCGGCGTCGACATCGCCGGCGGGGCATCCACTGTTCGTCAGGCTCTCGAGGCGGATGTCATCGACGAGCTCACCCTCGACATCGCACCCGTGTTGCTGGGGTCAGGGGAGCGCATCTTCGAGGGTCGCGAGACCTTCGGGTTCGAACCCGTCGAGGTGCTGCACTCGCCGCTCGCGACCCACATCCGCTACCGCCGCGTCGGCTGAGCGCCCGACACGACGTCAGCGTGTGGCCACCAGCCCGTCGCGCTCGTCGGCGGCGAAGTGCGTCGACCGTCGGAACGGGGCGGCCAGCGTCGCGCCGATGTCGCGACGGTGCGCGATGAGGAGTCCGACCGCGATGAGCACCTGCACGGCGCTGAGCACGTAGCGCCCGGTCGTGTCGGTGACGAAGAACTGCACCGCGAAGATCGCCGCCAACGCGATCGCCGACCAGCGGTGGAACCGCAGGCCGATGATGATCGCCACCCCCATCACCGTCTGCGTCCCGGTGAGCACGAACTCCTCGACCTGGCGAGCGTCGAGGCCGAGCTCACTGCCGCCGCCACCGAGGTAGTGCGCGATCGGGAGGGACCCGACCAGCAGGCTCCACTGGTTGATCTTCGAGGCGATGAGCGTCGCGATGGCGGCGGCACCCATGCCGCGCAGCGCGAACATCACGGCGACGATGAACTCGGGTGCCTCCGACGCCAGCGGCGCCAGCCACTGCACGAGGAAGTAGCTGTCGAATCCTAGCGAGACACCCGTGTCGACGAGGCTCGTCGCGAACGGCTCCGCGCACGCCAGGATGATCGCCGCGGCGACCACGAACAGTGAGATCACGACGGCTCGACGCCGGCCGGTCGGGAGGTCCGCGATCAGCGCTGCGGTGCCCACGAACTCCTCCTCGCCCTCCGAGTGGATGCGTCCCGATCGCCACAGGTAGACGGCGAACACCGCGATGAGCACGACGCCGAACCAGATGGGGATGGCACCCAGCACCGGGATGGCGAACGCGATCACCGCGAGGATGGCGAGGAAGCCGACATCGAAACGCGCCGCACGCGGAAGCGGAAGGAACGCGCGTCGGGCCGGGTCGCGCCGGGGGAGTGAACGGTTCGCGACCGCGATCGCGACGATCACGACAAGAGGCCAGCCGAACCCGAGCAGCAAGCGGTTGGAGCCCGTCATGTTCGCCGCGGCGTACTGCTCGTACGCCGGGTCGAAGCCCGAGCGGTAGGCGTAATAGAGATCGACGGCATACTCGGGCAGCACGGCGATCAGGGCGAGGATCGCGATCGCGAGCCCGCCGGAGATGTCCTTCTGCGCGGACTCCGCGGCCCACGCCAGCAGGAACGACGACGCGACGACCGCGGCGCCGAAGACCACCATGTCGAGCAGCGGGCTGGGCGCGAATCCGGTCGCGCGGAACACGATCGCCGGGGCGGCGATCGCCAGGCACAGGGCGATCTTTCGGATGAGGGCGGGGGGCATCGAAGACTCCTCGATCGGGCAGGCCGAGAGGACGCGGTGACGCAGACACTCCGGCCAGGGACATGGCCGAAGGTCTCGTTCGCTCCGCGGACGGAGTGGCCCGCCGGATCGGATCACCGTGAACCGATCAGTATGTCGACGCAGCCGCGAGGAACTACTCCCCTTCGCTCCCTCCACCCTGACGGGCGCCGCCCCGCGCGAGCAAGCTGAGAGCGGAAGTCTCACGCTTTCGGGTTTCCGAACACGTTTCGGCCGCCCGAAGCGACGAGCGGATGCCGCGGCATCCGCTCGCGTGTCCGTCGGCGTGACGCCGTGCGTCGCGTCAGTCGGCGATGTGCACGCCGTGCGCCGCGGCGAAGGCGGCGGCGTGCTGCTCGACCTGACGGGTCGAGAGGGTCGACCCGCGCAGGGCCCGCGGGTCGGTGAACGCGAGCGCATCGAGTCCGCGCAGGTCGAGGTCGGTGCCCGTCAGGCCGCGCGTGTCGACCTCGTCGACGCGGCAGGAGTCGAAGGTCACGCGGGTGAGGGTCGCGTCGGGGAGGTCGAGCGTGCCGATCTCGCAGTCGACGAATCGCACGTCGGCGAGTTCGGCGGACGGCAGCGAGAGGTAGCCCACGCGGATGCCGCGCAGCGTCACGCCGTCCCAGGCGGCGCGTAGGCCGTCGAGGGTGCCGATGCGTCCGCCCGTGAGGGCGACGTTGCGCCACCGGGCGTCGCGCAGCCGCAGCTCGACGGCGCGCAGGTCGTCGACGACGACATCGGTGAACGTCGTGCCGGTCGCGTCGAAGAGCGCCACGGATGCCGCCTCCACCCGCGACTCGACGAGTCGGGCGTGCGCGGCGAGCACATCGTCGGCGAGCCCGGTGATCCGGGCCGCGAGGAGGTCATCGCGTGGGGAGAGTCCGCCGGCCTCGTCGAGGTCGTCGGGAACGTCCGGCGCGCTGTCGCGTGGGGGAGCGGGGGTGTCGCGCCGGGCCATGGGGGTCAGCCTAGACGCGCCCCCTGCGGGCATCGCACCCGCTCGCCGCAACCGCCCGGCGTTCACCGCGCCGGGGCGGCGCTCGCCGCGAGGAGGGCGAGCTTGTCGGCATCCGCCGTGCCGGGCTCGGCGTGGTAGATCACCAGCATCATGCCGTCCGTGCCGGGGATCGCAAGCTTCTCGCGGTCGACCGTGAGTGCGCCCACGCTCGGGTGCGCGAACGTCACCGTCGCCCCTTGGCGCATCCGCACGTCGTGGCGCGCCCAGAGCCGCCCGAAGACAGGACTCGCAAGCGACAGCTCCCCGACGAGTGCGATCACGCGCGGGTCGTCGGTGTCGGCGCCGATCGACTGCCGGAACCCCGCAACGAGGCCCGCCGCGGCCTCGTCCCAGTGCGGGAACAGGTCGCGCTCGGCGTCGTCGAGGAAGAAGTCCCGCAGCCGGTTGCCGCCCACCGTGAGACGTGGCGAGAGTGCGGCGGCGAGCGGATTCGCGGCCAGCACGTCGAGGCAGCGCCCCTCGACGAACGCGGGGAACGGCACCTGGGCGACGAAACGCAGCGTGTGAGCGGGCACCACCTCCGCGCGTCGACGGGTGCGCACCGCGTGGGGCCGCGGCATCCCGATCTCGTTCAGGTGGCGGGCAGCGTCGGCATCCAGCCGCAGCACGCGTGCGAGCGCGTCGAGCACCTGCGGCGACGGATGCCGGTCGCGGCCCTGCTCGAGCCGCAGGTAGTAGTCGGCGCTGATGCCCGCGAGCATCGCGACCTCCTCGCGTCGCAGCCCTGCGACTCGCCGCACCCCGACCACCGGGATGCCCGCTTCATCGGGGGTGATGAGCTCGCGCCGGGCGCGCAGGAATGCGCCGAGTCGGTTCTCGTCATCGCCCATGCTGCGAGAGTACGACGGATGCCGCGGCCGATCCTGGTCCCGTCATCCCCAGGATCGTCAGGGCACTGGTGATGGCCGCCGTGCGCGCGCACGATGGAGCCATGACCGCCCCCTCTCCTCTCGTCGTCGTCACCGGCGGTGCCGGGTTCATCGCGTCGCAGTGCATCGCGCAGCTTCTCGCCGCCGGCTACCGCGTGCGCACCACCTCCCGCTCCCTCGACCGGGACTCCGCCCTGCGTGTGCAGCTCGCGCGGCTGGGCGCGGCATCCACCGACGGCCTCGAGGTGGTCGCCGCCGACCTCACCGCCGACGACGGCTGGGACGCCGCGCTCGCCGGGGCGGCCTTCGTGCTGCACGTCGCGTCGCCCGTCCCTCACGGTGCGCCGCTCGATGACGACGCCATGATCGCCGCCGCCGTCGACGGCACCACCCGCGTGCTGCGCGCGGCGCTCCGTGCCGGGGTCTCCCGTGTGGTGCTGACCTCGGCCTTCCACGCGATCGGCTTCGGCCGCGGGCGTACCGACCACCTGTTCACCGAGGCGGACTGGTCGCCGCTCGACGGCCCCGGCATGGACGCCTACGGGCGCAGCAAGGTGCTCGCCGAACGCGCCGCGTGGGAGATCGTCGGCGAGACCGGCCTCGAGCTCGCCGTCATCAACCCTGTCGCGGTGCTCGGGCCCGTGGCATCCGATTCGCTCTCGGGCGGAAACGCGATGGTGCGGCGTCTGCTCTCCGGAGGGATGCCGTCGGCCATCAACCTGTGGCTGCCGATCGTCGACGTGCGCGACGTCGCCGACGCGCACCTGCGGGCCATGACGACCCCGGATGCCGCGGGCCACCGCTTCCTCCTCGCGAGCGGCGAGGGCCTCACGTTGCCGCAGGTCGCGCGCGTGCTGCGCGAGGAGCTCGGAACGGATGCCGCACGCGTGCCGACGCGCACGACGCCGAACTGGCTCGTGCGGCTCGCCGCGCGACGCAAGCCGGAGCTGCGCGGCGTCGCCGCCGACCTCGGTCACGTCAAGCGCATCGACGCATCCGCCGCCGGCCGAGTGCTCGGCTGGAGCGCACGCCCGGCGCGGGAGACTGTCGTCGACGCGGCCCGCAGTATGATCGCGGCGGGACTCGTCGCACCTCAGTGAGCGGGGATGAGCCCCAGGTGCCCGAAGAAGCCGGCGAGGCCGTGGCGCAGGCCCCAGCGCACCGTGTTCCAATCGTGGCCGGTGCCGGGTGAGATGAGCACGTCGGTCGCGATCGCGGCGGCGCGCGCCCCCTCGGCCAGTTTTCGCGCCGCCGTCACGAAGAGCGGATCCTGCTCGCCCGCGACGAACGTGACGCGAGAATCCCGGAACGGACCGTGCGCGTGCATGAGCGCAAGCGGATGATGCCGGGCGTACTCGGTCGCTGAGCCCCGGAATGCGATCTTGACCGTATCGGCTCCGATCGTCGGCACGAGCTCGCTCGAGATCGCGAGCGCCGAGGCGAAGACATCTGGATGCGTGACGGCGAACTGGGTGGAACAGGTGGCGCCTTCGGAGAAGCCGAGCACTCCCCAGGCGAGCGGGCTGCTGCTGACGCGGAAGTGCGACTTCGCCCATGCCACCACGTCGGTCGCGACATACGTGTCGACATTCCCGAGCGTCGAGTCCACGCACATCGGATTCGACGACGGGGCACCCAGCTGGTCCGGAGAGATGACGATCGGCGCGAACCCGTGGTGCGCGGCGGCGAAGGTGTCCAGCACAGTGGCGAGGCCGCCGAAGGTGAAGAGATCCGACGGGCTCCCGGGCTGGCCGGAGAAGGCGAGCACCACCGGGAGCACCGGCGGGTGCGCCGTCAGGGCCGCGGGTGGCAGGTAGATCGTCGCGGGCCGCGCGGCGAAGTGGGAGACCGTCGCCGGGATCGTGGCCGACACGACCGCGCCGGCCGCGGGCACCGGGGCCCCTCCCGCGGCGGTCGACACGTAGTCGGTGCCCACGGCCTCGACCGAACCGTGCTCTCCGGAGGCGACATCCGCCAGTGCGGGTGGTGCCGGACGCCCCCACAGATCGGCGACGGTGGGGTAGACGCCGAAGACCGCGTTCACGCCGAGGGCTGCGGCCGTGATCGCGGAGACCGCCGCCGCGGCGCCTGCGAGTCTGTGCCACCATCGTGCGCCCGCGATCGCGGCCACGCCGACCGCGAGACCCGCGACCGCGACGACGACCCAGGCTCTCCCGGCGAAGGGGACGGCGACACCGACCCCCGGCCCAAGGTCGAGGAGGGCTGTCAGGGCGAGCGCGGCGGCGAGGACTGAGCCGGCGATGGTACCCGCGGCGACCAGTGCGGCGCGACGCGAGCGGCGGCGAGCGAGAGCCACCACACCGAGCAGGACGGAAAGCATCAGGACCGTCCCCGAGACCGCCGAGTCCACCAACGACATGCTCGCCAACCACGACGGGAGCGTGAGATGCGCGGGCACGACGCGAGCGTACGTCGGCGCGGCTATCAGCCCGACGTGATCCCGCTGGGAACTCACCCGACACACTGACCCGCAGACGACCGCGGCGCCCGACCCTCGTGAGAGGACCGGGCGCCGCAGCATCCGCTCTGTGTGTCAGGAGCGCGAGGTGCCGCCCGACCGCAGACGCGAGACGGCGTCGACGGTGGCGGCCAGGATCAGCACGCCACCCGTGACGAGCAGGTTGATGCCCGCCGGCAGGCCCAGCAGGCCGAGGCCGTTGGTGATCATCGCGATCACCAGGGCGCCCAGCGCGGCGTGGATCAGGCGACCGCGTCCGCCGAAGAGGCTGACACCGCCGACGACCGCCGCGGCCACACCGCTCAGCACGATGTCGCGGCCCGCGGTCGCGTCGACCGAGCCGATGCGCGCGACGTCGAACAGCTGCGACAGCACGGCGAGACCCGAGCAGACCACGAACGCCGACCACTTCACCCAGCGCACCTTGATGCCCGAGCGGCGGGCGGCCTCGGCGTTGCCGCCGATCGCGTAGATGTAGCGGCCGAACTTCGTGCGGTCGAGCACGAACGTGCCGATCCACAGGATCGCGAGCACGACCGGAACGATCACGGGCACGCCCGTCACCGCACGCACCGACTGCGAGCGGTCGAGGCTGAGGAAGTACACCGCGACGCCACCGAGCACGAGGATGACGGCGAGCTTGATCCACACGAGCGAGATCGCGCGGTTCGGCACGCCGGCGCGGGTGCGACGTGCACGATCCCAGAACGCCGTGACCGCCGTGATGACCAGCACCACGACCAGCAGCGCCCAGCCGGCCCAGATCGGCATGTTGCTGTTCTGGATGTCGCTGAGGAACTGCACGTTCATCTGGTACAGGCCGCCCGACCCGATGATGATGAGGGCGAGGCCCTGGTAGCCGAGGAACAGACCCAGGGTCACGACGAACGACGGGATGCCGACCCTCGCGACGAAGAATCCGATCAGGGCACCGGTCGCGATGCCCGCGGCGAAGCCGATGAGCAGCGCCGGGATCCACGGCACGCCCACCCGGTCGTTCAGCACGACGAACAGGGCCATCGAGACGCCACCGGTCACACCGGCCGACAGGTCGATCTCACCCAGCAGCAGCACGAACACGAGGGCCATGCCGAGCATGACGAGGCTCGCCGCCTGGTTGAGGAGGTTGGCGAGGTTGCCGGTCGTGAAGAAGTAGGGGCTCAGGAACGAGAACAGGATGGCGAGCACGATGAGCCCGCCGAGCGCCGGGAGTGCGCCCATCTCGCCACCGCGCACCCGCTGCCACCAGGCAGCGACCTGGTCGCCGAGGCCGCCTTCGACCCCGCTGCCGATGAGGTCGCCGGCGACCGGGT
Source organism: Microbacterium sp. 4NA327F11 (assembly GCF_005503465.1). Classification (NCBI taxonomy): domain Bacteria; kingdom Bacillati; phylum Actinomycetota; class Actinomycetes; order Micrococcales; family Microbacteriaceae; genus Microbacterium; species Microbacterium sp. 4NA327F11. Next base: position 165,819 of record NZ_SCOB01000004.1, on the reverse strand, counting down.
CGGGTGCGGCGTTCGTCCGCGTCGTGCTGCTCATGCGTTGCCGCCTTCCACAGAGATGGTCGAGGTCCCCACGAGCGGAACGTCGCTCTTGGAACCGGTGATGTAGGCGACGACTTCGTCGCGGGTGGTCTGCGACGTCTCGAGCTGCGCGACGAGCTGGCCGAGGTAGAGCACGGCGATGTCGTCGGCGACCTCGAACACGTCGGCGAGGTTGTGGGAGATGAGCACGACGGCGACGCCCTGCTCGGAGAGGCGCTTGACGAGGTTCAGCACCTGCTCGGTCTGCGCGACACCGAGCGCCGCGGTCGGCTCGTCGAGGATGACCACGCGGGCCTTCTTGAGGACGGCGCGGGCGATCGCGACCGTTTGGCGCTGACCGCCCGAGAGGCTCGACACCTTCTGGCGCACCGACTTGACCGTGCGCACGGACAGGGAGCGCAGCGTATCTGAGGCCTCCTTCTCCATGCGACCCTCGTCGAACGTGCCGGCGCTGGTCTCCTCGCGGCCGAGGAACATGTTCTGCACGATGTCGAGGTTGTCGGCGAGCGCGAGGTCCTGGTAGACGACCTCGATGCCGAGGGCGGCGGCCTCGCGCGGGCTGTGCAGGTCGCGGTGCTGGCCGTCGATGCGCACGTCGCCGTCGTCGTAGGGCTGCACGCCCGCGAGGCCCTTGATGAGCGTGGACTTGCCGGCGCCGTTGTCGCCGACGAGGGCGGTCACCTTGCCCGGGTGCACCTTGAGGTTGACACCCTTGAGGACGTTGACGGGGCCGAACGACTTCTTCACGCCCACGAGTTCGATGATCGGATCTGGCATGGTGCCTTCTTTCGAGAGTGTCGGACAGCGCGCGGAAGGCGCCGCGTCAGGTGACGCGACGCCTCCCGCAGGCGTGATTACTTGACGCCGTACTTCGTGCAGGCGGCCTGGAGCTCGGCCGTGTTGCAGATGTCCGACGCGGAGGCGTCACCGGCGCTCACGACGGTCTCGACCGTTGTGGCGTCGACCGACTTCGGCGTGACCGAGATGTAAGGCGTGCCATCGGCGAGCTTCTGGTCGGCGGTGACGGTCTGGCCGTTCAGGAGGGCGACGGCGACCTTGACGGCGGCGTCGGCCTCATCCTTGACGGGCTTGTAGACCGTGCCCGACTGCCATCCGAGGAGGATGTTCTGCAGACCCACGACGCTCGCGTCCTGGCCCGAGACCGGGATCTGACCGGCCTGGAACGAGTTCTTGAGCACCGAGATCACACCGGCGGCGTTGGTGTCGTTGGCGACCCACACCGCGTCGACCTTGCCACCGAGCGAGGTCAGCGCCTGCTGGAAGTTGGTGGCCGACTTGGACTGGTCCCAGACACCGGCGGGCTCAGCGGCGGGCTTGATGCCGGCAGCCGACATGGCGTCGTTCGCACCCGTGCGGAACATGGCCGCGTTGTTGTCGGTCGGGTCGCCGCCCATGTAGACGACCGTCGAGGAGGCCGGGTCCTTGCCCAGCTTCTTGAGGCCGTCGACGATCATCTGACCCTCGAGCTTGCCGACCTGCACGTTGTCGAAGGACACGTAGTAGTCGGAGCCGGTGAACGAGCGGTCGTAGGCGATGACCGGGATGCCCTGGGCCTTGGCCTTCTTGGCGACGCCCACGGCTGCGCCCTGGTAGTCGGTGAGGATCATCACGCCGCAGCCCTGGGTGAGCTGCTGGTCGGCGATGGTGGCGTACTTGCTGGTGTCACCCTGGGCGTTCTGCACGTCGGCGGTGAAGCCGGCCGCCTGCAGACCGTCGGTGAGGTACTTGCGGTCGAAGTTCTCCCAGCGCGGCGACGACGCCGAGTCGGGGAGGATCACACAAGCGCGCTTGCCGCTTGCCGCAGCCGAGCCGCTGCTCGAGCTGCTGCTCGTGCCGGAACAGCCGGCGAGGAGCATCGCTCCGGCGCCCACGACTGCCGCCGCGAGCAGGATCGAAGACTTCTTCATCATGTGCCTTTCGTCGTTGAAACAGCAGAACCAGCGTTCGGGTGCTGATCGCTTCTCGATCTTTATGACTTCAAGCCTTGAAGTCAATCCGTGAAGATAACGCTTCGGCAACGGCGGGGGAAATGCGGTCAACCGGTGGCTTCAGGGCGATTCCGGCCCGATTCTGCGCGTTGTGCGAACCGATTCGATGATTCCGCTGACGATCCGACGGTCGAATGTTTCCGGCATGCAACGCCGAGTTCGAGGCGTGAACGGATGGTGCCTGACGATGTCAGGCGCGACCGGCGGCCGCGCGCGAACGGCGGGCCGCGGCATCCACGATCACTGCGAGCACGAGCACGGCACCCGTGATCATGTACCGCACCGAGGAATCGAGGTTGAGCAGGGTGAGCCCCGACGAGAGCGACTGCACCACCACGATGCCCAGCAGCGCCGAGAACGCCGAGCCTCGGCCGCCGAACAGGCTCGTCCCGCCGATGACCGCCGCGGCGATGGCGTTGAGGTTCGTGTCACCGCCACCCGAGCTCTGATTGGCCGCCGCGAGACGGGATGCCGCGAGGATGCCGCCGATCGCCGCGAGCGTCGAGCACACCACGAACGCCGACATGTACATGCGGCTGACGTGGATTCCGGCACGGCGTGCGGCCTCCGCGGACCCGCCGATCGCGTACACCGCACGCCCCCAGCGGGTGCGCGTGAGCGCGACGTTCATGAGAACCACCGCGACCACGAACAGCAGGAACATGACCCCGATGCCGCGCGAGAGGTTGAGGTACCACGAGGCGACGAGCAGGATCACCAGCAGTGCGCCCGAGCGCACGACGATGCGAGTGATGCTGTCCGAGCCGAGATCAGCGGCCTCGCGGCGACGCGCGCGTCGCACGAGGGAGAGCGCGTAGGCGCCCGCGGCCAGAACGGAGATCACGTACCCCGCCCACCAGGGGAGGAACATCTGCTGTGCGAACGTGACCAGCGCCGAATCGAACGGCAGGTTGATCGATCCGGTGTCGCCGAGCACGCGCAGCTGCAGGCCGAGGAAGGCCAGGAGCCCGGCGAGCGTGATGATGAAGCTCGGCACGCCGAACCGGGTGAGCAGCACGCCGTACACGAGCCCTACGACCACGCCCGACAGGGCGGCGATGAGCAGCGCGAGCGGCCACGGCCAGTCCCACTGCACGAGAGCGACCGCGAGCAGCGCCGACGACAGCCCCGAGACCGAGCCGACCGACAGATCGATCTGCCCGATCAGCAGCACGACGACCACACCGAGGGTGATCATGCCGATCGAGGCGCACTGCATCGTGAGGTTCACGAGGTTGGTGCTCGAGAGGAACACCGGGTTCAACGACTGGAACACCGTCCAGATGATCACCAGCCCGATGATCACCGGCGCCGCGCCCAGATCGCCCCCGCGCACCCGCGCGATCGCCACCGCGACGAGCCTCCGGGCGCCGCGCTCCTCGTCGGGATCGAGCAGCTCGCCGGTGCCCGGGCGCGTCACGAACGGCCGCCCGGCAAGGGATGGCTCTTCGTGCGCAGGGAGATGACGTTCGTGTCGACGGGGACGGTTCGCGGTTCGCGGGATCGCTGCGGCACCCCCGACGTCGACGCGCCCGTGATCGCGGCGATCAGGGTCTCGCTCGTGAGGTCGGCCGCGTCGTATTCGCCGTTGTTGCGTCCGAGCCTCAGCACCACGACCCGGTCGGCGACGGCGAGCACCTCCGTCATGTTGTGGCTGATGAGCACGACACCGTGTCCGCGTTCGCGCAGCCGCTCGATGAGGTTCAGCACCTCGGCGGACTGAGCGACGCCGAGCGCGGCGGTCGGCTCGTCGAGGATGATCACGCGCGGCTCCCCGATGAGGGACCGGGCGATCGCGACGGTCTGGCGCTGCCCGCCCGAGAGGGCCGCGACCGGTGTGCGCACCGACGGGATCTTCGCCGAGAGCTCCCGCAGGAGCAGCATCGTGCGCTCCTCCATCTCGATCTCGTCGAGCAGACGGTCGTGCACGAGCTCTCGGCCGAGCCAGATGTTGGCGACGATGTCGAGGTTCTCGCACAGGGCGAGATCCTGGAAGACGGTGGCGATGCCGAGCTGCTGGGCGTGCGAGGGGCTCGACACCTCGATCGGCGTGCCGTCGAGCTCGACGGTGCCGGCGTCGGCGCGGTACACCCCCGCGAGGATCTTCACGAGGGTCGACTTGCCGGCCCCGTTGTCCCCGACGAGAGCGACGACCTCGCCCTCGCTCACACTGAAGTCGACTCCGCTCAGCGCCTTGATCGCGCCGAAGTGCTTGCCGATCCCGCGCATGGTGAGCACGCCCTTGTGGGGGCGTGCCGTCTTCGTCTGATTCACCATCGCTGCCATCGTGCGTCTCACCGTATGCCCGCCGCGGCGCAGGCGGCGGCGTAGGCGGGCGAGCAGATATCCTTCACGGTCCAGAAGCCGTCCGCAACCACGGTCGCCATGATGTCGTGCACGGTGACGGCGACGGGCTGGTACTGCGTGCTCGGCACCCCGTCGATGAGGGTCGGCGAGGCGGGCGGCGTGCCGCGGATGAGCTCGACGGCGACCTGCGCGGCGCGGTCTGCCTCGCGTCCGATGGCCTTGTAGACGGTCATGTACTGGTCGCCCGACACGATGCGCTGGATCGCCGACAGCTCGGCATCCTGCCCGGTCACCACCGGCATGGGCGACACGTTCGCCGCCTTCAGTGCGGCGATCGCGCCGCTCGCGACGCCGTCGTTCGCGGCGTAGACGCCGACGATGCGATCGCCGTACTGGGTGATCTGCCCGGCGACCCACTCCTGGGCCTTGTCGGGGCTCCAGTCGGGCGTCGAGTACGACGCGAGGATCTGCACGCCGCTGGTCGAGAAGACGGATGCCGCGCCCGCCGCGAACTGTGCGGCGTTGCTGTCGGTGGGCGAGCCGTTCACGACGAGGATGCCGCCCTGCGACAGTGTGCCGCGGTCGGTGAGCCCTTGGACGAGCGCGGTCGCCTGCAGCTCGCCGACCTTCTGGCCGTCGAAGCCGACGAAGTAGGACACCCCACCGCCGGTGATGAACCGGTCATAGGCGATGACCGGCACTCCCGCGGCGCGCGCGGCGGCGACGACGCTCGCGGCCGCATTCGAGTCCACCGGATCGAGCACCAGGACCTTGGCGCCGGCAGCCAGCGCCGACTCGGCCTGAGACTGCTGCTCGGCGGCATCCTGATCGGCGTTCGAATAGATCACGTCGTACGGACCGAGGGCCGCGACCGCCTTCTCGAACAACGGCCGGTCGAACGACTCGTAGCGGGCGGTCTTGGCGTCGGGCAGCAGCAGCGCGATCTTGGCGCGCTGATCACCCGCGGGGGCGCATCCGACCAGTGACGCCGCGAGCGCGACGGTGACGGCGACCCCCAGCGCTGCACGTGCCAGCGTCCTCGCCAGGTTCACGCCTCTTATTCAAACCCATCCGCGGCGCTCTCGCGCGTCAGGCGGGCAAAGAGATGGCGGATGTCGCGGCTCCGCCCACGCTCAGTGCGCTGATGATGGCACCTCGGGTCTCGGCCCACTCGCCGAGGGACGCGCCGACGAGGGTCGGCACCCCCGAGGTCGACTGCAGGGCGCTGCGCTCGAGGGAGTGGCGCATGGGGGCGAGCAGTATCTCTCCGGCCTGGGCGAGCTCGCCGCCGATGACGACCACCTCGGGGTCGACGAGGTTGCACAGGCTCGCGAGCGCGACGCCGATGTGGCGCCCCGCGTCGGCGATCACCCGGTGCGAGCGGCCGTCGCCGCCCTCGGCCGACTGGATGAGGTCGCCGAGGCGCTGCATCCCCTCCGAACGCGGGAAGAGCGAGAGGAGCGCGGGTCCGGCGGCGTACGTCTCGAGGCACCCGCGGTTGTTGCAACGGCAGACCGGGCCGTTCTCGTCGATGGTCACATGGCCGATCTGGCCCGCCTTGCCGTGCGCGCCCGGCAGCACGTCGCCGCCGACGACGATGCCCGCACTGATGGTGTGACCCACCCGCACGAACACGGAGCTGCCGATGCCGATCGCGGCGCCCTCGCGCGCCTCGGCGATTGCTCCCGCGTTCGCCTCGCTGTCGGCGATGACGGCGCAGTCGATGCGCGCCTCGAGGCTCGAGGCGATGTCGATGCCCTCCCAGCCGCGCAACAGGCCCGGTGTCGACACCATGCCGGTGCGCGGGTCGAGCGAAGCGGGCAGGGCCACACCGACCGCGAGCAGGTCGCGGGTGGTCATGCCGAGCGAGTCGAGCATGTCGCCGAGCAGCAGCGCGAGCCGGTCGAGCTCGGCGTCATGACGGTGGTCGGGGGCGAGGGGGAGGGAGGTCTCGCTGACGATCGTGCGGGTCGCGTCTGCGAGGGCGATGCGCAGGTGCCGGGCGCTATAGTGCACGCCGGCGACGAGGCCGGTCTGGCGGGCGAGCGAGACGAGGATCGCGCGGCGTCCGCTGCGCGACGTGGTCGACGTGTCGAGCACACCGGACGCGGTGAGCTCCTTCACGATGTTCGACACCGTGGCGGGGGAGAGACCCGTGCTCTCAGCCAATTCGACCTGGGTGAGCCTGCCGTGTCGCTTCAGCGACTCGACGAGGCGCACCCGGTTCGCCTCGCGCAGAGACGACTGTGAGCCGGGTGGAATGTTCCGGCGGACCACGAGCACACTCTAGCGAGTCGCAGCCCGGGCGTGTCTATGTGTCGCCGTGCGGCCATCTCCCGTGTCGGTGGGGCGGATGCCGCGGCATCCGCCCCGTTCGGGTCACGCCTCGGGGATCACCCGGTTGAAGAACTCCTCGCGCGGGGCGTCGGGGTCGGGGCCGTTGCGCACGCCGCGGTCGAGGCCGTCGATCGCGGCGAGGGCCGCGGCATCCAGCTCGACCTCGCCCGCCGCGAAGTTCTCGGCGATGCGGGCGGGGTTCACCGACTTGGGGATCGCCGACCGACCCTGCTGCAGGTGCCACGCGAGCATGACCTGCGCCGGGGTCGCGCCCACGCGCTCGGCGATCGCGGCGATCTCCGGGTCCTGCATGACGCTGCGCCGCTCGTCGCCCCAGGGACCGGGGTAGAAGGTGATGCCGCCGATCGGCGACCACGCCTGATTGAGGATGCCCTGCGCCTCGTCGACCGCGAGCAGCTCTCGCTGCGCGAAGTACGGGTGGATCTCGAGCTGGTTGAGGGCCGGCACCACCTCGGTCTCGGCGCGCAGGCGCTCGAGGTGGTGGGGGAGGAAGTTGCTCACGCCGATCGCGCGCACCCGGTCGTCGGCCAGCAGCGACTCCAGTGCCCGATAGGCGGCGATGGTCTTCTCGAACCGGGTCGGCGCGGGCTGGTGGAGGATCAGGATGTCGAGGCTGTCGACCCCGAGCTTCGCGGTGGCCTTCTCGAACGCGTGCAGCGTCTCGTCGTAGCCGTAGTCCGACACCCAGAGCTTCGTCTCGATGACGATGTCGTCGCGGGCGACGTCGCTCTGCGCGATGGCGCGCCCGACCTCGCGCTCGTTGCCGTAGGCGGCGGCCGTGTCGATGTGCCGGTAGCCGACGCGCAGCGCCTCGGCGACCGACGCGATGGTCTCATCGGGCGGGGTCTGGAAGACGCCGTAGCCGAGGGCGGGCAGGGTGACGCCGTTGTTCAGCGTCAGGGTGGGGATGCTCATGCCCGTGACGGTACGCCGCGAGCGGATGTCCCGGGAGGTACTGGCGTTACCCGGCACGAGCGGTCCTCCCGCGTCCGCGCGCGAGGCCGTGAGATGGGATCACACCCCATCCGGGTGCTCGAACGACAGTGAAGGACTCCATGAAGGCCACATTCATGTACGGCGCGGGAGATGTGCGCGTCGAGACCGTTGCCGACCCGGTCATCGGCCAGCCCACCGACGCCATCGTGCGCGCGGTGCGGGCGTGCGTCTGCGGCTCCGACCTGCACCCCTACCACTCCCTGCACGCGAGCGACACCGGGCGGCCCATGGGGCACGAACTCATCGGCGTCGTCGAGGAGATCGGTGCAGAGGTACGCACGCTGAAGCCCGGCGACTTCGTCGTCGTGCCGTTCGCGTTCCAGGACAACACCTGCGTGTTCTGCCGGGAGGGCTTCCAGACCTCCTGCGTGCACGGCGGCTGGTACGGCTCGCCGGAGGTCGGCGGGTTGCAGGCCGAGCTGGCCCGCGTGCCCCAGGCCGACGGCAGCCTCGTGGTCGTGCCCGGGCTCACCCCCGACACCGCCTCCGAGGAGCTTCTCGCGTCGCTCCTCACGCTCTCGGACGTGTACCTCACCGGCTACCACGCGGCCTACATGGGCGACGTGCAGCCCGGGAAGACCGTCACGGTGATCGGCGACGGCGCGGTCGGGCTCTCGGCGGTGCTCGCTGCCCGCCAGCTCGGCGCCGAGCGCATCATCCTCATGGGACGTCACGCCTCGCGCACCGACCTCGGGGTCGCCTTCGGCGCGACCGATGTCGTGGCCGAGCGGGGCGCCGACGGCGTCGCGCGCGTGCTCGAGCTCACGAACGGCGAGGGCTCGCACATCGTGCTCGAAGCGGTCGGCCACATGCCCGCCTACGAGCAGGCCTACGGCATCGTGCGTCCCGGCGGCATCATCTCCCGCGTGGGCGTGCCGCAGTACGAGGAAGCCCCGATCGGCTTCGGATCGCTCTTCGGCAAGAACGCCCGCCTCGCGGGCGGGCCGGCGCCGGTGCGCGCCTATCTCGAGCCGGCCATCCAGCAGGTGCTCGACGGTGTCATCGACCCGGGCCGCGTCTTCGACCGCACCGTCGGCATCGACGACGTTCCCGCCGGCTACGCCGCCATGGACGCGCGCGAGGCGCTGAAGGTCATGGTCTCCTTCTGATGACCGCACAGCCGCTGACCGCCGGAGGGCGCACGGTGGCGGCGAGGCATCCGATCGCGATCCTCGTCGTCATCCTGCTCAGCTACTTCATGGTGCTGCTCGACAACTCCGTGATCTTCACGGCGCTGCCGAGCCTCGAGGCCGACCTCGGCCTCGGACCGGGAGAGCTGTCGTGGGTGCAGGACGCCTACACCCTCGTCTTCGGCGGTCTGCTGCTGCTCGGTGCGCGGGCCGGAGACCTGCTCGGCCGCCGCGGCGTCTTCGTCGCCGGGCTCGTGATCTTCGCCGCGGCATCGCTCGCGATCGGGCTCGCACCGTCGGGCGGGTGGCTGATCGGCGCGCGGGCGGTACAGGGGGTCGGCGCCGCGATCGTCGCGCCGACGTCGCTGGCCCTCCCGACGGCGACCTTCCCGGCGGGGCGCGAACGCGCCCGAGCCGTCGCGCTCTACGGCGCCACAGCCGGCATCGGCGCGAGCCTCGGCATGGTCGTCGGCGGCGCCTGCGCCGAACTGCTCAGCTGGCGCGCCGGCTTCTTCCTCAACGTGCCCATCGGCATCGCCATGATCGTGCTCGCCCCGCGTTACCTGCCCGAGACCGCGCGGGCGACGGGTCGGTTCGATCTCGTCGGCGCGCTGACCGCGACCCTCGGCGTCGGCTCGCTCGTCTTCGCGATCATCACCGCCGCCGAGCAGGGATGGACGGCGACCCCGACACTCGTCGCGGGGGCGGTCGGCATCCTTCTGCTGGTCGGATTCGTCGTGAACGAGTCGGTGGCGCCGCAGCCGATCCTGCCGCTGCGCCTGCTGCGCAGTAGGGTGAGGGTCGGGGCGTACCTCGCTCGGCTGCTCTACATGGGCGCGATGATCGGGTTCTTCTTCTTCACGACCCAGTTCCTGCAGGACGTGCTCCGCTTCACGCCGTTGCAGGCCGGGCTGGGCTTCCTGCCGATGACGGTCGTGAACTTCGCCGTCGCGCTCGCGGTCACCCGCGTCGTGCGGTCGATCGGTGCCGGTCCCACCCTCGTCGCCGGCATCGTGCTGACCCTCGTCGGCATCGCGTGGCTCAGCCGGGTCGTGCCCGAGAGCGACTACCTCACGGCCGTGGCCGCCCCCATGCTCGTGATCGGCGCCGGTCAGGGTCTCGCCTTCGCGCCGCTCACCGCGGCGGGCATCGCCGGGGTCGCCGCCGCCGATGCCGGCGCGGCATCCGGTCTCGTCAACACGTTCCACCAGGTCGGCATGTCGCTCGGCCTCGGTGTGCTGGTGGTCGTCGCGGCGGGCGCGCACGGCACGGATGCCGCCGCCTCCGTTGCGGCAGAGGTCGCGGCCGCCCTCACCGCCGCCGCCGTCCTCCTGACCCTGTGCGCGATCGTCGCCGCGACGCTCGTGCTGCCTCCGCTCATGCGCGAACGACGCGCCCACCCTCGAAAGGACACCCCATGAGCACGACCAAGTTCCCCGTGGCCCCGACCTTCCGCGGCCCTGCTGAGTGGTTCGACGGCGACGTGTACGTCAACGCCCACTACACGGGCGTCGCCCCCTCGCGCGCGCGCCTCAACCTCGTCCGCTTCATGCCCGGCGCCCACACCGCCTGGCATCGTCACGCCGTCGGCCAGGTGCTGCATGTCACCGACGGGCTCGGCTGGGTGCAGTCGCGCGGCGGCGAGCTGATCGAGCTGCGCCCCGGCGACACCGTCTTCACGCCTGCGGGGGAGTGGCACTGGCACGGCGCCTCGGCGCAGAATGCGATGTGCCATCTCGCGCTCTGGGAGGCGCCCCTCGAGGAGGGCGTTCCCGAGACGGAGTGGGGCGCGAAGCTCACCGACGACGAATACCCCGCTTGAACGGCGACGAAGGAGACATCCGATGTCCGACTGGAACCCCACCGAGCTCGCCCGCATCGGCGACGCGACCGAGCTGCGCATCGCCTCGACCCGCGCCGACGGCACCCTGCGTCCCTGGGTGACGATCTGGCACGGCGTCGTCGACGGCGTTCTCTACGTGCGCTCGGCGCACGGCCCGGAGAACGGCTGGTACCGCCGCGCCCGCGCCGCGGGCACCGGCCGTGTCGCCGCGGACGGCGTCGAGCAGGACGTCACCTTCACCCCCGCCGATGCGACGGTGAGGGGCGCACTGGATGCCGCGCTGCACGCGAAGTACGACCGGTTCGGTCCCGCCTACGTCGGGGCGATCACCGGCGACGACGTGCTCGAGACGACGCTGCGGGTCGACCCCCGCTGACGGTTCGGGCGGGGGAGCCCGTCCGGATCACTCCGCGCCGATGAGCGCCGCGTCGGCGGTGAAGTCGGCGCTCGCCGCCCACGAGGCGAGCAGGGTCAGCGCATCGGCGCTCGGCGAGCCCGCCGGCGCCGTGTAGACGTTCATGACGAGGCCCGGCTCGCTGGGCAGCTCCATCGACTCGAAGTCGAGATCGAGATCGCCGACCACCGGGTGGTGCAGACGCTTGCGCCCGCTGCGGTGGTATTTCACGTCGCGCGAGGCCCACCGCTGCCGGAACAGCTCGCTCTGCGTCGACAGCTCGCCGATGAGCGTGATGAGGTCGGTGTCGTGCGGCGTGCGGCCCGCTTCGAGGCGCAGCATCGCGGCGGCGTCGTTCGCGATCTGGTCGTAGTCGCGCCAGAAGGTGCGGGCCGCAGCATCCAAGTACGTGAACCGGGTCGTGTTGACCGGGCGGCGGGGGCTGTCGAACACCGGCGCGTAGAGGGCGCGGCCGAGACGGTTCGCCGCCAGGATGTCGTGTCGGCCGTTGCGGACCCACGCGGGGGCGTCGGCCATCGCGTCGAGCACCTGCCGCACCGCGGGGCGCACCGTCTCGGCAGGCTTCGCGGGCACGCGGATGCCGGGGCTCGCCGCCCGCGCGAGGTCGAACAGGTAGTCGCGCTCGGCCGCGTCGAGCCGCAGCGTGCGCGCGAGCGCGTCGAGCACGCTCTCGGAGGCGCCCGCGAGGTTCCCGCGCTCGAGACGGATGTAGTAGTCGACCGAGACGCCGGTGAGCATCGCGACCTCCTCGCGGCGCAGCCCCGCCACGCGACGGTTGCCGCCGTAGGCGGGCAGGCCCGCCTCCTGAGGGGTGATGCGCGCGCGACGCGAGCTCAGGAACTCGCGCACCTCGGCGCGGATGTCGTGCATGCGTCCACGCTACGTCTCGCCGGTGCGACGCGGGAGGTACTGGTGGTACCCCCGCTACTTCGCGACGACGGTCGTCTCGAAGCTGTACATGTCGGGCCGGTAGCAGTGGTGGCCGTACTCGAGAGCACGGCCGGAGTTGTCGAACGCGATGCGCTCCATCGTGAGCAGTGGGCCGCCGCGCTCGACATCGAGCAACTCGGCCTCGTCGCCCTGCGCGCGCCGGGCGCCGATCTTCTGCTTGGCGATCTGGATGGTGACGCCGCGCGCGCGGAGGATCTGGTAGAGTCCGCGATCCTGCAGCTGCTCGGTCGTGATGTCGGAGAACTCGATCGGGAGGTAGTTCTCGAGCACGGCCACGGGCACGCCGTCGGTGCTGCGCTGGCGTCGGATGAAGACGACGTCGGTGCCGACGGCCACCCCGAGACCCTCCGCGACCGGATCGGTCGCGGGCACGATCTCGTGGGCGAGCACGCGCGTGCCGGGCTCGTGGTGGCTGTTGCGGAGGTCCTCGTAGAGGCTGGTGAGCTCGACGGGGCGGGTGACCTGCCCCTGCACGACCTGGGTGCCGATCCCGCGGCGGCGCACGAGCAGGCCCTTGTCGACGAGCTCCTGGATGGCGCGCCGGATGGTCGGCCGGGAGAGACCGAGCCGTGCGGCGATGGCGATCTCGTTCTCGAGGCGGGCGCCGGCGGGGATCACGCCGTCGTGGATGGCGGCCTCGAGCCGGCTCGACACCTGGAAGTAGAGGGGCACCGGTCCCGTGCGGTCGAGGTCGGTGAACAGCTCTTCCGGCCAGTAGATCTCGTTGCTCGCCATCGCGCTCGCCGCCTCCTCTTCCGGGCTCACTCCCATGTCTCGACAATCTTACGTATGTCGACACATGTTCGGTGATATCGACGCGGAGTGGGGCGTTGCGGCATCCGAAGTGCCCCTTGCCGACAGGTCAACATGTGCTATTGTTAGGACATGCCGTCGACCAGGGCGGCGCAGGTTTCCGAAGAGAGTTGTACAGCGGAGTATGACGCAGAACACGACACCCGAGATCCTCGCGATCGGTCGCCTCGGCGTGGACATCTATCCCCTTCAGGACGGTGTCGGGCTCGAGGATGTCGCGACGTTCGGCAAATACCTCGGCGGCAGCGCCGCCAACGTCGCGGTGGCCGCCGCACGCCACGGTCGGCGCTCGGGCCTCGTGAGCCGCGTCGGCCACGACCCGTTCGGTCGCTATCTGCTGCGTGAGCTCGACCGCCTCGGCGTCGACCCGCGGCTCGTCGCCGTGGATCCGGCGCTGAAGACCCCCGTCACCTTCTGCGAGATCTTCCCGCCCGACGACTTCCCGCTGTACTTCTACCGCGAGCCGAAGGCGCCCGACCTCAACATCGACGACGCGCAGCTCGACCTCGCCGCCGTGCGCGGCGCCGAAGTGCTCTGGCTCACCGCGACCGGACTCACCCAGGAGCCCAGTCGCTCGGCGCACCACACCGCTCTCGCCGCCCGCGACCGTGCCCGCCACACCGTGCTCGATCTCGACTACCGGCCCATGTTCTGGTCGGGTCCTGCCGCTGCGAGCGAGCAGATCGAGCCCGTCCTCGGCCAGGTCACGGTGGCCGTCGGCAACCGTGAGGAGTGCGAGGTCGCCGTCGGCGAGACCGATCCGCACCGCGCCGCCGACGCACTGCTCGAGCGGGGTGTCGAGATCGCGATCGTCAAGCAGGGACCGCGCGGCGTGCTCGCCAAGACCGCGGACGAGAGCGTCGAGGTCGCTCCCTACTTCGTGGATGTCGTCAACGGCCTCGGCGCGGGCGACGCCTTCGGCGGGGCGCTCTGCCATGGACTGCTGTCGGGGTGGAGCCTCGAGCGCATCGTGCGCTTCGCGAACGTCGCGGGTGCCATCGTCGCCTCGCGGCGCGAGTGCTCGACGGCGATGCCGACGACCGATGAGGTCGAGGCCGTACTCGAGAGGATCCGCTGAGATGGCCGCGCACACTCTGGGGGACGCGGACTTCGCCCGCGTGCGGGACATCCGCGCCCACCGGCCCGAATCGATTCGGACCGCCCTGGCCGACCGTGTCCGCCGGCCGCTGCTGCGCGGTGACGGGCGCCTGTTCATCGTCGCCGCCGACCACCCGGCGCGCGGCGCCCTCTCGGTCGGTGCCGACGCGCAGGCCATGGCCGACCGCTACGACCTGCTCGACCGCCTCGCGACCGCCCTGCAGCGGCCCGGCGTCGATGGCGTGCTCGGCACCCCTGATGTGATCGACGACCTCGCCGCCCTCGGCCTGCTCGACGACAAGATCGTCGTCGGCTCGATGAACCGCGGCGGGCTGCGCGGCGCCGCGTTCGAGATGGATGACCGCTTCACCGGCCACGACGTCGCGGGCATGGTGTCCGACGGCATCGACGTCGCCAAGACGCTGCTGCGTGTCAACTTCGCGGATGCCGCGACCGCCCCGACGCTCGAGACCACGGCGCACGCCGTGACCGAGGCCGCCGCCGCCCGACTGCCGATCATGCTCGAGCCGTTCATCAGCCGGTGGGTGGACGGACGGATCGTCAACGACCTGTCGACGGACGCAGTCATCCTCTCGATCGCCATCGCCCAGGGTCTCGGATCGACGAGTGCCTACACCTGGCTGAAGCTGCCGGTCGTCGACGATATGGAGCGGGTGATGGCGGCGACGACGCTGCCGACCCTGCTGCTCGGCGGAGACTCGGGGGCCGATCCCGACGAGACCTTCGCGTCCTGGGAGGTCGCGCTCGGACTTCCCGGGGTGCGGGGCCTTACCGTGGGCCGTACCCTGCTCTATCCGCCCGACGGTGACGTCGCCGCGGCCGTGGACATCGCGGCCGGCCTCGTGCACCCCGACCTGTGACCCCAACCGAGGAGAGTTCCGACATGAGCACCACTGTCTCCGCCCCCGCCGGCGCCGCCGACGCGACCGATGTGCGCGTGATCTCGCACTGGATCGACGGCGCCGAACGCGTCTCGACGAGCGGCCGCACCGCCCCCGTCTACAACCCGGCCACCGGTGCCGTGAGCGCCCGCGTCGCGCTCGCCGACCAGGCCGAGATCGACGAGGCGATCGCGTCCGCGCAGCGCGGTTTCGAGGTCTGGAAGGACTACTCGATCGCGAAGCGCCAGACGGTGCTGTTCGCGTTCCGCGAGCTGCTCAACGCCCGCAAGGGCGAGCTCGCCCGCATCATCACCGCCGAGCACGGCAAGGTCGTCTCCGACGCGATCGGTGAGATCCTGCGCGGCCAGGAGGTCGTCGAGCTCGCGACCGGGTTCCCGCACCTCATCAAGGGTGCGTACTCCGAGAACGTCTCCACCGGCATCGACGTCTATTCGCTGCGTCAGCCCCTCGGCGTCGTCGGCATCATCTCGCCGTTCAACTTCCCGGCGATGGTGCCGATGTGGTTCTTCCCCATCGCGATCGCCGCCGGCAACGCCGTCGTCGTCAAGCCCAGCGAGAAGGACCCCTCCGCCTCGCTCTGGATCGCTCAGCTGTGGAAGGAGGCCGGACTTCCCGACGGCGTCTTCACGGTGCTCCAGGGAGACAAGCTCGCCGTCGACGGGCTGCTCACGAATCCTGTCGTGCAGTCGGTCTCCTTCGTCGGCTCGACTCCCATCGCGCAGTACATCTACGAGACCGCCTCGCGCAACGGCAAGCGCGTGCAGGCCCTCGGCGGCGCGAAGAACCACATGCTGGTGCTGCCCGACGCCGACCTCGACCTCGTCGCCGACCAGGCTGTCAACGCGGGCTACGGCGCCGCGGGCGAGCGCTGCATGGCGATCTCGGTCGTGCTGGCCGTCGAGCCGGTCGCCGACGAGCTGATCGCGAAGATCGTCGAGCGCATCGGCAAGCTCAAAATCGGCAACGGTGCGGGCGTCGACGGCGTCGAGCCCGACATGGGGCCGCTCATCACGGGTGTGCACCGCGACAAGGTGTCGTCGTACGTCGACATCGCCGAGCAGGACGGCGCCACCATCGTCGTCGACGGTCGCGGCTTCACCGTCGACGGTCACGAGGACGGCTTCTTCTTCGGTCCGACCCTGATCGACGAGATCCCGACGACTTCCCGCGCCTACCAGGAGGAGATCTTCGGCCCCGTGCTCGAGGTCGTGCGGATCCAGACGTTCCAGGAGGGTCTCGACCTCATCAACTCGGGACAGTTCGGCAACGGCACCGCGATCTTCACCAACGACGGCGGCGCCGCACGGCGGTTCCAGAACGAGGTGCAGGTCGGCATGATCGGCATCAACGTGCCGATCCCCGTGCCGGTCGCCTAC
Source organism: Microbacterium sp. 4NA327F11 (assembly GCF_005503465.1). Classification (NCBI taxonomy): domain Bacteria; kingdom Bacillati; phylum Actinomycetota; class Actinomycetes; order Micrococcales; family Microbacteriaceae; genus Microbacterium; species Microbacterium sp. 4NA327F11. The sequence goes on along the minus strand of NZ_SCOB01000004.1, from coordinate 149,561 downwards.
CACTCGTTCGGCGGCTGGAAGGCGTCGCTGTTCGGCGACGCGAAGGCCTACGGCGTGCACGGGTTCGACTTCTTCACCCGCGAGAAGGCCATCACGAGCCGCTGGCTCGACCCCGCCACCCACGGCGGCATCAACCTCGGGTTCCCGCAGAACACCTGATCCAGACCCGGATGCCGCGGCCCCGCCGATCTGGCCGCGGCATCCGCTCCTCTCCTCCCACACGAAAGCAGCACCGCCATGCCCGCTCACGACCAGCGCTGGTTCCACCGGCGCGGCGCCCTCGCCCGCGACGGGTGGGAGAGCGTCGTCGACGCCTCGACTCCCGGCTGGGTCCACACGGGCATCCGGGTGGCCGAGCTCGCCGCCGGCGACGTGCTCGCCCTCGATGAGCGCGACGTGGAGCGCATCGTGGTGCCGCTCGCGGGGAGCTTCCGGATCGAGACGGCGGACGCCGCCTACGACCTCGCCGGGCGGGCGAGCGTGTTCGACGGCCCGACCGACGTGCTCTACCTCGGCGCGGGCGCGACCGCGACCCTGACGGGGAGCGGGCGCGTCGCCGTCGCCACCTCGCCGACGACCGAGCAGCGCCCGACGCGCCACATCGCCCGCAGTGATGTGCCCGTCGAGCTGCGGGGGGCGGGGGCATCCAGCCGCCAGGTGCACAACTTCGGCACCCCGCAGGCCCTCGACGCCGTGCGGCTGATCGTGTGCGAGGTGATCACCCCGGCCGAGAACTGGTCGTCGTACCCGCCGCACAAGCACGACGAGCACGACCCGGGTCATGAGACCCGGCTCGAGGAGATCTACTACTTCGAGTCCGCGCCGGCGCGCGCCGCCGCCGCCGGGGGAGCCGCGGCATCCGCCTTCGGCATGTTCTCGACCTACTCGTCTCCCGCGGGCGACATAGAGATCGACGCGATGGTGCACTCGGGCGACATCGCCCTGGTGCCCTACGGCTACCACGGCCCCGCGGTCGCGGCGCCCGGCTACGACCTCTACTACCTCAACGTGATGGCCGGCCCCGACCCCGATCGGGCCTGGCTCATCAGCGACGACCCCGCCCACGCCTGGGTGCGCAGCACCTGGGAGGGCCTCGAGATCGACCCGCGCCTGCCGTTCACCGCGGCCGGCGAGGAAGGCAGCACCCGATGAGCGCGACGAAGCGCATGACCGTCAGCCAGGCGCTGATCGAGTTCCTCGCCCACCAGTGGACGGTGGACGGCGACATCCGCGAACGCACCATCCCGGGCGTCTTCGGCATCTTCGGCCACGGCAACGTCGCGGGTGTCGGTCAGGCGCTCAAGCAGCTGAACGTCGAGCAGCCCGACCTGATGCCCTACTACCAGGCGCGCAACGAGCAGGCGATGGTGCATCAGTCGGTCGGCTACGCGCGCATCCACCGGCGCCGCGCCACGTTCGCCTCGGCCGCGTCGGTCGGGCCCGGCGCGACGAACATGCTCACCGGCGCCGCGCTTGCGACCACCAACCGTCTGCCCGCCCTGCTGCTGCCCTCCGACACGTTCGCGACCCGCGTCGCCGACCCGGTGCTGCAGCAGCTCGAGCAGCCCTGGGACATCGGGCTCACGGTCAACGACGCGTTCCGTCCGCTCTCGCGCTTCTTCGACCGTGTGCAGCGCCCCGAGCAGCTCTACTCGATCGCGCTCGCCGCCCTGCGCGTGCTGACAGACCCGGCCGAGACCGGCGCCGTCACGATCGCGCTGCCCGAGGACGTGCAGGCGGAGACCATCGACGTGCCCGTCGCGTTCCTCGCCGACCGCGAGTGGCACATCCGCCGGCCGCTCCCCGAGCGTGCCGCCCTCGCGCGCGCCGTCGCGGCGATCCGCTCCGCGGAGCGTCCTTTCCTCGTCGTCGGCGGCGGTGTGATCTACTCCGGGGCTGAGGAGCACCTGCGCGCGCTCGTCGAGGCCACCGGCATCCCGGTCGGAACCACGCAGGCGGGCGGCGGCGCGCTCGCCTTCGACCACCCGCAGTACCTGGGCGGGGTCGGGGCGACCGGAACGACCGCGGCGAACCGGCTCGCGGCAGAGGCCGATGTCATCATCGGCATCGGCACGCGGTACAGCGACTTCACGACCGCCTCGCGCACGGCCTTCCAGAACCCGGACGTGCGCTTCGTCAACATCAACATCGCCTCCTTCGACGCCTACAAGCACGGCACGCAGATCGCCGTCGTCGCCGACGCGCGCGAGACCCTCGCGGAGCTCGCGATCGAGCTCGAGGGCTTCGAGGTGTCGGCCGAGTACGCTGCGCGCACCGCGCAGGAGAAGGGCGTCTGGGATGCCGCGGTCGACCGTGCGCTCGCTGCGACCGGCGCGCCGCGTCCCGGCCAGCCCGAGATCATCGGCGCCGTGCAGTCGGCGTCGGCCCCGGCGGATGTCATCGTGCAGGCCGCCGGTTCGCTGCCGGGAGATCTCCACAAGCTGTGGCGGGTGCGCGATCCGCTCGGGTACCACGTCGAATACGCGTTCTCGACGATGGGATACGAGATCGCGGGCGGCCTCGGCGTCAAGCGCGGGCTCGACGCCCTCGACGACGACCGCGACGTCATCGTCATGGTCGGCGACGGGTCGTACCTCATGCTCAACTCCGAACTGGTCACGGCGGTCGCCGAGGGCATCAAGATCATCGTCGTGCTCGTGCAGAACCACGGCTACGCGTCGATCGGCCACCTGTCCGAGACCGTCGGGTCCGACCGCTTCGGCACGAAGTACCGCACCTACGACGCCGACGCACGCAACTTCCAGGGCGACCAGGTGCTGCCGGTCGACCTGGCGGCGAACGCCCGCAGCTACGGGCTCGACGTCGTCGAGATCGCCCCCGGCGCCACCGCGACCGCCGATCTTCACGCCGCCGTCGTCGCGGCCAAGGCGAGCACCCGGTCGACGCTGATCCACATCGAGAGCGATCCTCTCGTCTACGCCCCGGACGGCGAGGGCTGGTGGGACGTGCCGATCCCGGCTGTCTCCACCCTGCCGTCCACCCAGCGCGCACGCGCCGCATACGAGGAGCAGCGTCGGGCCCAGCGCCCGCTGCTCGGAGAGGAAGGTGGGCGATGAAGGCCACCGTCGCCGGAGCACCCGTCAGTTTCGGAGTGTTCGAGCTCACCCCCGAGGGTGCCGAGACCCTCAGTCCCGACGCGATGCTGCGCATCCTCGCCGACTCCGACTACCGGGGCGTCGACCTGGGTCCCCTCGGCTTCCTCGGCGAGGGAGACGTGCTGCGTCGCCGTCTCGCCGAGTACGACCTGTCGCTCGCCGGCGGGTGGGTGCAGCTGCCGTTCTCCGACGACGATGCGTTCGCCGCCAGCATCCCGTCGCTGCACGCGGCCCTCCGGGTGTTCTCGGATGCCGCGGCCGCCGGGCCCGCGCGACTGCCGCTGCCCACCCTCGCCGACGACGGGTCGGTCGCCCGCCGCGGCGCCCCGGGGCGCGGCGAGGAGGTCGACCCCCTCGCGGAGGCGGCCTGGGAGCGTCTGATCGCGAACGCGGAGCGCGCCGCCGACATCGTGCGGGCTGCGGGCTTCGAGCCGACCTTCCACCACCACGCCGGCACGTTCGTGGAGTCGCCCGCGGAGATCGACCGGTTCCTCGCGAACGTGAACGTCGACCTCACCCTCGACACCGGGCACCTGTTCATCGCGGGCGGCGACCCGGCCGACGCGGTGCGCCGCTGGGGGTCCCGCATCAACCACCTCCACCTGAAGGATGTCGATCTCGCCGAGCTGCGCCGTGTGCTCGCGGCCGGCGGCGGCATGCCCGAGGTGTGGTCGTCGGGGTCGTTCGTGGCGTTCGGGCGCGGCGACGTCGACCTTGCCGCGGTGATGGACGCCATCGCCGCGCAGGATTACGACGGATGGATCGTCGTCGAGCAGGACGTGCTCAACGGCCCGGATGTCTCCCTCTCGGCGTTCCAGCGCGACCGTGCCGCCGACCAGCAGATCAACCGCGACGCCCTGCGCATCTGGGCCTGAGACCTTCGAGGACACCACCATGACGACCCCTCTCCGCTTCGGTCTGATCGGCACCGGCCGGATCGGCCAGGTGCACGCCGCGAGCATCGCCGCCGATGCCGACGCCGTGCTGGCGCGCGTAGCCGACCCCTTCATCGACGGCGCCCGCGCCGTCGCCGAGACGTACGGCGCGATCGCGACCGCTGACGCCGAGGAGCTGTTCACCGCTGGCGACCTCGACGCGGTGCTCATCGCGTCCCCGACGCCGACGCACGTCGACCTGATCGCCCGTGCGATCGACGCGGGCATCGCCGTGCTGTGCGAGAAGCCGATCGATCTCGACATCGCCCGCGTCGACGCGCTGCGCCCCCGCGTCGCGGCATCCGGCGTGCCGGTCGCGCTCGGCTTCAACCGTCGCTTCGACCCGGCGTTCGCCGAGGTGCGGGCACGGGTCGACGCGGGCGAGATCGGTGCGCTCGAGCAGCTGTCGATCATCAGCCGCGACCCGTCGGCACCGCCCGCCGCCTACGTCGGCATCTCGGGCGGCATCTTCCGCGACATGACGATCCACGACTTCGACATGGCGCGCTTCTTCCTGCCCGACATCGTCGAGGTGAGCGCGACGGGCACCACCACCTTCGACCCGGGCGCCCGCGAGCACGGCGACTTCGACACAGCCGTCATCACGCTGCGGTCCGCCTCGGGGGCGATCGTCTCGATCACGAACTCCCGCCACAGCGCGGTCGGATACGACCAGCGCATCGAGGCGTTCGGTGAGCTCGGCTCGCTGTCGGTCGCCAACATGCCCACGAGCCTCGTGAGCGTCTCGGGCGCCGCCGCCGTCGAAGCCCGTCCGCCGTATCAGAGCTTCTTCCTCGAGCGTTACGCCGACGCCTATGCGGCGGAGCTGCACGAGTTCATCAAGCTCGCCCGCGGCGAGGCGTCCACCAGCCCCACCTTCGAGGACGGCCGTGCGGCGCTCGTTCTCGCCGACGCGGCGCAGCGCTCGGCGACCGAGCGCGTCATCGTGCCTGTCGACCTTTCCTGACCCCCGAGGATCCACCATGACCATCGACACCGACGCCCCGCTCGCCCGCGCGGCCGCGACCACTCCCACCTCGCTCTGGAACGACTCGGCCGACCCCGACGAGCTCGCGCAGTCCATCGCCTTCGGCGCGGTCGGAGCCACCTGCAATCCGGTCATCGCGCTGACCGCGATCACCAAGCGACCGGATGTCTGGGGTCCCCGCCTGCGCGAGCTCGCCGACGAGCATCCGACGTGGGGCGAGTCGGAGCTCGGGTGGGCGGCGGTGCGCGAGCTGTCGGTGGCCGCGGCGCGGCTGCTCGAACCGGCCTTTGCCGCCAGCGGCGGACGCAACGGGCGACTGTCGATCCAGACCGACCCGCGGCTCCACCGCGATCGCGATGCCCTCGTCGCCCAGGCGGTCGAGTTCTCGACGCTCGCGCCGAACATCATCGTGAAGATCCCCGCGACCGCGACGGGCGTGGCCGCGATGGAGGAGGCCGCGTACCGCGGCGTCAGCATCAACGCGACGCTGAGCTTCACGGTGCCGCAGGCGCTCGCCGTCGGAGCAGCGCTCGAGCGGGCACTCGACCGGCGTGCGGCCGACGGGCTCGAGGAGCGCGAGCTCGGTCACGTCGTCACGATCATGGGCGGTCGTCTCGATGACTGGCTGAAGAAGTGGGCGAACGCGCAGCGGATCCTCACCACCCCCGGGGTGCTCGACTGGGCGGGAGTGGCAGCCCTCAAGCGGGCGCATCACCTCTTCCGGGAGCGGGGATACCGCAGCCGCATCCTGTCGGCCGCCTTCCGCAATTCGCTGCAGTGGTCGGAGCTCGTCGGGGGAGACCTCGTCGTCTCACCCCCGTTCGACTGGCAGGCCCGCATCAACGAGAACCGCATCGCGGTGGCCGACCGCATCGATGTGCCTGTCGCCACCGAGATCCTCGCTGAGCTCGAGACGCTGAGCGAGTTCCGGCGGGCGTACGAGCCCGACGGGCTCGCGCCGGATGAGTTCGCCACGTTCGGGGCCTCCCGCAACACCCTGCGCCAGTTCCTCGAGGCCGACGCCCAGCTCGATGCCCTCGTGCGCGACATCCTGGTTCCGGCGGCGTGAGGTGCCCGTCCGTCTCGCGGCCTCCGCGGAGATGCTCTTCCGCGACCTCCCGTTCGTCGATCGGGTGCGCCGCATCCACGAACTCGGCTTCGAGGTCGAGATCTGGGACTGGAGCACGAAGAACCTCTCGGAGCTGGCCGCCACGGGTGCCATCTTCTCGTCGATGACGGGATATCTGCGCGGCGACCTCACGACGCCGCACGGCATCGCCGAACTGCTCGCGACCGCCGAAGAGTCCCTCCGGGCTGCTGAGCTCATCGACTCGCCGCGGTTGAACCTCCACGGCACGGGACTCGACCCGAACGGGTTTCCCGTCGTGCCGCACGACGTCGTCACCGGCGCCGAGTGGCTGATCGCGGCCGACACGCTCAGCCGTCTCGCCGAGCTCGGGGAGCGCGCCGGGCGGGTGTTCACACTCGAGAACCTCAACACCGCCGTCGACCACCCGGGCACACCTTTCGCCCGCGCCGAGGACACCCTCGCGCTCGTCTCCGCGGTCGACAGCCCCGGGCTGCGACTCAACCTCGACCTCTACCACGCGCAGATCGGCGAGGGGAACCTCATCGAGCTCGTGCGTCGCGCGCAGCCCTGGATCGGCGAGATCCAGGTGGCGGACGTCCCGGGTCGGCAGGAGCCGGGGACGGGTGAGATCAACTACCGTGCGATCGGCGATGCGCTCGCCGCGATCGCGTATGACGGCGTGGTGGGGCTGGAGAGTTGGGCGAGCGGATCGAGCGACGACGCTCTCGACGCCTTCCGACCCGCCTTCGCCTGAGCTGATGACGAGAGGGGCCGGTGAGCGTGTCGCTCACCGGCCCCTCTCGTCATGCCTCAGCCGAACGTGGTCTCGCCGTCGACCTCGGGCACCTCGACCCAGCCGCCGGTCTCCGCGGAGCGCAGCGCCGCGGAGACGATCTCGGCGGCGGCCCAGGCGTCGGCGGCGGAGGGGGCGAGCTGCGTGCCTGTTGCCACCGAGCGCAGGAACAGCGATGCCTCGATCGCCTTGAGGTCGTCGAATCCCATGCTCGTGCCGACGCCGGGCTGGAATCGTGAGAAGTCACCGAACTCGGGACCTGCCATGACCGTGCGATAGCCCGACGGATCGTCGGCGATCTGCAGTTCATTCAGGCGCTGGAAGTCCCACCGCAGGGAGCCCTTGGTGCCGTACACCTCGAGCACGTACTCGGCACGCGGACCGATCGCGACGCGGCTGGACTCGAGCACACCGACGGCGCCTCCCTCGAATCGCGCGAGAAGTGCGGCGTAGTCCTCGTTCTCGACGGCGCCGCGGGGGCCGTCCTCGGAACCCTTCGAGAAGTGGCTGGCGGCACCCGCTGCCGGGAGGGGGCGCTCGGGGATGAAGGTCGCCGTCAGTCCGTTCACCGAGGTGATGCGCCCCACGACGTACTGGGCGAGGTCGGCACCGTGGGAGAGCAGATCGCCCAGGACTCCGGATCCGGCGCGGGCGGTGAGGAACCGCCAGGTCAGGGCTCCGGCGGGGTCGGCCGAGTAATCGGCGAGGAACGAGACCCGCACGTTCGTGATCGTGCCGATGGCCCCCGAGCGCACCAGCTCGCGCGCGCGGGCGACGGCGGGCACGTGCCGGTAGTTGAATCCCACCGACGTGACCAGTCCAGCGGATTCCGCACGCTCGGCGATCTCGCGGGACTCGACAGCACCGCGTCCCATGGGCTTCTCGATCCAGAACGGCTTTCCCGCCTCGATGGCGGCGAGGGCGATCTCGTGGTGGAGGAAGTTCGGCGAGCAGATCGACACCACGTCGACCTCCGGGTCGGCCAGCACCTCGCTGTAGTCGGCGACGGTGCGGTCGAATCCGAGAACGTCGGTCGCGTACTCGCGTCCGCCGGCATCGGGGTCGGCGGCCACGACGAGGCGCGGCGCATAGGTCAGGTCGGGGTAGTGCTGGCCGGCGGCGAGGTAGGAGCGGGCATGCAGCCGTCCCATCCACCCGACGGAGATCAGGCCTACGCCGAGCGGCGTGCGCGTGGTCATCTCGGTCCTCCTTTGGATCGACATCGGCGCGCGGGCGGGGTTCCCGCGCGAGTCTGTGGCCAGCCTACGCGCTAGTTGACAGAATGTAAGAACAAATTGTCGAGAAATGCTGGACATCGTTCATTTGATCGGACATACTCTCATTCACGGGTCGGTCCCAGAGCCCGTCCGCACTCACTCAACGAAGAGAAGGAGCACCAGAGTTGGTCAAGAAGAAGCTCGCCATCATGGCGGCAGGCGTGGCGGTCCTCGCTCTCGCCCTCGCAGGTTGTTCGGGGAAGGCCTCGAGCAGCTCAACCGCAGACGCGGCGAACGCGTCGATCAAGATCTGCATCTACACGCACGGTGACGGCGGGACCTTCTGGTCCGTCGTGCAGAAGGGAGCGGAGGACGCCGCCAAGCAGCTCGGCGTCACGCTGGACTACCAGGGCTCGTCGAACGACTCCGCCAAGCAGGCCTCGACGATCTCCGCCGGAGTCAAGGGCGGCTGCTCGGCGATCGGCGCATCGGCTCCGGACCCGGGCGCCATCAAGGACGCGATGCTCGCGGCGAAGGCGGCGAACCTGCCGACCCTCACCCTGAACTCGGGTTCGGATGTCTACAAGGATCTCGGCGCCTTCACCCACGTCGGTCAGGACGAGACCGTGGCGGGTGAGCAGGCGGGTCTGAAGTTCAACGACCTCGGCCTCAAGAAGATCCTCTGCCCGATCCAGGAAGCCGCGAACTCCGGGCTCACCGATCGATGCAACGGCGCCGCGAAGACCTTCAAGGGCACCGTGCAGCAGTTCAACGTCGACGGCGCGCTCGCCGACCTGACCGGTGCAGAGGCGAAGATCCAGGCGGCCCTCCAGGCCGACCCGACGATCGACGGCGTGTTCGCCCTCAACGCCGACGTCGCCACGGGAGCAGTGCTCCCCGCCGTGCAGGCCGTCAACCCGAAGATCGTCGTCGGCACCGTCGACCTGTCGAACGACGCCCTCAAGGCGATCAGCGCGGGCACGCTCGCCTTCGCGATCGACCAGCAGCAGTACGCGCAGGGCTTCCTCGCCGTGCAGCTCCTGTACTTGGCCGTGAAGGACGCGATCGAGGTCGGTGGCGGCAACCCCGTCTACACCGGTCCGGCGTTCGTCACCAAGGACAACGTCCAGGCGGTCCAGGCTTCGGTCCAGGCCGGCACCCGCTAGTCCCTCCGGGCGGCGCGTTCGTCACCATGACGGGCGCGCCGCCCTTCTTCAGAGAGCAGCCACAACATGTCTTTCCTCACGAACACGAGCAACATCGCGGTCGATGAACGCGTGAGCCGCACCCCCTGGTACCTCAAGACGCTCCGCCGCCCCGAGCTCGGCGCACTGATCGGCGCGGTCGCGATCTTCCTCCTCTTCACCTTCGTCGACACGACCGGCAAGTTCGCAACCCTCGAGGGCGCGGCCGGCTGGACCGACTTCGCGGCCCCCGTCGGCATCGTCGCGGTCTTCGTCGCACTCCTCATGATCGGCGGCGAGTTCGACCTCTCCTCGGGCGTCATGGTCGGAACGTCGGGCCTGTTCGCGGGTCTGCTGATCACTCAGCTCGGCTGGAACGTCTGGGCCGCCATTGCGGCTACCGTCGTCATGGCCGCCGTGATCGGCTTCATCAACGGCATCCTGGTGATCCGCACCGCGCTCCCGTCCTTCATCGTCACCCTCGGCACCTTCTTCGTGCTCAAGGGCGCGAACCTCGCCATCACGAAGGGTCTCACCGGCACGGTCCGCGTCTCGGGCGTCGACCAGGGGGATGGGTTCGACTCCGCCAGGTCGCTGTTCTCCTCGACCTTCGACGTCGCCGGCACCCAGTTCCAGATCTCCCTGGTGTGGTGGCTCGTGATCACGATCTTCGCGACGCTTCTGCTCACCCGCACGGTCTTCGGCAACTGGATCTTCGCCTCGGGCGGCGACGCGAACGCCGCGCGCAACGCCGGCGTCCCGGTGAACCGCACCAAGATCACCCTGTTCGTGATGACCTCGGTGTCCGCATCGCTCGTCGGCATCATGTTCCTGCTGCGTCTTCGCGGCATGCAGGCCGGCCAGGGTGTCGGCCAGGAGTTCTACTACATCATCGCCGCGGCGGTGGGCGGCACGCTCCTCACCGGTGGCGCCGGCTCCGCGATCGGAGCCTCGATCGGTGCGCTGATCATGGGCTTCGCGGCCATCGGCATCCCCTACGCGCTCTGGGATCAGGACTGGGTGTCGACGTTCCTCGGCGTCATCCTCTTCTCCGCCGTGCTGATCAACATCACCATCTCGCGTCGCGCCCAGGGAGGTCGCAAGAAATGAGCACCGTCAACGAGCCTCAGGACGAGACGAACGCGGTCGCCGACCAGGAGATCGTCGCGGCCGTCGAAGAAGCCGCGGCCGAGAACGCGCACGAGCTTCCCACCGGAGTTCAGGCCGCCCTCGAGCTGAAGAAGGTCGGCAAGACCTTCGGCAGCGTGATCGCCCTGCGCGACATCAGCCTCCGTGTCGACCCGGGCACCGTCACGTGCGTCCTCGGCGACAACGGCGCCGGCAAGTCCACGCTCATCAAGATCCTCTCGGGCGTCCACAAGCCGAGCTCGGGCTCCGTCACGCTCGACGGCGAGCCGGTCGAGTTCTCGTCGCCGCGCGATGCGCTCGGGCGCGGAATCGCGACGGTGTTCCAGGACCTCGCCACGGTTCCCCTGATGTCGATCTGGCGCAACTTCTTCCTCGGCAACGAGCCCGTCAGCGGCCCGAAGGCTCTCGGACTCCTCTCGGTGAAGAACGCCAAGGACGTCACGAAGTCCGCCCTCAAGCAGATGGGCATCGACCTGCGCGACACCGACCAGCCGATCGGCACGCTCTCGGGCGGTGAGCGCCAGGCCGTCGCGATCGCCCGGGCCGTGCACTTCGGTGCCAAGGTGCTCATCCTCGACGAGCCGACGAGCGCTCTCGGTGTGCGTCAGTCGGGCATCGTGCTGAAGTACATCCTCGCGGCACGCGACCGCGGCGTCGCCGTCGTGTTCATCACGCACAACCCGCACCACGCCTTCATGGTCGGCGACCGGTTCTACCTGCTCAACCGCGGCCGGCTGCTCGCGGAGTTCGAGCGGGGCAAGGTGCAGCTCGAGGAGCTCATCCAGGCGATGGCCGGCGGTGCCGAGCTCGAGTCCCTCGCCCACGAGATCTCGTCGATCCGCGCCTGATCGCGCTGCCGTTCCCAGAAGCACGAACCCCCTCCCCGAATCGGGGAGGGGGTTCGTTGTTCCCGGAGGTCAGGCGACCGGGACGGGGCCTCGCGTGCGTGCCGACTCGAACGCCGCACCGACGACGTTCATCATCGCTGTGGCGGTGGCGAAGTCCGTGTCGATGGGCGTGCCGTTCGTGATGGCCCGGAGGAACTCCTGGATCTCCGCGACGAACGCCTCGGCGTAGCCGGTGCCCACGCCGGCGCCCGGCATGGCGGCGACATCCGAGAAGTACGGGTGTGCAGGCCCGGTGAAGATGCGGCGCGGACCGTTGTAGGCGACCGGCGACGTCGCGTTCTCGAAGAGGTGGAACTCGCCCGCCGAGATCGAGTCGAACACGGCGCTGCCCGCGGAGCCGAACACCTCGACGCCGAGCGAATTCGGAACCCCCGCGGCGATGCGGCTGAGCGCGATCTGCCCGATGGCGCCCGAGTCGAGCGTCACCCCGAGCAGAGCGACGTCGTCATTGGTGACCGCTCCCTTCTCGGACGATCCGGATGCCCCGTGGCCGATCGCGCCCGCGGTCGCCAGGGGGCGCTCGGTGATCACGGTGCGCAGCGACGCGCTCGAGACCTCCGCGATGCGTCCGGCGACGAACTGCACGGCGTCGATCGCGTGGGCGCCGATGTCGAGCAGCGCGCCGCCGCCCGACTGCTCCTGCGAGAAGCGCCACGAGAGCGCGCCGACCGGGTCGGCCGCGTAGTCGGCGTTGTACCAGCCGCGCACGGTGTGGATGTCTCCGACGAGCCCGTCGGCGACCGCACGGGCGAGTGCGGCGAGGCCGGGCAGTCGGCGGAACGAGAAGCCGACACCGGTCACGGCGGGCGAGGCCTCGGCCAGCGCCTGCAGGTGCGCCGACTCCGCCGGGGTGCGACCGATGGGCTTCTCGGCGAAGACGTGCTTGCCGGAGGCGAGCACCTTGGGCAGCACCTCGGCGTGCAGGAAGTTCGGCAGCGCAACGCTGATGGCGTCGACGTCGCTCGCGATGAACGCGTCGACGTCGGCGGTGGCGCTCGCGAACCCGTAGCGGTCCGCGACCGACTGGGCGAGGGCGAGGTTGGGGTCGGCGATGGCGACAAGCTCGACCGAGAGCGGCGAGCTGGTCGCCATCATCGCGTTGCGGTAGCCGAAGGCGTGCGCCTGGCCGGCCATTCCGGCGCCGATGACGCCGACACGGATGGGGGTGGACATGGGTGGTTCTCCTTGGGTGATGGGTGTCGAGGCGGCGTCAGCGGAAGCGTGCGGGGCCGCCGCATCCGGTGATGTACTCGCGCGTGCGTCGCGCGATCTGGAGGGGTGCGGCGAAGTCGCCGACGGGGTACATGTCCTGCTCGATGATCGCGAACACGCCCGGGTGGGCGAGGGCGGCCTCGTGCAGCACGGGTCCGTAATCGGGCACGCCGTGGGGCGGCTCGACCATGACGCCGCGGGTGACGGCCTCGACGAACGAGATCTCGTTCTTGAGCACGTGCGCCAGCAGGTCGGGCTCGACCTGCTTGAGGTGCAGGTAGCCGATGCGGTCGGGGAAGGCCCGGATGAGACGCACGCTGTCGCCCCAGTAGTACGCGAGGTGCCCGGTGTCCAGGCACAGGTTCGTGTACCGCGGGTCGGTGTTCTCGACCAGGCGCACCACCTCGAGGTACGAGCCGATGGGGCTCTCGGCGTGGGAGTGGAACTGCTGGCGGAGGCCGAACTCCTCCCAGAGGCGCTTGCCGATCTCGTCGTGCGCGGCTGTGAAGGTGCCCCATTCGTCGGCCGTGAAGGTGCGGGCGCCCACGACGTCGTCGTTCGCGTCGCGCTCCCACAGGCCGGGGATGGTGATCACGTGCTCACCGCCGAGCGCGGTGACCAGTCGCGCCACCTCGGTGACGTCGCGCCACGCGTTCTCGACCTCCTCCGGCGACCGGTGCAGGTGGGTGAACACGGTTCCCGCCGAGAGGGCGAGGTCGTGGGCCGCGAAGTCGTCGGCGAGGGCCGATGCCTCGGTGCCGAGGTAGCCGTAGGGGCCGAGCTCGGTCCAGTGGTAGCCGGCCTCCTGTACTTCGCGCAGGTACTGCTCGGGAGGGGGCTGGCGGTCGTCGACGGCGTTCCAGACGCCCCAGGAGTCGGGGGCGATGCCGACGCGTGGAGCGGCGACGTCGTTGTCAGGGGTGCTCACCGGCACTCCTTTCGGGTTGTTATTGTACGGACAAAGGGTAATCTAGAGCGCTCTAGGTCTGTGTGCAAGAGCGACGGCGGGCGATGCTCGTCGTGAGAGGAGTGGACATGACCGCACGCACGCGTCTCGGCGTCGGAGTGATCGGTACGGGCTGGATGGCCCGCGCCCATGTCAGCGCGTTGCGGCGCCTCGATGTGCTGACGGGACGCGCCCACGGCGTCGACCTCGTCGTCGTGGCGGGGAGGGATGCGGCACGCACCTCGGCTGCGGCCGCCACCTGGGGCTTCCGCGAGTCGACCGACGACTGGGAGCGGGTCGTCGCCCATCCGGACGTCGACGTCGTCGTGAACCTCGCCTCGAACGCCGTGCACGCGCCCGCCAGCATCGCCGCGCTGGCCGCGGGCCGGCACGTCGTGTGCGAGAAGCCGCTCGCGACCCGCGCCGAAGACGTCGCCGCGATGGTGGATGCCGCGGCCGCCGCGCCGACCCTCGCAGTGGCCTCGTACAACTATCGCTTCGTGCCGGCGCTGCAGTTCGCCCGCCGGCTGCTCCGGTCCGGCGAGCTGGGAGCGCTGCGATCGGTCTCGCTCGGCTACGAGCAGGGCTGGGCGTCACGCCCGGTCGACCGAACCGGGTGGCGCTTCGACGACCCCATCGACGGAAGCGTGGTCTTCGACCTGTCGCATGTGCTCGATCTGCTGCGCTGGCTCGTCGGTGAGCCGCTGAGCGCGGTCGCGAACGTGCAGACGCTCAGCGGCGGCGGTGTCGTCCCGGCGCGCGTGGGGACCGACCCGGAGGACTCCTACGCGGCGCTGTTCACGATGGAGGGCGGCGTCACCGCCGACGTGCGGGTGTCCCGCATCGCCACCGGCCGAAAGGGCGAGCAATTCGTCCACCTCACGGGGTCCCTCGGCGCGCTCCGGTGGAGCATGGAGGATCTCAACAGCCTGGAGCTCTTCCTCGACTCGGGCGACGATCAGCGCGACGGGTTCCGCCGTGTGCTGGTGACCGAGCCGGGGCATCCGCTCATGGCGAACTGGTACGCGCCGGGCCACGTGCTCGGCTGGGACGACACGGTGCTGCACGAATGGGTCTCGATCTCGGGCGCCATCGCGGACGGCGGCGACCACAGCGGAGACCTCGCGACGTTCGCCGACGGCGCGCGGGCGTTCGCGATCGCCGAGGCGCTGCGCCGGTCGTCGCGCACTCTACGGTGGGAGTCAGTGTGACGAGCACGGGAAGGTGCGTGACGTGAAGCGGGTCACGATGGAGGACGTCGCGCGCGAGGCGGGGGTCTCCCGCGCGCTCGTCTCGATCGCCTACCGCGACGCCGCCGGCGTCAGCGCCGCGACCCGCGCCCGCATCCTCGCGATCGGCGAGCGGCTCGGCTATGCACCCGACCAGGTCGCGGCTCGGCTCGCCGGCGTGGGCGGGCGCACGGTCGGCGTGTTCATCCAGGACCTCCACAACGACGTGTTCGCCGACGTGTTCGACGGAGTGCGCGCCGTCGTGGAGCCGGCCCGGAAGAGCCTGGTCATGGCCGTCGGCACACTCGACGGCCGCGGCGATGCGGCGGCCCTCGACACGCTGCGGCGCAGCCGCGTCGACGTGATCGTCGGGGTGGGCCTCCAGCTGCCGGATGTCGCGGTGCAGGCCGTCTCGCGCCATGTGCCGGTCGTCGCGGTGGCACGCGACATCCCGTCGGTGGATGCGGTGATCACCGACAACGAGGCGGGCGCGCGTGCCGCGGTGGAGCATCTCGCCGGGCTCGGCCACCGGCGCATCGCGTTCCTCGCGAACCCGCCCGGCGACGGCTACGGCGGGCGCGGAAGCGGCTACGCGGCGGCGATGCGCGCAGCCGGCCTCGCACCCCGGGTGGCGTCGAGCTCGTACCTGCGCGCGCAGGCCGCGATCGACGCGGCGGCGCTGCTCGACGGGCCGGAGCCGCCCACCGCGATCTTCGCGCACAACGACCAGGCGGCGTTCGGGGTGCTCGATGCCGCCCACGACCGGGGGCTGGTGCCGGGCGTCGACGTGTCGGTCGTCGGCTACGACAACAGCTCGATGAGCCGGGCTCCCGGCACCGCGCTCACGACGGTCGACCTGCACGGCGCGGAGCTCGGACGCGCGGCCGCCGAGCTCGCCGCGGAGCGGGTCTCGCGTCCCGATGCGGAACGGCTGACGCGGACCTCGGCCCCGACCCTGATCGTGCGCGGCACGACTGGGCCCGCGCCGTCCTGAGCCTGCGCCCGCTCCGCGCTCAGCGCTCGAGCAGCCCCGCTGTCAGCGCGACGCGCGCCCGTCGGGGCACGAGGCCGACGATCACCGCACCGGTCTTGTTCTGCACGCCCGAGACGATGCTGTACGGCGGCTTCCGGCGGGCGAGGGCGCGGAACGCGGCATCCACCACCTGGGTCGGGGTCTGCATGGCGCCGACCGCGGCGCGCGCATCGCCGACCACGTCGAAGAACTCGGTCGCGGTGGCTCCGGGGCACACCGCCAGCACCGTCACGCCCTGCGGGCGCACCTCGTGCGCGAGCGCCTCGGTGAAGCTCAGCACGTAGGCCTTCGACGCTCCGTAGATCGCCATCGACGCCAGCGGCTGGAACGCGGCCGTGCTCGCGATGTTGATGACCGTGCCGCTGCCGCGGGCCACGAGCGCCGGCAGGAACGCCCGCGTGAGCGACGTGAGCACCGCCACGTTCAGCTGCACGAGCGCGTCGATGCGCTCCGCATCGGCCTCGGCGAACGCGCCCTTCATGCCGAAGCCGGCGTTGTTCACGACGTGGTCGACGCGGATGCCGCGTCCCTCGAGCTCGTCCGCGAGGGTCGCGACGGCGCCCGGCTCGGTGAGATCGAGCGGAACGACGTGGGCGCTGACGCCGTGGCGGGCGCGCACCTCGGCCGCGATCTCCTCGAGACGGTCGGCCCGGCGAGCGACCAGCACGACGTCGGCGCCGCGACGGGCGAACTGGTCGGCGAACTCGGTGCCGAGCCCTGCGCTCGCGCCGGTGATGAGCGCGGTGGTACCGCGGAAGGTGATCGTCATGCGCACACTCTAGGCGCGCCGGATGTCCCGGGTCAGCGCTGCACGGGATCGAGCGGCCCCTCGTGGGCGAGGTCGCGGGCGTGGGGATATGACTCCCAGTCGCCCGGTCCCGTGCACGCGGCGGCGCCGACCCGCGCTGCGAGGGCGAGCCGCTCTGCGACCGGGGCGCCGGCGAGGGTCGCTGCGAGATAGGCGCCCACGAACCCGTCACCGGCGCCGACCGTGTCGACGACCGCCACGGGGACCGCGGGGACCCACAGCTCCGCGCCGTCGACCACGGCGACGGCCCCCTCGGCGCCGAGCTTCACGATCGCGGCCGCGGGGCCGAGCTCGCCGAGGCGCCGCGCCACCTGCGCGGGTGTGCCGCCGCCGACCAGGAGCCGTGCCTCGTCGAGCCCGGCGAAGACGATCCCCGCCCGCGCCGTCACGGCGCGGTAGAGCGTCGACGGGTCACGGTCCCGCCAGAGCCGGGAACGATGGTTCACGTCGAACGACACGATCGCGTGTGCGGCATCCGCTCGGTCGAGGGCGTCCCACATCGCCGCCTCCGCCGACGCCGACAGTGCCGGGGTGATGCCGGTCACGTGCACGATCCGCGCCGTCGCGAACACGTCGGCCGGAAGATCGTCGGGAGCGAGGCGACTGCCCGCGCTCATGTGTCGGCCGTAGGTCACCTCGGTCGTCGTCGCCGACGGATGAGACTTCAGCATCATCCCGGTGCCGGCACCGTCATCGACGTGGGCGTGCACGTCGACGCCCTCGGCCCGCAGCTCCCGCGTGATGCGCCGTCCCGCGCCGTCGTCGCCGACCCGTCCGATCCATGCGACCGATGCGCCCAGTCGCCGCGCAGCGATCGCGACGTTCGATTCCGCACCCCCCACCGAGAGCCGCATCCCGGTGACGTGCTCGAGGGAGCCGATCTCCGTCGCGCGCACGAGCGCCATGGTCTCGCCCAGCGTGACGAGGTCGGCGCTCATTCGTCGCCCCGCAGGCGCCGCACGGTCTCCGTCGCCGCGGCTGCGCGTCGGGTGACCTCCGCGAGGGCGTCGGCGTCGAGGGGTCCCCGGGGAACGAGCCAGCTGCCCGAGACGGCGCCGACCGCGGGTCGTGCGAGATAGTCGGCGAGGTTCGCGGCGTCGACGCCGCCGCTCGGCACGAATGACAGCCCGGGGAAGGGTGCCGAGAAGGCGTCGACGGCGGCGGCGCCGCCGAGGAGGTGTGCGGGGAAGAGCTTCACGACCTCGAGCCCCATGCCGACCGCGCGCATCAGCTCGGTTCCCGTCGCGACGCCCGCGATCAACGGCACCGCGAGACTGCGCGCGGCGGCGGCGACGCTCTCGCTGAGCCCCGGACTCACGAGGAAGGCCGCGCCCGCCTGGCAGGCGGCGCGCGCGAAGCGGCCGTCGGTCACGGTGCCGGCTCCCACGGTGATCTCGGGCACCTCCGCGGCGACCGCGCGGATCGCGGCCGCTGCCTCGGGTGTGCGCAGAGTGATCTCGATCGCCCGTACTCCGCCCGCGGCGAGGGCGCGAGCGAGTTCCACGGCATCCTCCTCCGCCGAGACGGTGACCACGGGAAGGATGGTGCCGGGGATGCCCGTCATCGTCCGAGCCATCCGCCGTCGACGGGGAGCACGACGCCCGACACGTAGTCCGACGCCGCCGAGGCGAGGAACACCGTGGCGCCGCCGAGATCCTCGGCCGTGCCCCAGCGTCCCGCGGGGATGCGGGCGAGGATGCTCTCCGACCGCTCCTCGTCGGCGCGCAGCGCGGCGGTGTTGTCGGTGGCGATGTAGCCGGGGGCGATCGCGTTCACGTTGACACCCCGAGGCGCCCATTCGTTCGCGAGCGCCCGCGTCAGCCCCGCAATCCCCGACTTCGCCGCGGCGTAGCCGGGTACGTTGATGCCGCCCTGGAAGCTCAGCAGCGACGCCGTGAAGATGATCTTCCCGGTGCCGCGCTCGATCATGGCCCGGCCGGCCGCCTGGGCGAGCACGAACTGGCTGCGCAGGTCGACGTCGAGCACCTCGTCCCACCACTCGATCGGATGCTCCGCCGCCGGCGCCCGGAGGATGGTGCCGGCGTTGTTGACCAGCACGTCGACACGCTCGTCGTCGAGTGCGCCGACCAGGCGGTCGACGGCGTCACGATCGGACAGGTCGCACGCCAGGGCGCGGAACCGGCGCCCGAGGCCGCGCACGACCGATTCGACGGCACTGCCCGATTCCTCGATCTGCGAGCTCACCGCGATGATGTCCGCGCCGGCGGTCGCTAAGGCGCGGGCCATCGCGAAGCCGATCCCGCGCCGCGCCCCCGTGACGACCGCGGTACGTCCGGTGAGATCGAACGGCGAGGTCACGAGGCATCCGCCACGTCGACGAGCACCTTCATCGCAAGCCCCTGCTCGAGGTCGGCGATGGCGGCGGCGGTCTCGCTCAGCGGCACGATGCGCGTGATGAGCGCATCGGCGGGGATGTGGCCCTCGGCGAGGAGCTCGACCGCCGTCTCGAAGTCGGCGCGTTCGTACACGCGGGCGCCGACGATGGTCAGCTCCCGCCAGAACACCCGCTGCAGATCGATCTCACGCGGCACGCCGTGGATCGCGACGACGACGAGAGTTCCCCGCACCTTCGCGAGCGCCGTCGCCCCGCGCACGGCAGCCGCCGAGCCTGAGACCTCGAAGACGACATCGGCGCCGGCGCCGCCCGTCCATTCCTCGATCCACGCGACCTGGTCCACGCTCGTCGGATCGAGGGTCGTGAATCCGAGCGAGGCGGCCTGCGCGCGACGACGCTCATCGAGCTCGACGAGCACGACCTCACCGCCGAACCGGCGCGCCACCGTCGCGATGAGCGTTCCGATCGGCCCGCCGCCGATCACGACGGCCTTGTCGCCGTGCCGCAGACCCGACCGTCGCACGTCATGCACGGCGACGGCGGTCGGCTCGACGAGTGCGGCGTGGGTGAGGGGGAGTCCGTCGGGGAGGGCGACGAGGGTCTCCGCCGGAACGTTCCAGAACTCTTGCAGCGAGCCGGGGGAGTCGATGCCGATGAAGTCGAGGTTCTGGCAGATGTGGGAGTGACCCGCACGGCAGGCGGGGCAGGTGCCGTCCCACGAGAGCGGCATGACGGTCACGGGTGCGCCGATCTGCCATCCCGACACGCCCTCGCCGATGTGGGCTACCGTGCCGCTCATCTCGTGCCCGAAACTGAGAGGGGTCGTCACGCGGGAGTCCATGCTTCCGTGCACGACATGGAGGTCGGTGCCGCACAGCCCGGTGTACGCGACGGCGATCTGCACGTAGCCGCGCGGCGGCGGGGTGGGTTCGACATGGGCGACGGCGACGGTTGCGTCGCCGAGGTACTGCACTGTACGCATGGCACTCCAAAGGTATGACGTAAGACGAATGTAACAGTCGATCCGGGCCGAGAACAGGGGTTCATTGCTAATAGGTCACATGTATGATCTAATCAACTCACCCGCCGGCCAGTCCGGCCGCGAGTCGTCAACGACGTCGACCAGAAAAGGACGAGCAATGGCTCCACAGCAAAGACGCTTCACCCGCCTCTCCCGATCCGCCGCCCTCATCGCCACCGCCGCCACCGCACTGCTGGTGCTCTCCGCCTGCAGCGGATCCAGCACCGGCACGGCCACCGACAGCGGTCTCGGCTTCACGCCCGCCGACCAGGTCGCCGACAGTGCGATCACGGTGTGGGTGGATGCCGCGCGCGAGCCGGCGGTCGCCGCGTTCGAGAAGAAGTACCCGAACATCAAGGTCAACAAGGAGACCTACGACGGCAACGCCGGTGGGTCCGGGTCCTTCCAGACCAAGATCTCCCTCTTCGACCAGTCGGGGGAGGGCTGGCCCGACGTCGTCTGGTCGACCCAGACGAACGACGCCTCATGGGCATCGAAGGAGAACAACGGCCAGCAGGCCTTCGCGGCGCCCCTGAACAAGGGATGGTTTGACCAGAGCTTCCTCGACGGCTTCTCGAAGGGCGCGCTCGACCCGGTGACCGTCGACGGCACGGTGTACGGACTGCGCAACGACCTCGCACAGGTCGTCTTCTGGTACGACCAGTCGCTGTTCACCCAGTTCGGCTACCAGATCCCGCAGACGTGGGAGGACTACGCGGCCCTCAGCGACAAGCTCGCCGCCGAGCACCCGGGCTACATCCTCGGATCGGTCGGCGACTCCTTCGTCGGCACCTACGTGTACTACTACGGAGCCCAGGCGCCGATCTTCCAGTCGACCGCGTCGACCTTCTCGAGCAACTTCGACGACCCGAAGTCGCAGAAGATGACCGACCTGATCGACCACATGCTCAAGAACGGCACTCTCGTTCAGGACAGCGTCTTCAGCGCCGACTTCGTGAAGAAGTACCAGGGCAAGGTGCTCGGCATGCCCGGCCCGGTCTGGTACACCGGAGCGATCTTCCAGAGCAAGGACAGCCTGAACGTCCCCGCCGGCCAGATCGGCGCCGGAGTGCCGCTCCACTGGAACGGCGACTCGATCGGCACCGGCAACGTGGGCGGCGGCGTCTGGTACGCCTCCAGCCACACGAAGAACCTCGAGGCCGTCAAGACGTTCCTGCAGTTCGTGACGAGCGCCGACGAGTACCAGGTCGACCTCGCGCCGGGCTACCCCGCATACGCCTCGGCGGCGCAGAAGTGGATCGCCAAGCAGGCCAGCGGCGGCTACTTCGTCGGCGACTTCGAGAAGAACGTGACGGATGCCGCGGGCGAGATCTGGTCGGGCTGGGGCTACCCCAGCTTCAGCCCCGAGACCGCGTATGCGAAGGTTGTCGTCCCGGGCCTCGCCGCGGGCAAGACCCTCGCCTCCCTCACCTCCGACTGGAAGACCGAGATGGTCAACGAGGCGAAGGTCCAGGGATACACGATCCAGTGACAGCCCCGCACCGCAGCGGAAGGAACACATCATCACTGTCGACACGATGACGGCGCCCGCCGTCGGCTCCTCACGGGGTCGGCGGCGGGACGCCGCCGCGCGGAGGAACCCCACCCGCGCCCAAGCCGTCATGGGGTACGCGTTCTCGAGCGGATACAGCGTGCTGCTGCTTCTGTTCGGGGTCATCCCGGCCCTCTACGCCGTCTACCTGGCTTTCACCAAGAACGGCGCCTTCGTCGGCGTCGCCAACTTCGCGAAGGTGTTCGACGACTACCGTTTCTGGCCCGCCGTACAGCACGTCGCGGTGTACCTCGTGATCTGGCTCGTGTTGCAGACCGTGTTCGTCGTCCTTCTCGCGCTGATCGTGCACGCGATCGGGGCGCGCTGGCTCTCCTCGACGGTGCGGTTCATCTACTACATCCCCGGCGCGCTCGCCGGGGCCTCGAGCGTGATGCTGTGGCTGTTCCTGCTCGACCCGACGGTGAGCCCGGTCTCGGGCGTGCTCAACATGCTGGGCCTGCAGTCCTTCGTGCAGACGGTGTCGCTGGAGAACCTGCCCGTCGTCTTCACCGTCATCGCGTTCTGGACCGGCGCCGGCGGATGGATCGTCATCATGTACGGCGCGCTCAACAACATCCCGGTGGAGGTCATGGAGGCCGCCCGCATCGACGGCGCCGGTGCCGTCAAGACCGCCTGGTACATCCAGCTGCCCCTCATGAAGAAGTGGATCTCCTACATGGGGATCATGTCCCTCGCCGCCGGAACGCAGCTGTTCGTCGAACCCCGCGTGCTCTCGCAGGCGTCGAAGGGTGTCGTCCCGCCGGACTATTCGCTCAACCAGCTCGCCTATCTCTTCGCCTTCAAGCAGAACGACTTCAACGGCTCCGCCGCGATCTCGCTCATGCTGCTCGTCGTGGCGCTCGGACTCGCCACCTTCTTCGTCTTCCGGGGTGGTCTCTTTGAGCGTGATTGACATCGACGTGCGTGAACCGCTCACGACGACCGAGCCGCACGCCGTGCGCGGCACCGGCTTCGCGCCGGGACGCTGGGTCGGGCGGGTGCTCGCCCTCGTCGTGGCCGCGTTCTTCGTCGTGTTCTTCGCCCTGCCGCTCGTCTGGCTGCTGCTGGCCCCGACGAAGGACGCCCGGCAGCTGCTGGTCGACAACCCGTTCAGCATCGGGTCCCTCGACGCGCTCGCAACCAACTGGCACAACCTGATGACCTTCCAGAACGGCATCGTCTGGACGTGGCTCGGCAACTCGGTGCTCTACAGCGGTGTCGCCCTCGTGATCACCCTCGCCGTGAGCATCCCCGCCGGCTACGCCCTCGCGCTGACGGAGTTCCGGCTGCGCCGGGCGCTGCTCGCCGTGACCCTCGTGGTCATGCTCATCCCCAGCACCGCGCTCGTCCTCCCGGTGTTCCTCGAGCTCAGCGCGGTGAAGCTGGTCGGAACCCCCTTGGCGGTCATCCTGCCCTTCTCCTTCTTCCCGTTCGGGGTCTATCTGACGTACATCTACTTCTCGACGAGCGTCTCGCGCGACCTCCTCAACGCGGCGCGCATCGACGGTGCGGGCGAGTTCCGGGTGTTCTGGTCGGTGGCGATGCCGCTCGCGACACCGGTGATCGCGCTCGTCGGCTTCTTCAACCTCGTCGGCAACTGGAACAACTACTTCCTGCCGTTCGTCATGGCGCCCGGCCGCAAGTCGCCCATCCAGGTGGGCCTGGCCGAACTGCTCTCGAACGTGCCGCTGTTCAACCCGACCTCGGCGGGGTCGGTGACGATCGACATGCCGACGCTCGCCCTCGCGACGCTGCTGTCCGTCGCCCCTGTGCTCATCATCTTCCTGTTCTCCCAGCGGTTCCTGGTCACGGGAATGACCGCGGGCGGCACCAAGGAGTGAGCGTGCGCCGTTTCGGCATGGTGGCCCGCACCGCCCCGGAGAGGCGTGAGGAGTACCTCGCGCTGCACCGGGCGGTGTGGCCCGGGGTGGAGGCCACCATCACGGCCTGCGGCATCCGCAACTTCACGATCTTCGTGACCGGCGACGTGCTGTTCGGCTACTACGAGTACATCGGCGACGACTACGCCGCCGACCAGCGGCGGATGGCCGCCGATCCCGTCACCCAGGAATGGTGGGCGCGCACCGGCCCGTGCCAGCGTCCGTTCGACGAGTCGTCGGGCGCCGCCAACTGGGTCGAGCTCGACGAGGCGTGGCACCTCGACTGACGTCCGTCACGACGGATCGCGCCGCGTCGGGAGGCGACGACGCTGCCAGGCGTCGACGATGTGGGAGCGCATCGCGGAGGCCGCGGCATCCGCATCGCCTGCGACGATCGCGTCGTAGATGCGGCGGTGCTCGTCGAGCGTGAGACGGAAGGCCTCGTCGGTCTGGTTCTGCACGAACCGCGAGCTGGAGCGAGCCCGCTGGAACAGGATCTGCGTGATGTTGCTGGCGAGCTGGTTGCCCGAGAGCTCCATGAGCAGGAAGTGGAAGTCGGCGTCGGCCTGCGCGTAGGCGTCGACGTCGTGGATCGACTCCTCCATGTGCGCCAGCGCCGCCTCGACACGGGCGAGCTCGTCATCGGTGCGCCGCTCGGCGGTCGCAGCGGACATCGCGCCCTCGAGGGCCGAGCGCACGACGGCGAGCTCATCGAGCACACCGAGCGAATCGTCGTTCTCGACCATCACCGACAGCACCACCGGATCGAGCACGTTCCACGAGGTGGGGGGTTGCACGGTCGTGCCGCGACCGGGCGCGACCGAGACGAGCCCCTTCTCCTCGACGCGCTTCACCGACTCGCGGATGACCGTGCGGCTGACCCCGAAGTGCTGCGCCAGGCGCTCCTCCGGGGGCAGCGTCTCGCCGGGGGCGACCTCGCCGTTGATGACGACGCCGACGAGGTCGCGCACCACGGCGACGCCCAGACGGGCCGCGGGCAGGCGCGCGGGCGCGGAGCCGAACACGCTCGACGTCGCGCCGGAGGCGGGGCGGTCGAGGGTCATGCGCCCAGTGTAGCCAGGCGCAGAATTCCGTCCACGCGACGCGGCACGCTCGTCGTGGCGTCGCGCAGCTCGATCGGCAGCAGCGCCTCCGGGGCGTCCTGCCAGGCGAACGGGCGCAGGAACCGCCGGATCGCCGTCACGCCGACCGAGGTGTGGAGCGTGTTGGTCGCCGGCCACGGCCCACCGTGGTGCTGACCCCACGAGACGCGCACGCCCGTCGGGTAGCCGTTGAACACGAGCCGGCCGACGCGCCGGGAGAGGTCGTCGACGAGGGGGCCCGCCGCGTCGAGCTCGTCGGGCTGCGCGTGGACAGTCGCAGTGAGAGAGTCGGGCACGGCGTCCAGGGCGGCGAGCACGTCGTCGAGCGTGTCGTACCGCACCACCACGACGAGCGGGCCGAACGCCTCCTCGGTCGCCGCCGGGGTGAGTTGCGCGGCATCGATCTCCAGCACCGCCGGGGTCGCGGTGAAACCGGTGTCGCCCACCCGCGCCGGCACCAGGGCGTGCGCGCCGCCCGCGCTGACGAGCGCGTGCTCGATGCGGAACAGCGAGGCGTGGATGCCGCCGTTGAGCAGCGGCTGGGCCGCGGCATCCTTCGCGAGGCGCACGATCTCGTCGACGACCGCGTCGCCGTCCCGCGGGATGAAGACGACGCCGGGCTTCGTGCACAGCTGACCCGCCGAGCCGGTCACCGAGGCGAAGAGTCCGGCGGCGATGTCGGCCCCCCGCGCCGTCACCGCGCCCGGGGTGACGATCAGCGGGTTCAGGCTGCTGAGCTCGCCGTAGAACGGGATCGGGTTCTCGCGGGACTCGATGATCTCCCGCAGGACACGTCCGGTGTGGAGCGAGCCGGTGAACCCGACCGCGGCGACCCGGGGATGTGCGACGAGCGCGGCGCCGGCCTGCTGGCCGTAGACGATGCCGAGCACGCCGTCGGGCGCGCCCGCCGCGCGGGCCGCCGCCTCGAGCGCCGCGAACGAGCGCGCCGAGGTGAGGGGGTGGGACGAATGCGCCTTCACGACGACGGGGTTGCCCGCCGCGAGGGCAGATGCCGTGTCGCCGCCGAGCACGGAGAACGCGAACGGGAAGTTGCTCGAGCCGAACACCGCGATCGGGCCGATCGGCACGAGCATGCGGCGGATGTCGGGACCGGGACCCATGGGCGTGTCACCCGCGTGGTCGATGACCGCCTCGAGGTAGCCGCCTTCGTCGACGGCATCGGCGAACAACCGGAACTGGAACGCCGATCGGGTCAGCTCGCCGTTCAGACGCGGCTCAGCGAGTCCGGTCTCTGCCGCCGCGATCGCGACGAGTGCGTCCCGGTCGGCCTCGATCTCGTCGGCGATGCGACGCAGCAGCGCTGCCCGGGCGGCCCGGGGCATCCGTCTGAGCTCGTCGGCGGCGGATGCCGCAGCCGTCGCGATGCGGTCGACCTGAGCATCCGAGGTGGCCTCGAGGGCCGTCGGGGACGCGACGCCGGTGCGCGGATCGGTGGAGGTCAGGGTCATCGGGATGCTCCGTCCGTCAGGAGGCCGCGCCGCGCGAGCGAGGCGAACAGGTCGTGCAGGCCGAAGGCCCACGGCTCGACCGTCTCGGCATGGCGCACGCGGTTGACGAGCGTGCCGAGCGCCGGCGAGCCGATGCGCACGACGTCGTCGGGGTGGTGGGTGAATCCGAGCCCGGGGGCGTCCCGATCCTGCACCGGGGCGAACATCGTGCCGAGGTAGAGCACGAAACCGTCGGGATAGCGGTGCTTCGGACCGATCGTCTGGGCGACGAGGTCGACGGGGTCGCGGCTGATGAGAGCGAGCGGCGACTCGGCCACCATCGTGAACCCGTCGGCGCCGACGACCTCGAGCGTCACGGTCTGCGCACGCAGCGCGTCGAGGGTGAAGCGCCCGTCGAGCAGGCGTACGAACGGGCCGACGGAGGCGGATGCGTTGTTGTCCTTCGCCTGCCCGAGCAGCAGGGCGCTGCGCCCTTCGATGTCGCGCAGGTTCACGTCGTTGCCGAGCGTCGCCCCCACGATCTCTCCGCGCGAGGACACGACCAGCACCACCTCGGGCTCCGGGTTGTTCCACGCCGAGTCGCTGCGCACTCCCACATCGGTGGCGGCGCCGACCGTCGCGAGCACGGGAGCCTTGGTGAACACCTCGGCGTCCGGGCCGATGCCCACCTCGAGGTACTGGCTCCACAGTCCGCGCTCGACGAGCAGGTGCTTGAGCGCCATCGCCTCGGGCGACCCGGGGACGAGCGACTGCAGGTCGTCGCCGAGCGTGCCGAGCACCTCGTCCCGGATGTCGGCGGCGAGGTCGAGGTCGCCGTGCGCGCGCTCCTCGATGATGCGCTCGAGCATCGAGACCGGGAACGTCACCCCCGCCGCCTTGACGACGTGCAGGTCGATCGGGGAGAGGAGCCACGGATGCCGCGGGTCGCGCGCCTCGACGGGCGTGTTCGCGATCACGGCGTCCACGGAGCCGAGCCGCCGGCCGGAGGCGGCGCGCACGGCGGCCGCCGGCGTGGCGCTCTCGGTGAGCGCGCGCATCGTCGGGAAGCTCGCGCTGAGGTCGATCACGTCGTCGCCGCGCACGGCCACGACCGACGGACCTCCGGCCGCGGGGTCCCAGACCCGTCCGACCAGCAGGGCGTCGGCGGCATCTGCCGGGAGGGCGGCGGTCGCGCCGCCGTGCCACGTCGTCGTCATCCCGTTCACCGTCCTTCGAAGACGCCCGCGCGTCGCTCGGCGAACGCCGCGCGACCCTCTGCGGCATCGCGGGTCGCGAAGGTGATTGCCTGCATCTCGCGCTCGTACGCCATCGCACCGCTGCGCGGCAGGTCGGCGGCCGCGACGAGGTTCGCCTTCGCGGTCTCCACGGCGATGGGCGGGCGGGCGGCGATCGTCTGCGCCAGGCCGCGTGCCCGCGGGAGCAGGTCGTCGGGGGCGAGAACCTCCGAGACGAGGCCCCAGCGCAGCGCGGTCTCGGCGTCGATCGCGTCTCCGGTCATGAGCATCATTGCGGCGTTGCCGGGTCCGACGGTCGCCGCGAGCAGGGGCGACATCCCGCCGCCGCCGATCCAGCCGAGCTTGACTTCCGGCGCCGCGAAGCTCGCAGACGAGGACGCGAGTCGGATGTCGCAGGTCAACGCGGTCTCGAGGCCGCCCCCGAAGGCGTAGCCGTTGACCGCCGCGATGACGGGCTTGCGCACCTCTCGCAGGGCGTCGCAGTAGTCGCGGCGGTTGCGGAACGCCCAGGGGCTGGCGTACGCGTCGAGCGTGCGGATGTCGGATCCGGCGCAGAACGCCCGCTCGCCTGCGCCGGTGAGCACGACGGCGCGGACGCGGTCGCTGTCGTTGATCCAGTGCGCGGCGCGCTCGAGCTCCGCCGACATCTCCGGCGTGACGGCGTTGAGCTTCTCGGGGCGCGAGATCGTGAGCACGGCGACGCCGTCCTCGACCTCGACCACTACCTCCGCGATGCGCGAGACGAAGGTCGACTCCTCGGTCAGGGGACTCATGCGGGCATCCTCTCGGGGGTGGCTGCGGCTGCTCGGGCGGTGTGGAAGAGCTCCTCGAGCTCGTGGAGGACCGTCCCGGTCTCGATGTCGTCGGTGACGGCGGCGCGCAGCAGCGCCGATGCCGCCGACTGGAAGGGGATGTAGCCGGCGAATCGCGGCCGCACCCATGCCTGGTCGATCGTGGTGAGCGTGCCGCTGTAGAAGCCCCCGGACGCGGAGTCGACAGCCTCGTCGGTCCACGCAGCACGGGCGCTCGGCTGGCCGGCGTGCGCGGGGATGAGGCCGCGCTGCAGGTCGCTGGACATGAGTGCGCGCAGGTGGTCGATGAGCGCCGCGGACGGCGAGCATCGCCGACTGATGGCGATGCCGGTTCCGCCGAGGGTCGATCCGATCCGCGGGCCCGCGGTGGGTGGGGCGCCGAACCGCACGCCCCCCTCGCCCTGGGCGTAGGTCACGTAGCCGTACACGAGAGGGAGGTAGTCGAGGTCGTCACCGGCGCGCAGACGTTCGAGCAGGGAGATCGGATTCTGCCCGATCGTCCCCGCGGGGGCGCTGCCGTGAAGGGCGCGCAGCACACGCAGGGCCTCGGCGCCGGTGGCGCGGGAGAGCAGGATGTCGCCGCGCGCCGGCTCCTCGCCGAGGCCGACCGCGATCGAGCACCAGCTCAGGAACGCGTGCGGGCCTGCCAGGCTCGGCGCGACGCGTGCGGTGCGCGAGGCGAGCGCCACGGCCTCGTCCCAGGTCGCCGGCGCCGCGTCGAGGGCGTCAGGCCGCCACGCCGCCACCTGGGTGGCGGCGTCGAGCGGCAGCGCCCACGGGCGACCCTCGAGCACGTAGCTGGTGAAGCTCGGGCCGACCGCGGCATCCGACCATGCGGTGAGTTCGTCCGTCGAGAACAGCGCGTCCAGCGGATGCAGCGCATCATGGGCCCGCGCGTCGCCCAGGTGGGGGTGGTCGAGCACGACCAGGTCGAACTCCGCCGCGATCCGCTCGATCGGGGCGGACTCGAACCCCTCGAGCGGCTGCGCCTCCCATGTCAGCGTGTCGGGTCCGTCCGCCGAGAACGCCGCCGCGGCGGCGCGCAGCGCATCGGTGCCGCGCGGATGGTCCCAGGTGAGCCCGCGATAGTGCGTCATGACAGCGTGTCGGCCGGCGTCAGCACGGTCTCGGCGACCACGCCGCGTCCGAGCAGGTCGTCGGCGTCGAGGCCGAGCTCGTCGAGCAGCTCGCGTGTGTGCTGCCCGACGAGCGGGGCACCGCGGTCGATGCGCGGCGGTGTGGCCGAGAAGCGGTACGGGAACCCGGGGACGCTGATCGTCCCCTCGGTCGGGTGGTCGTAGGTGACGAACGTGCCGTTGTGGGCGATCTGCGGATCGGCCACGAGATCGGCGTAGCCGTAGACGGGTCCCGCCCAGATACCCGCCGGGAGGAGCGTCTCCAGCCAGTGGTCGGTCGTCTTCTCGCGCAGGCGGTCGGCCGTGCGGCGGTAGAGCTCATCGCGGTGCGTCCAGCCCTCGACCTCGGGATCCATGCCGGCGAAGGTCGGTTCGTCGATCAGTCGCCCGAGCGTCTCCAGGTCGGCGAAGCCCAGCGCGAGGTAGCCGTCGGCCGTGGCGAACACGCCATACGGCGCCCGGATGTACACGTGCGCGTTCGGCTCGGAGCCACGCTCCTGGGGCACACCGCCGACCGTGAACACCGACAGCTCCTGCATCTGCAGGGTCGTCAGCGCGTCGAGCATGTTGACGGTCACCAACTGGCCCTCCCCGGTGCGCTCACGGTGGAGGAGCGCCGCGAGCACGCCCTCGAACGCCGTCGAGGCGGTGACCGCATCGGCGAGGTACTGGCCGGCGGGCGACGGAGGCTCCCCGGCGCGGCCGGCCGAGAGCATCGCCCCCGACATCGCCTGCACGAGAAGGTCCTGCCCGGGGCGCGTCGCGTACGGACCCGTCTCGCCGTAGCCCGAGATCGACACGTAGACGATCGACGGATTGACCGCGCGCACGCTCTCGTAGTCGAGGCCCAGGCGGGCCGCCACTCCCGGACGGTAG
Source organism: Microbacterium sp. 4NA327F11 (assembly GCF_005503465.1). NCBI lineage: Bacteria > Bacillati > Actinomycetota > Actinomycetes > Micrococcales > Microbacteriaceae > Microbacterium > Microbacterium sp. 4NA327F11. Next base: position 119,513 of record NZ_SCOB01000004.1, on the reverse strand, counting down.
TTCTGCAGGAACACATCGGCGGTCGCCAGCAGCGCGCGCACCGCCGCCGCGCCCTCGACCGACTTCAGGTCGATCGCGAGAGAGCGCTTGTTGCGGTTCAGCGACAGGAACGACACGTTGATGCGGTTCCCCCGAGCGCCGCCGGCGGACGCGAAACGCTGCCACTCGCCGGCGGTCGGCTCGACCTTGATGACGTCGGCACCGAGATCGCCGAGGCGCTGGGCGGCGAACGGCCCCGCCATCGCGATCGAGCAGTCGATGACGCGGTAGCCCGAGAGCACCCCGCGCGGTACGTCGTGATCAGTCATGGATCCGGACCTCCCGTCCGTCGTCGGCGGATGAGCGCAGCAGCGCCTCGATGAGCTCCACGGATCGGGCCGCGACATCCGCCGTGCTGTTGTTGTCGGTGTGCGCTCCGGTGATCAGGTCGATGAACCTCGCCGGCGGCACCAGGCACTCGTACTCACCCTCACCCGGCGGGATCACGAGCTCCTCGTGCCCGCCGTCGTAACGGCTGAGGCGCACTCGTTCGCGCTCGACGTCGATCATCAGCACGCCGTCGCTGCCGAAGAGCCGGATGTCCACCTGATACGGATCGCCGTCTGCGAGGGTCGCCGCACCCGAGAGTGACGCCAGCGCGCCGTTGTCGAACCGCACCACCGCCGCGTCGAAGAGGTCGACGGCGGAGCCGGCGTGCGCCGTGCGTCCGGCGACGGTCCGGGCGCGCAGCCCGGTCAGCCAGAAGAGCAGCGCCGACGAGTGCGTGACCTGACCGTGGGCATACCCGCCGCCGTGCGCGGGTGAGGCCCAGGTGCTCTGCTGGGGCGCGGTGGCTGACTCCCAGCGCTCGAGCATGTGGGTCGGGTCGCCGCCGAACAGACCGCGCGTCGGCGAGGCCATGTGGCACAGGGCGTACTGGATCTCCCCGATCGCCCCCTCGTCCAGCAGGCGCTTCGCGGCGACGGTGAACGGCTTGTAGTTCCAGCCGTAGGGGACGAGCAGGTGCACTCCCGCCGTCTCCGCGCGCCGGGCGAGGTCCCAGGCTTGCCCGGCGTGCAGCGTCATCGGCTTTTCGCACAGCACGTGCAGTCCGCGATCGAGGGCGGCGACCGCCGCGGGGTAGTGCAGGTCGTGCGGGGTCGTGATGACGACCGCGTCGAGGCCCGCATCGAGCAGCTCGTCGATGTCGTGCGTGGCCATGCCGAAGCCGAACCGGTCACGCACGGCGAACACGTCGTCGCCCAGACCGCAGACGCCCACGAGCTCGACGTCCTCCCGCGCCTGGAAGATCGGGAAGTGGTTGCTGGTCGCCCACCATCCGGCACCGATCGCGCCGAGGCGCACGCGGCTCACGCGGCGCTCCGGAGCCACGTGCGGCGCTCGCCGCGGGCGGACTGCCGCACGAGCCCGCGCTGCTGCATCCGCTCGAGGTTTCCCGTCACCGGGAAGACGAGGTAGTCGGCGGCGGCGTCCGGCCACGTCCCGACCTCGGCGGCGATGAGACGCACGATCTCGAGCGTCGTGAGGTCCTCGGTGGTGCTCAGCACACGCGAGATCGCCGCGTCGAGCACGTCGACGTACTGCTCGGATGCCGCCAGGAACCCTTCGACCTCGGTGCCTTCGTAGAGCGGGTAGTGCGCCGTGAGGAGCAGGTCTGCCCCGTGCGCGCGAAAGCCGGCCAGCGTGCGCAGGTAGTCGTCGGTATCGCGGTAGGTCGGGGGGAACGCGGCGCTCCCGTCGGCGTAGGGCACCGTCGTGCCGAGTGTCGCATCGGAGATGAGGAGCGCACGCGAGCGATCGTCCCAGAGCGCGAGATGACCGGGGCTGTGGCCGGGCGCGGCGAGGACGACGATGCGGCGGTCGCCGAGGTCGAACGTCTCGCATCCGGTGAGCGGCGTCACATCGTCGACGAGGCCCGTGACCGCGCGGATGTGGGCGGTGGTCTCGGCCGGGTCGTCGAAGCCGTCCGAGACGCGGAACTCGCCGTAGCGCTCGGCGATCAGGCGATCGAGGTCGGTCACGAGCGGAAGGTCGTCGGCGCCGGCGAACAGGGCGACGTGCGGCACCGCCTCGCGAAGGGCGGCGTTGCCGCCGGTGTGATCGAAATCGCAGTGGGAGTTGATCGCCCAGCGGATGCGCGCCGGATCGATTCCGGCCTCGGCGAGATAGGGGAGGAGCGTGCCCGTGACGCTGTCGGCGATGCCGGTGTCCCACAGGAGGATCCCTTCGGGGCCCTCGAGCAGGTAGAGCGCGACGACGCGCTCGCCGAGGGGTGCGACCACGCGGTGGAGTCCCTCACGGAGCAGCACCTCAGACCTCCCGATCGTGCGGGGCGTCGTCGGCGACGAGACGCAGTCCGGTGCGGCGGGAGCGCACGTGGGGTCCTTCGGGAACGGTCCAGCTGCCGTTGCGTCGCTCGGTCGCGATGGCGTCCTCATCGACCGTGATGCCGTGTCCGGGGGTGTCGCCGAGGACGATCCCGCCGTCGGCGATCTCGCGGTCGATCGCGAGGCCGAACGGCATGCCGAGGTCCTGCACCTCGGCGGCGAGATGATTGGGCACACCCGCGGCGGCGTGCGCCACCGCCTCGTTGGCGGTGAGGCCGACCGGGCTGATCGGCAGGTCCCGGGCATGGGCGGCGTGGGCGACGCGCAGGAAGTGGGTGATGCCCCAGACGCATCCCGACTGCACGATGTCGACGGCGCCGTGGTCGAACAGCGCACGGTACTGCTCGAGTCCGGTCAAGTTCTCGCCGGTCGCCACGGCCGCGCGGATCGACCGCGTGAGGCGGGCGTGGCCCGCGGCATCCCACCGGCGCAGCGGCTCTTCGATCCAGGTCAGGTCGTGGTGCTCCTCGACCGCGCTCACATAGCGCACGGCCTGCTTGAGGTTCCACGACTCGTTCGCGTCGAGCATGAGCGCGGGCCGTGGGGTGTTGCGCTGGAGGGCGTCGGAGACGATGCCGAGGCGCCGGATGTCGACATCCGCGTCACGCCCGCCCTTGAGCTTCCCGCTCGTGAAGCCGCGATCGGCCATGGCCGAGTAGAACGTCGCGAGGGACTCGTCGTCGAGGGCGATGTCGAGGCCGGACGCATAGCCGGCGACGAAGCGGTCGCGTCCGCCGATGAGGCGCCACAGCGGCTCCCCGGCGGCCTTCGCCTTGAGGTCCCACAGTGCCATGTCGAAGGTGCCGATCCCGCCGAAGGTCGCCCCGCCGTGACCGTCCTTGAACACGCGGGCGAGCATGCGGTCGTAGAGCGCGCCGACGGCCCGGGGGTCCTCGCCCTCGAGGGCGGGGAAGAGCCGATCGAGATCGTGGTCGGAGCCGGTGCCGATTCCGGTGAGTCCGGCGTCGGTCTCGAGCAGCACGACGGGCACGTCGGTGATGCCCGAGGCGATGTGCCCATTGACGTCGCCGATGGGGCGGCCCCAGTCTCGGTGGGTGCGCAGCACGCGGTATCCGGTGATCTTCATGTCGTCCTTGATCGAGAAGCTCCTGCACGAGTCGTGCTGGAAAGAGCATACATCACATGTTAGAACTGTAGGGAAGAGAGAGGCTTGATGATGAGCACCCGACCCTCGCCCCGTGGCGTCCGGCTCACCGACGTCGGATTCGGCGCCGCGCAGCTGGGAAACCTCGGCCGCGTGACGACCGACGACGAGGCGGCGGGCGCGGTTGAGGAGGCCTGGCGCCGCGGCATCCGGTACTTCGACACCGCGCCGCACTACGGACTCGGCCTCTCCGAGCGTCGCCTCGGCGCCGCCCTCGCCGCCCGTCCGCGCGACGAGTACGTCATCTCCACCAAGGTGGGCCGGCTGCTCCAGCCGAACGAGCCTCCCCACGGCACCGACGACGGGTTCGTCGTGCCCGCCACCCACCGACGCGTCTTCGACTTCAGCCGCGACGCGATCCTGCGCTCGGTCGACGAGAGCCTCGCCCGGCTCGGTCTCGACCGCGTCGACATCCTCTATCTACACGACCCCGACCACGAGTGGGAGGCCGCCTCGACGACGGGCGTGGACACCCTCATCGAGCTGCGCGACCAGGGCGTGACGAGGGCGATCGGCGCCGGGATGAACCAGTCGGCGATGCTCGCGCGGTTCGTCCGCGAGTGCGATGTCGACGTCGTCATGCTCGCCGGGCGCTACACCCTGCTGGAGCAGGGGGCCGCCGACGACCTCCTGCCCGCCGCGCTCGATCGGGGCGTCGCCGTGATCGCCGCGGCGGTCTACAACTCCGGTCTGCTCAGCGCCGATCGTCCCGCCGCCGGCCTCACCTACGACTACCTGCCCGCGCCGGAGTCTCTCATCGAGCGCGTCACCCGCATCGCCGAGGTGTGCGAGCGTCACGGCGTGCGCCTCCCGGAGGCGGCCGTGCAGTTCCCGCTGCGGCACCCCGCGACCGCGTCGGTCGTCGTCGGCATGCGCACGGCCGATCAGGTCGACTCGACCCTCGACCGTCTCGCCGCACGCATCCCCGTCGCGCTCTGGGACGACCTGCGCGCCACCGGCCTCCTCGTCGCCGACGACGCGATCGACACGGTGGCGCCGTGATCATCGACGCCCACCAGCACATCTGGACGCGCACCGTCGCCGACTACGACTGGCTGACCCCCGCGGCGGGCGTGCTCTACCGGGACTTCACGATGGCGGATGTCGCGGCCGACCGCCGTGCCGCCGGCGTCGCCGGTGTCGTGCTCGTGCAGGCCGCGGACGACGCGCGCGACACCGCCCACATGCAGCGGGCCGCGGATGCCGATCCGGCCGTTGTCGCCATCGTCGCCTGGGTACCCCTCGACGCCCCCGCCGCCACGGCCCGCGCCCTCGAGCGGCTGCGGGAGGACGACCGGATCGTCGGTGTGCGCGCGCTCATCCATGAGCGCGACGATCCGGACTGGATCCTACGCGACGACGTGGCCGCGGGTCTCGCGCAGGTCGCCGCCGCAGGCCTCGCGTTCGACTACGTGACGGCGTCACCGGCCGCGCTCGCGCACCTCCCGCGTCTCGGGGAGCGCCATCCCGACCTGCGGCTGATCATCGACCACCTCGGCAAGCCGCCCGTGGGAGGCGGCGACACCGCGCTCTGGCGGCGCCTGCTCGCCGCGGCCGCGGAGAACCCCCGTGTGCACGCGAAGGTCTCCGGACTGTACCCCGCCGTCACTCCCGCCGACTGGGCGGCAGGGGACATCCGCCCCCTGCTGGATGCCGCGCGTGAGCTGTTCGGCGCGGACCGGCTGCTGGCCGGCAGCGACTGGCCGATCTCCCTCATCGCCGGCGGATATGCCCGCACCTGGGAGGGCATCCAGCGGGCCAGCGACACCTGGAGCGCCGACGAGCGCTCCCGCCTGCTCGGCGGTACGGCCGCCGAGTGCTATCGGATCGACCCTGGGCGTCTGGCCCGGGCGAAGGAGGACCTGTGACCGAGTTCATGCGCATCGGGGCGCCCGGTGCCGAGATCCCCGTGCTCCGGCACGAGGGGGCGCACTACGACCTGCGCCCGCTCACGCACGACATCGACGGCGCGTTCCTCGCCGCCGACGGGCTGCGGCGAGCCCGCGACGCCGCGCGCGGCGGTGGACTCGAGCGCATCGATCTGACGGGTGCGCGCATCGGAGCCCCGGTCGCGACCCCCGGGAAGGTCGTGTGCATCGGGCTCAACTACCGCGACCACGCCGAGGAGACCGGCGCCGCGATCCCGCAGGAGCCCGTCGTGTTCATGAAGGACCCGGGCACCGTCGTCGGCCCGTTCGACGAGGTCCTGATCCCCCGCGGGTCGCGCAAGACCGACTGGGAGGTCGAGCTCGCCGTCGTCATCGGCACGACCGCGCGTTACCTCGCGAGCGACGAGGAGGCGGCGGCATCCATCGCCGGCTACGCGATCTCGAACGACGTGTCCGAGCGCGAGTTCCAGCTCGAGCGCGGGGGACAGTGGGACAAGGGGAAGAGCTGCGAGAGCTTCAACCCACTCGGTCCGTGGCTGGTGCCCGCCGATGAGGTAGCGGACCCGCAGGACCTCGGGATGCGGCTGTCGGTCAACGGAGAGCAGCGCCAGAACGGGTCGACCTCGACGATGATCTTCGGCGTGCTCGAGGTGGTGCGCTACCTCTCGCAGTTCATGGTGCTGCGGCCGGGTGACGTCGTGAACACGGGCACCCCGGCGGGGGTGGCACTGGGCATGCCGACCCCGGTCTACCTGGCCCCCGGCGATCGGGTCGAGCTCAGCATCGACGGTCTGGGCACGGCGCGCCAGCTGTGCGTGGCGGCATGAGCGCCGGCGCCTGGCGGGGTGTGCGCGCGATCGTCACCGGCGGCGCCTCGGGTATCGGACGCGCCACCGTCGAGGCCCTGCAGGACGCCGGCGCCATGGTCGGCGTGCTCGACCTCGCCGTCGACGACCTGCCGGGCGCGGCGATCGGCGCATCCGCCGACCTGCGCTCGCGGACATCGGTCGCCGCGGCCATCGATGCGCTCGCCACGACGCTCGGCGGAGTGGACGTGCTCGTGAACAACGCGGGGATCAGCGCGATCGGCACGGTCGAGGAGAACGACGACGACGAATGGGCGCGCGTGCTCGACGTGAACGTCATCGGCATGGCGCGCGCGTCGGCCGCCGCGCTGCCGTGGCTGCGGCGCTCGGAGCGCGCGGCGATCGTGAACGTGTGCTCGATCGCCGCGCGCAACGGCCTGCCTCAGCGCGCGCTCTACAGCGCCTCGAAAGGCGCGGTGTACGCGCTCACCCTGGCGATGGCGACCGACCACATCCGCGAGGGGGTGCGTGTCAACTGCGTGTGCCCCGGCACCGTCGCCACGCCGTTCGTCGATCGGATGCTGCAGAACTTCCCCGACCCCGTCGCCGAGCGAGCGGCCCTCGACGCGCGCCAGGCCACCGGTCGCATGGTCACGCCCGCCGAGGTCGCGGCGGCGATCCTCTACCTCGCCCACCCGGCATCCGGGTCGACGACCGGCACGGCGCTCGACGTCGACGGCGGCGTCACCCACCTGCGCATGCGGCCGACCCCCTGAGCGCCGGGCACGCGTCGCCGGGTGCGCTAACGTGACGGCGTGACATCCGCCGCCCGCGCCCTGCCCGCGCGACGTCTGCCGGCACTGCTCACGCTGCTGCGACTGGGGCTTGCGACCCTCGTGGTCGGGGTGGCCACGGGGCTCGCGGTGCTGCTGCTGGTGTCGATCCTCCACGTGATCGAGCATGTGGTGTGGGGCCACGAGGAGGGGCCGTTCCTCGACGGACTCGCATATCCGGCCGTGTGGTGGCTGCCGCTCGTCAGCGTCACCGCCGCGGGCGTGATCGCCGGCACCGGCTGGTACCTGGTGCGACGTTTCGGTCGCCGCATCGCCAGCGTCGAGGAGGGCGTCGCCGGCACGCCCATGCCGTGGTGGGAGACGCTCGTCGACACGGTGCTGCAGGTGGCATCCGTGGGTCTCGGTGCCTCCATCGGCAAGGAGGTCGCCCCGCGCGAGCTCTCGGCCATGGCGGGCTCGAAGATCGTGCGGTGGTTCGGACTCGATGCCCGCTGGCGCCGCATCCTCATCGCCTCAGCCGCCGGCGCGGGCCTCGCCGCCGTCTACAACGTGCCGCTCGGCGGGGCGCTGTTCGCGGTCGAGATCCTGCTGGCCCAGTTCAGCATCGGTGCGGCGGTGACGGCGCTCTCGGTCAGCGCCATCGCGACGCTCGTCGCGCGCCCGCTCGTGCCCGACGAGTCGCTCTACCACGTGGCATCCGTCGAGGTGAATGCGTCCCTCATCGTCGCCGCGATCATCATCGGCCCCCTCATGGGTCTCGGTGCCACCGGGTTCGCGGCGACCACCAAGCGGCTCTCCGGGCTGCGGCCCACCGGTTGGAGGCTGCTCGTCGCGCTTCCGGTCGTCTTCGCCGCCGTCGGTGCCGTCGGCATCGTGTTCCCGCTGATACTCGGCAACGGGCGTGCGCTCGCGACCGCCGGCTTCGACCTGTCGCAGCCCGCACTGCTGCTGCTCGTGCTCGCCGTGCTCAAGTACGTCGCCACCTCGATCTCGCTGGGCTCGGGCGCGATCGGCGGCACCCTGCAGCCCTCCGTCGCGATCGGTGCGGCGCTCGGAGCGGCGGCCGCGGCCGGATGGGCGTTCATCTGGCCGGGCGCCGACGGCACGGCGCTCGCGATCGTCGCGGCGGCCGCCTTCCTCGCCTCCAACATGCGGGCCCCCTTCACGGCGATCGCGCTGATCGTCGGCTTCACCGGAACCGGGTTCGACCTGCTCGTGCCGATCTTCCTCGCGGTCGCCGGCTCGCTCGCGGCATCCCGTCTCGTCGGCCGTGGCGCCCTCGGCCGCTTCGCGCCGATCGACCCCGGCCGCGAGTAGCGCCGGCGGGGCGGTTAGGCTCCGAAGGATGTCGCTCCCCGCCGCCCCCGCCTCCCGCTCGCGCCGCCTCGTGCTCGCGTGCATCGGCATCGGGCTCCTCTCGGGCTTCCTCTCGGGCCTGTTCGGCGTCGGCGGCGGCACGGTCATCGTGCCCCTGCTCGTGCTGCTGCTCGGCTTCGACCAGCGGCGCGCCGCAGGCACCTCGCTCGCGGCCATCGTGCCGACCTCTGCCGTCGGGGTGATCTCCTACGCGGTGCACGGATCGGTCGCGTGGATCCCCGCGCTGCTGCTCGCCGCGGGCGCTGTCGTGGGCGCCCAGATCGGCACCTGGCTGCTGCCGAAGGTGTCGCAGAACGCGTTGCGCTGGGGTTTCGTGGCGTTCCTCGCGGTCGTCGTCGTGAGCCTCTTCATCGTCATCCCCTCCCGCGGCGAGCCCTTCGACGTCGCGTGGTACACCGCGATCGCCCTCGTCGCCCTGGGCGTCGTCACCGGCGTCGTCTCGGGCCTCATCGGGGTCGGCGGCGGTATCGTCGTCACCCCGGTGCTCATGCTCGCGTTCGGCGCGAGCGACCTGATCGCCAAGGGCACGTCGCTGCTCATGATGATCCCGACGGCGATCTCGGGCACCGTCGGCAACCTCCGCCGCCACAACGTCGACCTCGCCGCAGGCCTGATCATCGGCATCGCCGCGTGCGCCACCACCGCCCTCGGGGCGTGGGTCGCGACGATCGTCGATCCCTTCGTCGGCAACGTGCTGCTCGCCGCCTACCTCGTCTTCATCGCGGTGCAGATGGCGCGCAAGGCGCTCACGGCGCGCCGGGCACGCTGACGCCGGAGGCGCACCCCCGACGCGCCCCGACGTCCGCCCGGTGCGCACCTCCAGCGTCCTCCCGGGCGCGGCCGGGCCCCCTCGGTAGGATGATCGGGTGCCCGTGAACACCGAGCTCGTCGGCCGCGTCTTCCCGCCGACCGCCCCGTACCTCGTCGGCCGTGAGAAGGTGCGCGAGTTCGCGCGCGCCGTCTTCGCCACCGACCCCCAGCACGTCGACCCGGCTGCCGCCCAGGCGCTCGGCTACGCCGACGTGGTCGCCCCGCCGACCTTCGCGATGGTCATCCAGGACCTCACCCTGCAGCAGCTGCTCGCCGAGCCCGACTCGGGCATCGTGCTCGAGCGCCTCATCCACGCCGAGCAGCGCTTCCGCTACACACGGCCTATCGTCGCCGGCGACGAGCTCGTCGGCACGCTCTCGGTCACGGGCGTCCGCGCCGTCGGCAAGGGTGCGATGGTGACCAGCGAGGCCGAGATCACGGATGCCTCGGGCGCACACGTCGTGACCGCGACATCCATCCTTCTCGTGGGAGGCGACGAATGACCGACCTGCAGATCGGCGACGTCGTCGCGGAGCGCGACGTGCACCTGACCCGCGAGGCGCTCGTGCGCTACGCGGGCGCGTCGGGAGATTTCAACCCCATCCACTATCGCGACGACATCGCCCAGCGCGTGGGTCTTCCCGGCGTCCTCGCACACGGCATGCTCACGATGGGCCTCGCTGTCGAGACCGTCGTGCCGTGGCTCGGTGACGCCGGACGCATCCTCGAGTATGGGGTGCGTTTCACCCGGCCCGTGCTGGTCGACGCGGAGGACGGTGCCGATGTGCACGTCGTGGCGGCCGTCGGCGCCGTCAGCGACGGGGAGGCCCGCATCGACCTCACCGTGACCTTCGGCGAGACGACCGTGCTGGGCAAGGCCCAGGTGCGGGTGCGCACCGCCTGACCCATGCCCGAGATCGACCCGCTGCCGCTCGCGCAGCTCACGACCCTCCGCACCGGCGGCGCCCCCGAGCGCATGATCGACGCGCTCACCCGCGACGAGCTCGTGACGGTGCTGCGCGACGTCTGGGCGAGCGGCGACGACTGGCTCGTGCTGGGCGGCGGCTCGAACCTGCTCGTCGGGGACGAGCCATTCGAGGGAACGGTCGTGCGGGTGCGCTCAGCGGGCGTCGAGCGGCTCGCAGCCCCGGAACCCGGCATCGCACGACTGCGGGTGCAGGCGGGTCACGCCTGGGACGATCTGGTCGCACAGAGCGTCGCGTGGGGGCTGTCGGGCATCGAGGGCATGTCGGGCATCCCGGGAACCGTGGGCGCCGCGCCGGTGCAGAACGTCGGCGCGTACGGGCAGGAGATCGCCGACACGCTCGTCGCCGTCGAGCTGATCGACGAGACGACCGGCCAGGTCGTGGAGGTGCCCGCGGGCGAGCTGGGCCTCGGCTTCCGCACGTCGGTGCTCAAGCACCACTACGGATCGGTGCCCGCCCGGCGTGCCGTCATCCTCACCGTCACCCTCGACCTCGCGGACATCGGCACCGCCCCGCGCCGGCTGACCTCCGACCGGCTGCGCCAGGCGCTGCCGGTCGCGGCGGGCGCCGAGCTCTCGCTCGCGGAGGTGCGCGATCTGGTGCTGCAGACCCGGCGTGCGAAGGGCATGGTGCTCGATGAGGCCGACCCCGACACGCGCAGCGCCGGGTCGTTCTTCCAGAACCCGATCGTGTCCGAGCAGTTCGCCCGCAGCCTTCCCGATGCCTGCCCGCGGTGGCCGATGGAGTCGACCCGCGAGCCCGTCATCGTCATTCCGTTGGCGGCATACGACGGGTACGTCCCCCGCGCGGCGCCCCGCAACGTGCAGTACAAGCTGAGCGCCGCGTGGCTGATCGAGAACGCCGGCATCCGCAAGGGGATGCGGCTGGGCCGCTCCCGCGCCTTCGTCTCGTCGAAGCACGCCCTCGCCCTGACGAACCGCGAGGACGGCACGGCCGCCGAGGTCGCCGAGCTGGCCCGGTTCGTGCAGCAGCGGGTCGCGGCCGACTTCGGCATCGAGCTGCAGCCCGAGCCCGTGCTCGTCGGGGTGGAGCTGTGAGCGCGCGGCGCCGTGCCGCGGCGATCGCGACCCTCGCCCTCGCGATCGTGCTGTCGGGGTGCACCGGCGATGCGCTCGGACCCGCGACTCCCTCGCCGTCGGCGACGCCGCCCGCCCAGCCCGCGACGCCGGTGACCGCTGCCGAGCTGCCGTCGTACACGGCGGTCGCGCGGCTCAGTGGCGCCCTGGACTGCACCGGAACCCTGATCTCGATCCCGACATCGGCGACGGATGCCGCATCCGCTCCGGCATACGTGCTGACCACCGGTCGCTGCGCGGGCCTCGACGCCCAGAGCGAGGCGAACGAGACGATCGTCGACCAGCCCGGTCGCGGCACGGCCCGCTTCCTCGACATCACCGGCGCCTCGAGCGATGCGATCGTGACGTCGAACATCGCGCGCGTCGAGTACGCCACGCGCCGAGGTGACGACATCGCCGTGCTCCGCCTCGACGCCTCGCTGGCCGATCTGGCCGCGAAGGGTGTGACACCCCTCACCGTCTCCTCGACAGTGCCCGACCAGGGCATCGCCGTCACGAACGTGGCGGTGCCCACGGAGGACCTCCCCGAGGCGGATCGCGTGATGCGCAAGGGCGAGTGCACGATCGGTGCGACGCGCACCGTGCTCGAGTACAAGTGGCTGTGGTTCGGTGCGCTCTCGACGCCGTGTCCCGGCGTGATCGGCGGAACCGCCGGCGCCCCGCTCATCGCCGACGGCCAGGTGGTCGGCATGATCGGCACGACGAACGTGGGCGTGCCGACCGGCCGCGGATCCTCCTGCTACGTCGGGCGACCCTGCGAGGTCGGCTCCGACGGTGCCACGTTCGTCGTCGACTCCAGCTACAGCATGCCCGTGGCATCCGTGTCCGGCTGCTTCGCGACCGGGCGGTTCGCGCTCGGCTCGGGGTGCGGTCTCTCCGACGCGCAGTGGAGCATCGACGGCGGCGGCATCTTCGGCGGCGACGGGCAGGACGGCACCGGACGAACCCCGTCCCTCACCCTCCAGGCCGCGACGACGGCAGGACTCGAGGTGCAGCTGAACGTGCCGATCGCGGATGCCGCGACGTGCACCGATGCATCGACGTACGACGCCGGGCGGCGCTACATCCTCGATCCCGGCGATGAGCGCGTCGTGCCGGTGGCACTGCCGACGACCAACTCGTTCGTGGTGGCGTGCATCGCGGTGCCGGGGAATGAGGCGAACGCCGCCCGCATCGTGTTCTCGATCGACACCGTCGCCCCCACCGACGGCCCCGAGCTCACGGTGCAGCGCTTCGCCGATGGCGGGGTGCTCGTGGAGCCGGTCTTCGACCTGCCCGACATGTCGAGCGTCTGGGTGAAGTTCGGCGACCCGTCCGAGACGGTCTGCGCGGATCCGACCGGCTACTCCGAGGCCTACCGTCAGCCGTTCCTGTACGAGCGCGGCGCGCTGCCGCTGCGGTTCTGTGCCTACGGCTTCGACGTGGCGGGCAACAAGTCGCCCGTCGTCGACCACATCATCGATCCGGCGACGCCGACGCCGACGCCGGGCGCGACGATCCGCTGACGCGCCCCGCAACGACCGCGGTCAGGCCGCGACCTCGGTTCTGCCGCGGTCGGTCAGGCCGCGACCCCGGTCAGGCGGCGCCGAAAAGGCGCTGCAGGCGGTGCACGCCCTCGAGCAGCGCGTCGTCGCCGAGCGCGTACGACAGCCGCAGGTAGCCGCTCGGGCCGAACGCCTCACCGGGGACCACGGCGACCTCGGCCTGCTCGAGGATGAGGTCGGCGAGCTCGAGCGATGAGGTGGGCGTGACGCCGCCCCACTCGCGGCCGAGCAGCCCCGTGACATCCGGGTAGACGTAGAACGCGCCGAGCGGGTTCGGCACCGTGACGCCCGGGATCTTCGCGAGCTCGGCGACCATGAGGCGCCGGCGTCGGTCGAAGGCCTGCCGGAACTCCTCGGCCTCGGTCTGGGGGCCGGTCAGCGCGGCGAGCGCCGCCCGCTGGGCGATGTTGTTGACGTTGCTCGACAGATGCGACTGCAGGTTGGCGGCGAGCGTGATGGCGTCCTTCGGGCCGACCATCCAGCCCACGCGCCATCCGGTCATGGCGTAGGTCTTCGCGACGCCGTTGACGAGGATGGTCTGGCCGGCGACCTCGGGAACCACCTCGACGACGGATGCCGCGCGCGCGCCCTCGTAGACGAGGTTCTGGTAGATCTCGTCGGAGATGATCCAGATGCCGTGCTCGAGGGCCCACTCGGCGATCGCGCGGGTCTCGTCGGGGGTGTACACGGAGCCGGTGGGGTTCGACGGCGACACGAAGACGAGCACGGTGGTGCGCGCGGTGCGGGCCGCCTCGAGCTGCTCGACGGTCACCTTGTAGTCCTGGTCGGCGCCGGCGAACACCTCGACGGGGATCCCGTCGGCGAGACGGATGGCTTCGGGGTAGGTGGTCCAGTAGGGCGCCGGCAGCAGCACCTCGTCGCCGGGGTTCACGACCGCCTGGAAGGCCTGGTAGACCGATTGCTTGCCGCCGTTGGTGACGATGATCTGCGACGGGTCCACCTCGAGACCGGAGTCGCGCAGGGTCTTCGCGGCGATCGCCTCGCGGAGCACCGGGAGGCCGACCGCGGGGGTGTAGCGGAAGTTCGCGGGGTCTTCGAGCGCGTGGGCCGCGGCATCCACGATGAACGACGGCGTCGCGAAGTCGGGCTCTCCGGCCGCGTAGGAGATCACCGGGCGACCGGCGGCCTGAAGGGCCTTGGCCTTGGCGTCGACCTTCAGCGTGGCGGACTCGGCGATGGCGGAGAGCTTGCGGGACAGCGGAGCGCGTTCAGACACGCTCTCGAGCGTAGTCTGCTCGCATCGGTCACACGAGGGCATCGATCGCGGCGCGCACGTCGTCGTCGTCGCGTCCGTCCGCGCTGTTGTCGTATAGGGCGTGATGCGCCCCGCGCCAGCGACATTCGGATGCCTGCGCGGTCGCCCAGAACTCGTCCCAGTGGGCGAGCTTCCAGTTGTCTCGTTTGTACCCGCGGCCTTCTACCCGGTCGCGGACCCGCTCACCGTCCACCGTCACGTGCACGACGGTGATGCGCGTGTCGGCGGGCCAGTCGTGTGTCAGAGCGGCCTGCTCAAGGAAGTCCTCCTGCGGAAAGTAGCGTACGAACGGGGCATCGAGCACGACGGTCGTTCCGATGCGCAGGTTGTCCCCCGCCAGGCGCAGCAGCGTCTGATACTCCAGGTCCATCACGACCCGCTGGTAGTACTCGTTGTGGTCGCGCTCGTGCGGATCGCTCCCGTGGGCGCTCAGCAGGGCTTCGGTGAACAGGGTTGCGACGCTGTCCTTGTCGAGATAGGCCGCTCCGAGTTGGCGGGCGATCAGAGTGCTGACGGTCGACTTGCCGCTGCCGGCCGGACCGATCACGAAGAAGAGGTGGGACGCCATGTGATGCTCCAGGGTGGTGGCGAGGGGCGGCGACGCCCCTCGCCACGGGTCTCAGGCGGTGCGGCCGGAGCGGTCCTTTACGAAGAAACCGTAGGACAGTGCGCCGACCAGCAGCAGCACGCCGCCGATGAGGAACACCAGGGTGTAGTTGCCCGCCGTCGCGGTGAGGATCGCGCCGGTGGCCGCTGGCGCGATGGCCGCCCCGACGAACCCGCCGAAGTTCTGGATGGCGCCCAGCGACGCGACCTGGTTCGTGGGGGCGACGTCGGATGCCAGCGTCCACAGGCAGCCGATCGGGATTTGGGAGGCGAAGTATCCGAGTGAGAGGAGGACGATCGCGAGTGCCGTGTTGTCGACGTACGCGACCGGAAGCACGGCGGCCGCGGCGAGGACGGCACCGCCCACGATGGGGATCTTGCGGGCGCGGACGGTGCTCGTCCCGCGGGCGACGAGGCGGTTCGAGAGCCAGCCGCCGAAGATGACGCCAATGATGCCGCACAGGAAGGGTAGCGAGGCGAGCCAGCCGCTCTGGCTCAGGCTGAAGCCGCGCGCGGTCTGCAGATAGCTCGGCAGCCACGTGAGGTAGACCCACACCGTGTAGAAGATGCCGAATGCGCCGAGCACCATGAACCAGGTGTTGCGCTGTCGCAGCAGCTGTCCCCAGCCCACCTTCGGCTCCGTAGACGCGATCGCCTCCTGAGCTTGAGCTCCCTTGATCATCGCCTGCTCCTGCAGCGTCGGGTCGCGGTAGATCCGCAGCCAGACCAGCGCCACCACGACGCCGAGGGCTCCGACAACGATGAACATGCCCCGCCAGCTCATCGTGAGCAGCAGGAAGGTCAGCAGCGGCGGCGCGATCGCGTTGGCGATCTGCGAGCCGGTGTTGATCAGCGCGACCGGCAGGGCGCGCTCGCGCTTGTTGAACCATCGCTCGCTGACCTTCAGGGATGCCGTGAAGAACGGCGACTCGGCGATGCCGAGCGCGACCCGCAGGGCGTAGAGCACACCGAAGGAGTTCGCCGCGGCGGTCACCATCGAGACGAGCGACCAGGCGCCGGCGGCGAAAGCGAACACGTGCTTCGGGCCGAACTTGTCGACGAGGTAGCCCGCGGGCAGGTTCGCGATGGCGTAGGGCCAAGAGAAGGCCGACAGCAGCAGACCCATCTCGAGGGCGTTCAGGCCGAACTCGCCGGCGATCGTCGTGTTCGCCACGCTGAGCGTGGAGCGATCGAGGTAGTTCACTACGCCGCCGAGGATCAGGAATCCGATCAGGAACCACCTGATTCGCACGGTCTTCTTCTGCACCGTCGTCAGCAGTGGGGTCTCCGCCAGGGTGTCGCTCATCGTATGCACTCCTTTGTGTATCGGGTCGGGGTGACGCGCAGGGCGTCGGGATTGAGGAATGGAAGGTTGTCAGCTCCGTGCCGCGCTGATCGCGGCGAGGAGGTCGGCGGCGGCTCGCGTGACGAGAGCGACGTCTCCCGTCGGGCGTGCGGCCCTCGTGATCGCCGATCCCACGCCCACGGCGATGGCGCCCGCGGCGAACCAGTCGCCGACGTTCGTGATCGTCGCCCCGCCTGCCGGGAGCACCGGTGTTTGCGGCAGTGGAGCGAGGACTGTGCGCAGATAGTCGGGGCCGGCGATCTCGGTCGGGAAGAGCTTGACGATGTCAGCCCCTGCCTCGAGTGTCTGCACGAACTCGGTCGGCGTAAAGGCGCCGCTGATCGTGGCGACCTGGTAGCGGTTCGCAAGGCGGATCATGTTCGGGTTCAGGTTGGGGCTGACCAGCAGCCGCGCACCGGCGCTGATCGCGGTGAACGCGGCCTGCTCGTCGAGGACGGTGCCGGCCCCGACCGCGACGCCGTCGTCGGCGAACTCGGTGGACAGCGTGTGGATCACATCGAACGCGTCCGGAACGGAGAGCGTCACCTCGAGCGCGCGGATGCCTCCCGCTACTGCAGCGCGCGCGACGGCGATCGCCTCGTCAGCCGAGTCGAGTCGGATGATCAATAGCGCCCCTGGGCCGGTGATGGCCTGAAGAACCTCGTGTTTGCGTAACATCACCGCACATCCTAGCACATACCTTCACATGAAGTCACAACTTTGAACGAATGATGGTGCGTGTGAACTAGACTCGGGCCCCATGGCCAGCGATCCGCCCCTCATCCCCGAACAGCGCCAGCGCGAGCTCCTGCGCCTGCTGCGTGGAGCGGGTGCTCTCGGTATTCGTCATCTGGCCGACCACCTCGGTGTCTCTCACATGACTGTGCGACGTGACATCGCCGCCCTGGAGGCGGACGGACGGGTGGTCTCCGTGCAGGGCGGGGTGAGCCTCACTGAGCGGGCAGGCGTCGAGCCCCCGCGCGAGCGGGCGTCGCGCGCACTGCTGGAGCTGCCGCGAAAGCAGGCGATCGCCGCCGCCGCCGCCCAACTCGTCGGTGACGACAGCGTGGTCTTCCTCGACGCGGGCACCACGTGCGAGGCTCTCGTGCCGCACATCGCGCTCCGCCGGGACGTCACTATCGTGACGAACGACTTCTTCGCCGTTGCGACGCTGCGCGGGTACCCGTCAATCCAGACAATCCATACAGGCGGAGCGGTAGATGCGGCGAGCGGCTCGGCCACCGGTCCGCTCGCCGCCGCGACGCTCGGGGCTCTCGCCATCGACGTTGCCTTCCTCAGCACCGGCGCATGGGACCGTGCGCACGGCGTCACCACGCCGGAACTCGACAAGCTCACCCTCAAACGGGCCGCGATGGATGCGGCATCCGTCTGCGTCCTGGTCGCCGACAGCACGAAGTACGGCGCGAGCGAGCGGTTCAAGGTCGCCCCGCTGGATGCGTTCGACGTCGTTGTCACCGACGACGGCCTCGATGAGATCGCGGCGGCGGACCTGCGCGATCGCGGCGTGGATCTTCGTTCGGTGCACGCCGCGGGATGAGCCCGCCGCGCGCACCGAACGACAGGGGGCTTCCGATCAGCGCCGCATCCCCTGCGGCGCTGTCTCATTCGGTGTCTACGGGCAACCGCGAGTAGGGCGCGATGTTGGTGACGTTGCTCGACAGGTGCGAGTGCAGGTTGGCTGCGAGCGTGATGGCGTCCTTCGGGCCGACCATCCAGCCCACGCGCCATCCGGTGATGGCGTAGGTCTTCGCGACGCCGTTCACGAGGATCGTCTGACCGGCGACCCCGGGCACCTCACCCAGCCGCACCGCGGGTAAGACGGTCGCCGGCGGCGCTCGGAGCGAGCGAGCTCAGCCATCCCTCCCACTCGTCGAGTCCTTCGCCGGTGCGCGCGCTCGTGAGGATGATGCGGGCCGTCGGGTTGACGGCGCGCACGTTCGCGAGGAACAGGTCGAGGTCGAAGTCGAGGTGGGGGAGCAGATCGATCTTGTTGACGACCACGACGTCGACCGAGCGGAACATGACGGGGTACTTCAGCGGCTTGTCCTCACCCTCGGTCACGCTCGCGACCATGGCGCGATGGTGTGCGCCGGTGTCGAACTCCGCGGGGCAGACGAGGTTGCCGACGTTCTCGATCAGCACCACGTCGAGGGCGTCGAGGTCGAGGCCGTGCAGCGCCCGGTGCACCATGGGGGCGTCGAGGTGGCATTCCCCGCCGAAGCCGTTGCCGGTGTTCAGCAGCGAGATCTGGGCGCCGTGGCCGTCGAGGCGGTCGGCGTCGAGCGAGGTCTCGATGTCGCCCTCGACGATGCCGAACCGCACGTGCGCGCCGAGGTCGGCGAGGGTGCGCTCGAGCAGCGCGGTCTTGCCCGCGCCGGGGGAGGACATCACGTTGACGGCGACGACGCCCGCGCCGTCGAGGGCGGCGCGGTTGCGGGCGGCGGCGGCGTCGTTCTCGTCGAAGATGCGCTCGAGCACCTCGATGCGCTCGCTGCCGGTCTCGTAGCCGGAGTGGTCGCCGATGTGGTCGTGGTCGTGGTCGCCGTGCGCGTGGTCATGCACGTCGCCATGCGTGTGCTCGTGGTCGTGGCTGTGCACGGTGCCATCGTCGTGGCGGTGGAATCTACCCATCTCGGTCGTACCCCTCTGTCGTGGCGACATCCATCGATCGCACCAGGAACTCCTCACCCGAGCGCACGGCCACATCGTTCGTGCCGCACGCGCTGCACACGATGATCGGGAGGCCCGTGAGCGTCGTCTCGGCCCCACAGCGCCGGCAGTCGAGCACGGCGGGGATGGATGTCACATCCAGCCGCGAGCCCGCCAGCTGAGGGGTCTGCTCGCAGACGACTCCCCAGCAGTAGACGAGTGTCTCGGGCACGACCTGACGAAGGTGACCGACGTCGAGCTGTACGCGTTCGACCCGCCTCCCGCCGGCGGCGCGCGTGGCGATGCCGGCGATCGACCGGCACAGCGACAGCTCGTGCATCGGCAGCCCTCCCTCGGGTGCGCGGCGGATGCCGCGTGCTGGTCACCCTAGGACGCCCACCGCGGCAGCGGGAGAGGCGATCGCCGTGAGAATCCCCAGGGCGACACGGGCGCCGGGGCGGTCGCCGAGCCCGCTCAGCCCCGGTGCAGTGTCTCGGCGGGCGTCTCGCCGAACTCCTCGCGGTACCAGCCGGCGAAGCGGCCGCCGTGACCGAAGCCCCACCGCTCGGCGACGCCGGCGACGCTCGTACCGCGGCGTGCGTCGCCCGCGAGCAGGTCGGCGCGCACCCGCAGCAGGCGCTGCCGCCGCACGTAGGCGCCGGGTGTCGTGCCCAGTCGCGCCCGGAAGGTCTGCTGAACGTGGCGAGCGGACGCGTGCACCGCAGCGGCGAGATCGTCGATCGAGAACGGCTCGGCGAGATGCCGCTCGATGTGGTCGAGGGCGTCCTGCATGAGCGCCGTGCCGGAGGTGGGAGCCTGCAGCAGGGGCGAGTGGTTCGAGGGCTGCAGCAGCAGGAGCGACGAGACGAGCAGGTCCTCGATGCTCTGGCGGCCGAGCGGCGCCTGCAGCAGCGAGGCATCCATCATCGACTCGGTGCTGAGCAGCTGCACAGCGATGCTCCACCGGATGGTCTCGGGCCCGGCGAGATCGAACAGCGGCGCGAAGCGCACCGGCTCGTCGAGGCGGCGGCCGAGCATGCGGGCCAGCGCATCCTCGACCGCGCGGCGCTCCACGCGCACCAGCAGCCGCGGCGACTCGGGTGCGAGCTCGAGGCGCACCGGCATGCCGGGGGACACGACGACCGCCTGCACCGACGACGTCGTGAGCTCGCTCCCGGCGACACGGGTCGTCGAGGTGCGCGCCTGGTTCATGTGCACGGTCACCGCGTCGGCGCTCGCGGGCACATCGACGGTCGCGGCCGCTCCCACATCGAGGTGGGCGAGGGTCACCGTGCCGAAGCGGCGCGCGGCGACGACCAGGTCGAGGCGTTCCCGGGCATCGTGGGGGGCGACGACGCCCCGGCCGAGCAGGTCGTGCAGGGCGTCGGCGGCGACGCCCGCATCGTCGGTGCGCACCAGCGGCGCACCCGTCAGCGCAGGGGGCACGCGGAGGGCGCGGTCGCTCGTCACGACACCCATTGTGCGCTCCGCGGATATTCACGGCGCTATCCGGATACGCCGCCGTGAGGCACCGGCCTACATTGACCCCAATGCGCAGCCCGCCAGGGCGTCGGCTGCGACCGAACCGGCTCGCCCCAGCGAAGGAGAGAGGCCATGAGCGCACCCGTCCTCGACGTCGTCGCCGCGTCGGACGCCGATGCGATCCGCCTGCAGCAGCGCCTCAGCGATCCGGGCACCGTCGCGACGCTGAACCACCTGCTCGACAACGCCGAGATGGTCGCGGGTCTGCTCGACGTCGTCGCCGGGTTCTTCGCCCACTCCGACAACATCATCGACAACGTGGCCGGCAGCTACCACGAGGCCGTCGCGATGGTCACCGCGAGCCCTGCCGGCAAGCGCGTCGTCGACGCGCTGCCGAAGTTCGTGAAGCTCGCCGACCAGACCCTGCCGCTCGTCGAGCACATCGCCGACGTCGACCTCGTCGAACGGCTGAACCGCTCCGGACTGCTCGATCCCGCCCTGCTCGATCTCACCTGGCGGGTCGCCGAGGGTGTGCACCGGGCACAGCGGCAGGCGACCGAGGAGGCCGACCAGAAGCCGGCGGGACTCATGAAGATCGCCGGGATGGCGAACGACCCCGATGTGCGCCGCGGACTCGTGTTCGCGCTGCGCATCGTGAAGGAACTCGGCCGGTCGCTGCGCGCAGAGGGCGCCGCCGATGATGCCCAGGAAGAGGGGAAGACCGCGTGACCAGTGTGCTGTGGCTCCAAGGCGGAGCCTGTTCGGGGAACACCATGTCGTTCCTCAATGCCGACGAGCCCAGCGTCGTCGACCTCATCGTCGACTTCGGGCTCGAGGTGCTGTGGCATCCCTCGCTCGGCGTCGAGGCGGGCGCGGCGGCGAAGAAGATCTTCACCGACTGCGTCGACGGCACCCGCCCCCTCGACATCTTCGTCTTCGAGGGAAGCGTCATCGAGGGCCCCGACGGCACCGGCCGCTTCGACCTGTTCGCCGACCGTCCGATGAAGGACTGGGTCACCGAGCTCGCGGCCGCGGCATCCATCGTCGTCGCCATCGGCGACTGTGCGGCGTTCGGAGGTCTCCCGGCGGTCGCCCCGAACCCGAGCGGATCGACCGGCCTGCAGTTCCACCGCAAGGCCCGCGGCGGCTACCTCGGCGCCGACTGGGTGTCGAAGTCGGGCCTGCCGGTCGTGAACATCCCCGGCTGCCCCGCGCACCCCGACTGGATCACGCAGATCATCGTCGCCCTCGCCACCGGCCGCGCCGGCGACATCGCCCTCGACGACCTCGGTCGCCCGCAGACCTTCTTCACCCAGTTCGTGCACAACGGCTGCACGCGCAACACGTTCTTCGAGTTCAAGCAGTCCACCCTGGCCTTCGGCGAAGGCACCCGAACGGGCTGTCTGTTCTACGAGTTCGGATGCCGCGGCCCGATGACCCACGCGCCCTGCAACCGCATCCTGTGGAACCGACAGTCGTCCAAGACCCGCGCCGGCATGCCCTGCCTCGGTTGCACCGAGCCCGAGTTCCCCCACGCGGACCTCGCGCCCGGCACCGTGTTCGCCACCCAGCTCATCGCCGGGGCGATCCCGAAGGACCTCCCGCCCGGGGAGGACCACGTCACCTATCTCGCGATGGCTGCGGCGGCACGCATCTCTGCCCCGAAGTGGTCGAAGGAAGACATGTTCGTCGTCTGACGGGCAGGAAGAGGCATCCGGATCATGAGTTCGACCATCGATCTCCACGTCAGCCCCCTCGGCCGCGTCGAAGGTGACCTGGACGTGCGCGTCACGATCGAGGACGGCGTCGTCACCGACGCCTGGACGCAGTGTCAGATGTTCCGCGGGTTCGAGACGATCCTGCGGGGCAAGGACATGCGCGCCGGCCTCATCATGACGCCGCGCATCTGCGGCATCTGCGGCGGCAGCCACCTCTACAAGGCGTGCTACGCGCTCGACACCGCGTTCCAGACCTTCGTGCCGCACAACGCGACGCTCGTGCGCAACATCGCCCAGGCGGTGGAGACGCTGCAGTCGATCCCGCGCTACTTCTACGCGATCTTCGCGATCGACCTCGTCAACGAGAAGTACAAGAGCTCGCCGCTGTACGAGGAGGCCGTGCGCCGGTTCGCGCCGTACGTCGGCACGAGCTACCAGCCGGGCGTCGTGCTCAGCCAGAAGCCGGTCGAGATCTACGCGATCTTCGGCGGGCAGTGGCCGCACTCGTCGTTCATGGTGCCGGGCGGCATCATGGGCGCCCCGACGCTGAGCGACGTGACGCGCTCGGTCGCGATCCTGAAGAACTGGAAGGACAACTGGCTCGAGAAGCAGTGGCTCGGGTCGTCGGTCGAGCGCTGGCTCGAAAACCGCACCTGGGAGGACGTGCTGGCCTGGGTCGACGAGAACGACGCGCAGCGCAACTCCGACTGCGGTTTCTTCATCCGGTTCGCGCTCGACATCGGCCTCGACACCTACGGGCAGGGCTGGGGCAACTACATCGCCTCGGGCACCTACTTCGACCCGGCGTCCTACGACCGTCCGACGATCGAGGGCCGCAACGCGGGACTCATCGTGCGCTCCGGTGTCTACGCGGGCGGCCAGCACTTCGAGTACGACCAGGCACGGGTGTCCGAGGATGTCGCTCACTCGTTCTACCGCGGATCCGACAACGTGCACCCGTTCGACGGCGAGCAGAACGCGATCGACCCGTTCATCGGTGCGAAGGAGGACAAGTACTCCTTCGCCAAGTCGCCCCGCTACGACGTGCCCGGCATCGGACGCCTGCCGCTGGAGGCGGGGCCCCTCGCCCGCCAGATCGTCGCCGGCAAGCCCGCGACATCCGACTTCCAGGACTACGACCCGCTGTTCACCGACGTGCTCGCCAAGAAGGGCCCGTCGGTGCTGGTGCGGCAGCTCGCCCGTATGCACGAGGCGCCGAAGTACTACGAGAAGGTGCTGCAGTGGCTCGGCGAGATCGACCTGCACGGGTCGTTCTACCAGACCCCGGTCGACCCGGTGTCGGCCCGCGGCTACGGCGGCACGGAGGCCGCGCGCGGCGCGCTGCAGGACTGGATCGTCATCGAGGACGGCAAGATCGCGAACTACAACGTGATCACCCCGAGCGCGTGGAACCTGGGGCCCCGCGACAAGGACGCCAACGTCGGCCCGGTCGAGAAGGCCCTCATCGGCACGCCGATCCACAACCCCGAGGATCCGATCGAGCTCGGGCACGTCACCCGCAGCTTCGACGCCTGCATCGTGTGCACCGTGCACGCGTACGACGGCAAGACCGGTCGCGAGCTGTCGTCGTTCGTGATCAACAGCATGGTGTGATGTGACCGGCGCGGGATCGGCTCCGTACGAGCTGCTCGATGAGGTGGTGGGGCCGCGGCTCGACCTCCTGGTGATCGGCTGCGGCAACGTGCTGCGCGGCGACGACGCCGCCGGACCCGTGGTGGTGCGGCGGCTGTGGGAGGCGGGCGCCCTCCCCGAGAGCGTGCGGCTCGCCGACGGCGGCACGAGCGGGATGGATGTCGCCTTCCAGATGCAGCGCGCCGACCGGGTGCTGATCGTGGATGCCGCGAGCACGGGCGCCGAGCCCGGCACGCTGTACGCGGTGCCGGGCGACGTGGTTGCGGGGCTTCCGGCTGCCGGCACGCTGGGCAGCCACGACTTCCGCTGGGACCACGCCATCGCGTTCGCGCGGTGGCTGCTGGGTCCGTACTTCCCCGCCGAGGTCGACGTGGTGCTGATCGAGGGCGCCTCGTTCGGCTACGGCGACGCGCTCAGCCCCGCGGTCGAGCGCGGTGTCGAGCGGGCCGTGGCGCTGGTCACCGAGAGGATCGCCGAGTATGCCTGACGTCGCCGTCGAGACCGTGACGGTCGAGTTCACCGCCGAGGGGCATCTGCGGTTGCCGGCGGCGTTCGCGCGCGCCCATTTCCCCGACGACCGACTGGCGGCGCTGCGCACCGACCCGGCGCACATCGTCATCATGCCGGTCGGGGTCGCCGCCCCGAACGGCATCATGATGAAGCAGCGCAACCTGCTCGGCGACCGCAGCGCGCTGCTGCGCGAGGCCCTCTCGGACGAGTTCCCCGTCGGCCCCGTCGACGCCGAGTGGTCGGCGAAGCGCCGCCGGCTCACCATTCCCGCGGGGGCGACGTCGTGACCGGCATCGCCCGTCCCCAGGCACTGGGCGCGTTCCCGTTCCCCGCGGGTCTTCTGCTGATCGCCGGGGGTGAGGAGACGGATGCCGCGCGCACCGCCCTCGTGCGCGGCATCCTGCCGGAGACGTGGCCGGCCCGCCTCGACGGTGTGCGTCTCGTGCACGAGGGCCGCCTCGACGAGGCCGCCGCCTGGTTCGCGGACTCCGACGACCCGGTCGACAGCTACAACCTGTTCGTGCTCGACCCCGAGCGTGTGAGCCGGTCGGAGGCCGCGGCTGCCGTCGGCGACGACTGGCGCCCGCTCGTCGATCACGTCGCCTACACGGTGGGGCTGACGAGCGTGCCGCCGACGTCGGAGGGGCTCGACGGCGAACTGGCCGCGCTCGTCGGCACCGCGGAGGCCGCCGCCGCCCTCGCCGACGGCGACGAGCCCGTGGCTCTCGCCCACCTGCGGCTCGCCGCCGACGCCGCCCGCGACGTCGCCCCGGCGCTCGCCGGCGTGGTGCTGAGCGAGCTCGCCGGCCGCGGCCACGATCTGGCCGACGCCGAGGAGGCGGTCGCGCTGCTGCGCGGCACCGACCTGCCGGCGGCGGCCGCGGAGGCCTTCTTCCACCGTGCCGGGCTCGTGCACGGCCTCGCGATCGAGGGACGCCGCTCGCTCGGCGACGCGATCGCGGGCTACACGGAGGCGCTGCGCCGGATCGACGAGGTCGGGCAGCGGTCGCTGTTCGCGCGCATCCATCTGAACCTCGGCACCGCCTACCTCGCGGCCCCGATCGTCTCGGACGCCGATCACCTGCGGGTCGGCATCGCCCTGCAGTCGCTGCGCACCGCGGTGCGGCTGCTCGACGAGGAGCGCGACGCCGAGGAATGGGCGAGCGCCCGTCTGAACCTCGCGAACGCGCTCGTCTACGCTCCGTCCGCGAAGCAGCGCGACCACCTCATGGAGGCCGTCGACCTGTACGAGGTGGTGCTGCGCACCCGCTCGCCGAAGAAGGACGCCCTCGGGCGCGCGCGGGTGCTGTCGAACCAGGGCAACGCGCTCGCGCACCTGGGTCTGCTCGGCGATGCGCGCGAGCGCTTCGATGAGGCCGAGTTCCTGTTCGCGTCGAAGGGCGATGAGAGCTCCGCCGCGATCGTGCGCGATCTGCGCGGCAGCCTGATCGCCGTGGGCGCCGACGACTGAGAAGAGGATGCCCCGCATGACCACCATCGCCCCCACCCCCGCCGACGAGACCGTCGACCTCGACGCCGCCGCCACGCGGCTCGACCGGGCCGTCGCGGCCCTCGCCGAGCTGTCTCCCGAGAGCCGCGCGGTCGCGGACGAGTTCGCGCTCGCCGCCGACGCGCTCGCGAAGGACGCGCTGACCACGATCGTGCGCACTCTCCGCGCCGACCCGCGCGGCAAGGAGCTGCTGTTCGAGCTCGTCGACGACCCGGCCGTGCGCATGCTGCTCGGCATGCACGGCATCATCCGCATGCCCGACCCGGCCGGGATCGCCGCTCCCGTCGAGCGGCGACCCGCGTTCGTGAGCCTCGAGGCGATGCTGCGCGGCCCCCGGGCCGTGCCGACCGGCGCCTGCGGGGTCGGCGCGCACGCCTGCGGACCCGAGGGCTGCGGCTGCGGCGCGCACTGAGGTCGACGTGCTCTCCCCGACATCCCCCTCGCTCGAACGCCACGCACTCACCGTGCGCGGCGTGGTGCAGGGTGTCGGCTTCCGGCCGCACGTCGCCCGGGTGGCGGCCGCCTACGGGGTGACCGGCTGGTGCGGCAACGACGACGAGAGCGTCTTCATCGAGGCGCAGGCCACGCGGGGCGCTCTCGGCGCGTTCATCGCCGCGGTGCGGGCCGATGCGCCGGCGCTCGCCGTGGTCGACGACGTCGAGGTGCGCGCGGTCGCGACCATCCCCGACGAGAGCGGCTTCCGCATCGTGCCCTCGCGGCGGGCCGAGGGGGCGCGCACCCTGATCCCCGCCGACGCGGGGCTGTGCGACGACTGCCGCCGCGAGCTGCACGACCCGACCGACCGCCGCTACCGGTACCCGTTCATCACCTGCACGAACTGCGGTCCGCGGCTCAGCATCATCCGCGACCTGCCCTACGATCGCCCGCTGACGACCATGTCGGTGTTCCCGATGTGCGACGCGTGCCGTGCCGAGTACGACGACCCGCTCGACCGGCGCTTCCACGCCCAGCCGATCAGCTGCTGGGAGTGCGGCCCCACGCTCCGCTACGACGAGGACGCCGAACCGGATGCCGCGGCCACCGGGCTCGACGCGATCGACGCCGCCCGTGAGCTGGTGCGCTCCGGGGGCATCCTCGCGGTGAAGGGGCTCGGCGGGTACACCCTCATGTGCGACGCGCGCGACGAGCACGCCGTGTCGCGCCTGCGGGAGCGCAAGCACCGCCCCGACAAGCCGTTCGCAGTGATGGCGGGATCGGTCGCGCTCGCCGCCCAGCTCATCGACCTCGACCCGCGCGCGGGACGGGAGCTGGCGGGACCGGCGCGCCCCATCGTGATCGCCGGGCAGGCCGCGGCATCCGATCTGGCACCGTCGGTGGCCCCCGGGCTCGATCGGGTGGGCGTGATGCTCGCGAGCGCCGCGGTGCACGAGCTGCTGCTCGGCGACGGCGACGTGTGGGTGGCGACGAGCGGCAACGTGTCGGGCGATCCGCTGTTCTTCGACGACGACGAGGCGCGGGCGGGGCTCGCGGGCATCGCCGACGCGTTCGTGTCGAACGACCGGCGGATCCACGTGCCCGTCGAGGACTCCGTGGTGCTCGCCGACCCCGACCGCGACGAGCTCGTGCCGCTGCGGCGCAGCCGCGGCTACGCGCCCCTGCCGGTGCGGCTCGCCTCGGGCGCCGGCGCGGTGCTCGCCGTCGGCGGTGAGCTGAAGAGCACGTTCGCCCTCACCCGTGACGGCATGGCGTTCCTCTCGCCCCACATCGGTGACATGGGGTCGCTGGCCTGCCAGCGCGCGTTCGAGCGCAGCGTCGCCCAGCTCGCGGCCCTGCACCGCCGCGAGCCCGACCTGCTCGTCGCCGACCGGCACCCCGACTACGCGACCACCCGGTGGGCCGAGCGGCACGCCGAGGCCCGCGGCATCCCCCTGCTGCAGGTGCAGCACCACCACGCGCATGCGCTGAGCCTCGTCGCCGAGCACCAGGCCGGCGGTGAGCCCGTCGTCGTCGCGACCTTCGACGGCACCGGGTTCGGCGACGACGGCACGAGCTGGGGCGGCGAGTTCCTCGCGCTCGACGCCCGGCCGCTGCGGTGGGAGCGCGCCGCCCACCTGCGCCCGTTCCGGCTGCCCGGCGGCGACAGCGCGACCCGCAACCCGTGGAAGACCGCCGTCGCCGTGCTCGCCGACTGGGGCATCGACGACACCGGCCTGCCCTGCCTCGACGCCGCCCCGCCCGCCGAGCTCGCCGTCGTGCGCTCGCAGCTCGCCGCGGGCATCGCGTGCCCGACGACCTCCAGCGTCGGTCGCCTGTTCGACGCCGTCGCGTCACTGCTCGGTGTGCGCCACCGGGTGACGTACGAGGCGCAGGCCGCGATGGAGCTGGAGGCCGCGGCATCCGCCTGCCGACACGGCGGCCACGGCGCCGCACCCGACGTCACGCCCGAGACGCTCGTGCGCGAGCTCGCCGACCGGCTGCGCGCCGGCGACGCCGTCGCGTGCCTTGCGCGGCGGTTCCACGACGGCATCGCCATGTGGACCGCCCAGACCCTCGCGCACGTCGCCGCCGCCCGCGGCGCGCGTCTGGTGGGGCTCTCGGGCGGCACCTGGCAGAACCTCGCCCTGCGCACGGCGGTGCGTGCCACGCTCACCGCACTGCAGGTGCCGGTGCTCGTGCACGAGCGCGTGCCGGCCGGCGACGGAGGTCTCAGTCTGGGGCAGGCCTGGGCCGGCACCCTGCTGCTGGAGAGAGGGGAGGACGCACATGTGTCTCGCGATTCCGGGTCGCATCCTGCGACGGTGGGATGAGGGCGGCGCGCTGCTCGCGGAGGTCGACTTCGCGGGCGAGCTGCGCCGGGTGAAGCTGAACTTCCTGCCCGACCTCGAGGTCGGCGACCACGTCATCGTGCACGCCGGCTTCGCGCTCACCAGAGTGCCCGAGGAGCAGGTCGCGCAGGTCATGTCCGCGATGCGCGATGCGGGCCTGCTCGACGAGTTCCCGGCGGTGGCGTCGTGAGTGACGGGCGGGTCGCGGCGGTGCACCTCGCTCGCAGTCGCGCGATCGACGGCGCCCTGTATGTCGTGACGGATGCCGCGGCTCCCGCGCCGTTCGTCGCGGTGCCGACGGCGGGCGCCGAGGCGGTGCTGCGCGCCCGGGTGCGGGCCGGGGACAGCGTCGTGGCCGTGGCGGACTTCCCGGGGCGCGACCGCATCCTGCGCCGTGCGTCGGCGTGGGGCGCGAACGCGATCTGGGTGGGGGAGTCGTCCCGCCCCGACGACGGGCTCGCGACGGTGTGCGTGCCGGGCGACCCGCGGGAACTCCTCGCCGACTGGGCCGAGTCGGCGCCGCGCCTGGCGGCCGACCCGCTCGCGATCGCCCCGGCGATCGTGGAGTGCACCGACGAGGTGTGCATCACCTGCAGCGACGAGGGCCGCCTCGGCGAGGTGGTCGCCGCCCCCGAGGGGCTGTTCGAGCCGGCGCGGGTGCGCACGGCCGATGGCCTTGAAGACGTCGACGTGACGATCGTCGGGCAGGTGCTGCCCGGCGACCTCCTCGTCATCCACGCGGGCACCGCGATCGCCCTGGTCGCCGAGCCCGCATCCCTTCCCCCGATCGGAGACCCCCGATGACCGACCAGGCTGCGCCCCCGCGCTCCAAGAACCGGCTCAACGACAGCGAGGACGACGTCCTCGCCCGCATCGAGGCGTTCCGCCGTCGACGGCCCCGTCTCATCGACGAGTTCGTGACCCTCGCCCACGGCGCCGGCGGCAAGGCGTCCGCGGCGCTCGTCGACGCGGTGTTCTTCGAGGCGTTCGGCTCGCCGACACCGTCCGATCCGGGCGATGCGGCCGTGCTCGAGGTGCCCGCCGGGCGTCTCGCGTTCACGACCGACTCGTACGTCGTCAACCCGATCCGCTTCCCGGGCGGCTCGATCGGCGACCTCGCCGTCAACGGCACCGTCAACGACCTCGCGGTCACCGGCGCCGTGCCGCGGTGGATCACAGCCGCGTTCGTGATCGAGGAGGGCCTGTCGATCGATGTGCTGCGGGAGGTCGCCGCCGACATGCGGCGCGCCGCCGACGCGGCGGGCGTCGCGATCGTCGCGGGCGACACGAAGGTGGTGCCGCGGGGAGCCGCCGACAAGGTCTTCATCACCACCGCGGGGGTCGGTGTCATCCCCGAGGGCCGTGAGCTGGGCGCGCGCCTCGTCGAGCCCGGCGACGCGATCCTCGTGTCCGGACCCATCGGCTCCCACGGCATGGCGGTCATGCTCGCCCGCGGCACCCTGGCGATCGATGCGCCGGTCGCGAGCGACTCACGAGCGGTGTCCGCTCTGGTCGAGGCGATGATGGATGCCGCGCCCGGCACCAGGTGGATGCGCGACGCCACCCGTGGCGGCCTCGGCACGGTGCTCAACGAGCTCGTGCAGGCGGCCGGTCTCGGCGTGATCGTCGACGACGACGCGGTGCCGGTGGAACCCGCCGCGCGCGGCGCGTGCGACATGCTCGGCATCGACCCGCTCTACGTCGCGAACGAGGGCATGTTCGCCGCGATCGTGCCGGCGGCGCAGACGGATGCCGCGCTCGCCGCCCTGCGGTCGCTACCCGGCGGCGCGCAGGCCGCCCGCATCGGCGAGATCGTCGCCTCGCCGTCCGACATCGTCGCCGTGCGCAATGCGTTCGGCGGCACCCGCATCGTCGACATGCTCGTCGGCGATCCGCTCCCGCGGATCTGCTGACCGGCCGCACGGAAAGAAGGAATCCCCCATGTGTCTGGGCATCCCCGGCGAGATCGTCGCCATCGTCGACGACGCCGACGACCTCGCGTCCGTCGAGGTGAGCGGCGTGCGCCGCACCATCTCGACCCGCCTCCTCGCCGATGAGGGGGTGAGGGTGGGGGACTGGGTGCTGGTGCACGTGGGGTTCGCGATGAGCAAGATCGACGAGCGCGAGGCCGACCTCACCCTCGATCAGATCCGGAAGCTCGGTCGCACCTACGACGAGGAGCTCGAGGCCTTCATGGAGACGGAGATCGTCTGATGCGTTTCGTCGATGAGTTCCGCGACCCGGCGGCTGCCCGGTCGCTGCTGACGGTCATCGAGGGCCAGGCCGAGCGCCTCGGTCGCCCGCTGTCGTTCATGGAGGTGTGCGGCGGTCACACGCACACCATCTACCGGCACGGCCTCGAGCACCTGCTGCCGGAGTCGATCCAGCTCGTGCACGGTCCCGGCTGCCCGGTGTGCGTCATCCCGATGGGTCGCGTCGACGACGCGGTCTGGCTCGCGCACCGTCCCGGCGTGATCTTCACGACCTTCGGCGACATGATGCGGGTGCCTGGCACCGAGGGGAGCCTGCTGCAGGCGCAGGCCTCGGGCGCGGACGTGCGGTTCGTCTACTCGCCGCTCGACGCGCTGAAGATCGCGATCGACAACCCCGACAAGGAGGTCGTGTTCTTCGCCGTGGGCTTCGAGACGACGGCCCCCTCCACCGCGGTGACGATCGCGCGGGCGGCGGCCCTCGACGTGCGGAACTTCTCGATCTTCTGCAACCACGTGCTCATCGAGCCGCCGCTGCGCGCCATCCTCGACTCGGCCGACCTCGAGCTCGACGGCTTCATCGGCCCCGGGCACGTCTCGACCGTCGTCGGCACCGAGATCTTCCGGTTCATCCCCGAGGAGTACGGCCTGCCGATCGTGGTGACCGGCTTCGAGCCGCTCGACATCCTGCAGTCGATCGAGATGCTGCTGGCCCAGTACGAGAGCGGGCGCTGCGAGGTCGAGAACCAGTACGCCCGCGTCGTGCGGCCCGAGGGCAATCCCGCCGCCCTCGCCCTCATGCGACAGGTGTTCGCGGTGCGCGAGACCTTCGAGTGGCGCGGGCTCGGCTACATCCCGCGCTCGGGCTACGGCATCCACCCCGACTACGCCCGCTTCGACGCGGAGCAGAAGTTCGCGATGCCGGGCGTGCGGGTCGCCGACCCGCCGGCCTGCGAGTGCGGCAGCGTGCTGCGCGGGGTCATCAAGCCCTGGCAGTGCAAGGTGTTCGGCACGGCCTGCACCCCGGAGACGCCGATCGGCACCTGCATGGTCTCGCCCGAGGGTGCGTGCGCCGCGTACTACAACTTCGGGCGCCTGCACCGCGAGGCCGCGCAGGCGGTGGCGCGGGCGTGACCGCCGCCGGCGAGCGGCTGTTCGCGCGCTACGCGCATCAGCCGAACGAACGCGGGTACTGCGGCCCCGAGGGTGCCGACGGCCTCGCCGCGGTCGCGCGGGTGGAGGCGGCATCCGTCTCGGTGCCCGACGTCGCCCGGCGCTTCTCGGGCGCCTGGCCCTACCTCACGGTCGTGGGCGGTCTGCTGGGCGTCGACCCGCTCGACGAGCGGGCGGTGCGGGCCTACTGGACGGGCTCGGCCGAGGGTGACGCGCTCGACGCCGACGAGGTGTGGCGACGGCTGGTCGCGATCATCGGGCCGCAGGCGGGCTCGTACTGGACACACCTCGACGACCGGCTCGCCGCCGAGGCGGCACCGCACCACGCGTTCCACGTGTTCGGCGTCTACCCGTGGACGCGCCTGCTCGACACGGGGCTTCCCGAGCCCGTGCAGGTGCTCGCCGACTGCAGCGTGGTGCCGGCGCGTGTGCGCGAGGTCGTCGACGACGGATGCCTCGTCGACGCCCCGGCGCTGTACTACGCCGACGGCCGGCTCTCGTGGGGCGAGGCCGCCCCACGCCGGGTGTCGGTGCCGTACGGCGACCTGCTTGCGGGAGGAGATGCGGTCACGGTGCACTGGGACGCCGTGTGCGAGCGCATCGACGACGCGGATGCCGCGGCCCTCGCCGCGCGCCTCGCGTCGCAGCTCGAGCGGGTCAACGCCCGTCTCGCCGCCGCGCTGCCCCGGTGACGGCACTCCGCCGCGCTGCTGCGCTGACGGCGCCGCGCCGACGCGCCGCCGCCCTCAGTGGCCGGAGATGGCGTCCGCGATGCGGGCGACGACCGAGGTGCGCGCCGTGCCCGTCGCCGCCTCGACGCGGTCGGCCGCGCGGTAGGCGGCGTAGAGCCCGCGGACGGCCAGCCACCGCAGCGGCTCGACCTCCCAGCGGTGGGCGCGGTGGTTCACCCACGGCAGGCGGGTGAGTGCGGTGTCGCGACCG
Source organism: Microbacterium sp. 4NA327F11 (assembly GCF_005503465.1). NCBI lineage: Bacteria > Bacillati > Actinomycetota > Actinomycetes > Micrococcales > Microbacteriaceae > Microbacterium > Microbacterium sp. 4NA327F11. The sequence continues at coordinate 86,777 of NZ_SCOB01000004.1, read as the reverse complement.
AGCACCAGGTCGGCGAGGGTGCGGCCGGCGAGGTTCGTGGCGGTCACCCCGGTGCCGACGTACCCGCCCGCCCAGCCGAGGCCGGTAGCGCGGTCGAACCCGACGGTCGCCGCCCAGTCGCGCGGCACCCCGAGCACGCCCGACCACGCGTGCGCGATCGGCACGCGCACGGCCGCGGGGAAGAAGGTGCGCAGCAGTGCCGTGAGCTGGCGCACGGTGCCCGGCGCGGTGGAGCCGTCGGCATCGACCCGCGAGCCGTAGCGGTACGGCACCCCGCGGCCGCCGAACGCGATGCGATCGTCGGCGGTGCGCTGCGCGTACATGTAGACGTGCGCCATGTCGCCGAGGGTCGCCCGCCCGTCCCACCCGATCTCGTCCCACGCGTCCGCCGGCAGCGGCTCGGTGACGATCATCGACGAGTTCATCGGCAGCCAGGTGCGGTGGGTCGCGGGAAGGCCCGCCGTGAAGCCCTCCGTCGCGCGGATCACGATCGGCGCCCTGACGTCGCCGTGCGCGGTGCGCGCGCGGCCCGGCACGATCTCCTCGACCCGGGTCTGCTCGTAGATCGTCACGCCCCGCCGCTCGACCGCCGCGGCCAGCCCCGCGGCGAGCGCGGCCGGGTCGATGCGCGCGCAGTGCGGATGCCACAGGGACCCGAGCGCCCCGGCGACCCGCACGCGCTCGGCGGTGGCCGCGGCATCCGCCCACTCGAGGTCGGTGTGGGGCCAGGCCGCCTCGGCATCGGCGAACGCGCGCAGCCGCGCGAGCTCGGCGGGCGTGCGCGCGACGGTCAGTTCGCCGCCCTTGTGCGCGCCGATGTCGATGCCCTCACGGGCGGCGACCGCGAGCACCTCGTCGACCGTGTCGTTGAGCGCGCGCTGCTGGGCGATCGCGGCCTCGCGGCCGTGGCTGCGGACGTAGCGCTCGCGGCCGCCCGTCACCGAGTTGGTGAGCCAGCCGCCGTTGCGGCCCGAGGCGCCGTAGCCCGCGAAGCGCTGCTCGATCACCGCGATCCGCAGCGACGGATCGAGGCCCGCGAGCGAGTACGCCGTCCAGAGTCCGGTGTAGCCGGCGCCGACGATGCACACGTCCGCCTCGATCGACCCTGCAAGCGCCGCGCGCGGCGCGGGCGCCCCGCCCCGACGCGCCCACCAGAACGACACCTCACCGTTGCGGGTCATGCCTGCGCTCCCATACCCGCGATCCTAGGCATCCTGCCGGCAGACAGACGGATGCCCCGGGGTGCGGGGCCCCGGGGCATCCGATTTTCGCGCCGCGTCCCCCCGCGGCGCCGTCTCACTCGGTGTCGACGAGGAACCGCGAGTAGGCCACGATCGTCAGGAACGTCGGGAACTCCTCTCGCAGCGCGACCTCGCGGAACACCTCTGCCGCGTCGTCGAACCGGTCGCCGTCGCGGCGGTCGACCTCGCCCAGCACCTGCGCGATGAGCTCCTCGATGTAGGCCACCGTGATGGCGGTGCCGTCCTCGGTCTCACGGTCCTGGTGGATCCACTGCCACACCTGCGAGCGGCTGATCTCGGCGGTCGCCGCATCCTCCATGAGGTTGTCGAGCGCCACCGCGCCCAGGCCCCGCAGCCACGCCTCGATGTAGCGGATCGCCACCGACACGTTGCCGTGGACGCCCGCCGCGGTGATCGGCAGGCCGATGTGCACGTCGAGCAGCTGCGCCGGGGTGACCTCCACGTCGTCGCGCTGGCGCGACACCTGGTTGGGGTTCTCGCCCAGCACGGCGTCGAACTCGGCCTGCGCCACCGGGATCAGGTCGGGGTGGGCGACCCAGGTGCCGTCGAAGCCGTCGCCGGCCTCGCGCTTCTTGTCGGCCGCGACCTTCTCGAACGCGCGCTGCGTCACCTCGGGGTCACGACGGTTCGGGATGAACGCGCTCATGCCGCCGATCGCGAAGGCGCCGCGCTTGTGGCAGGTCTTCACGAGCAGTTCGGTGTAGGCCCGCATGAACGGCACCGTCATCGTCACGTCGCTGCGGTCGGGGAGCACGAAGCGGGCGCCGCGGCCGCGGTAGTTCTTGATGATCGAGAAGATGTAGTCCCAGCGGCCCGCGTTCAGGCCCGCGCAGTGGTCGCGCAGCTCGTAGAGGATCTCCTCCATCTCGAACGCGGCCGGCAGCGTCTCGATCAGAACCGTGGCACGGATGGTGCCGTGCGCGATGCCGAGGTACTCCTCGCTGAAGGTGAAGATGTCGTCCCACAGCTTCGCCTCCTCGCTCGACTCGAGCTTGGCGATGTAGAAGTACGGACCCGAGCCGTTCGCGATCAGCTGCTGCGCGTTGTGGAAGAAGTACAGCCCGAAGTCGACGAGCGACCCGGACGCCGCCATCCCGCGGCCCGTTCGGTCGATGAAGCGGATGTGCTTCTCGACCAGGTGCCAGCCGCGCGGACGCATCACGATCGTCGGGGTGCGCTCGGCGGTGACGCGGTACTCCTTGCCCTCGGGGCTGGTGAACGACAACTGGCCGCGGATCGCGTCGAACAGCGACAGCTGGCCCTCGACGACGTTCTTCCACGTCGGCGAGGTGGCGTCCTCCTGGTCGGCGAGCCACACGCGGGCGCCCGAGTTGAGTGCGTTGATGGTCATCTTGGGGTCGGTCGGACCCGTGATCTCGACGCGGCGGTCCTCGAGGCCGGGTCCGGCACCGGCGACCTTCCAGTCGAGGTTCGCGCGCACGGCGGCGGTGTCGTCGCGGAAGCGCGGGTCGCGGCCGTTGCCGATCTCGAAACGGCGGCGCATGCGGTCGGCGAGCCGGTCGTGGCGGCGTCCCGAGAAGCGGTGGTGGAGCTCGGTGAGGAAGGCGACGGCGTCCGGGGTGAGGATCTCGTCGTAGCGCTCGCCGAGGCGGCCCGTGATCTCGATCGCGGGACCCGCGTGGGTCGTGGGGGTGGAGTTCGTCGTGGGCGCGATGCCCGTGGCGGTGGGAGTCATTGGCCCGTTCTTCCTAGGAGATGTTCTGTCAGGGGGTGTGGGGGATGCCCCGGGGCGCGAGGTGTGCCCCGGCCCCGAGGCATCCGATGACGCTGTCGCGGATCAGTGGAACTGCTCGGACTCGGTCGAACCGACCAGCGCGAGGGTGGCGCTGTCGGGGTTCAGCGCGGTCGACACGAAGTCGAAGTAGCCGGTGCCGGCCTCGCGCTGGTGCTTGGTGGCGGTGTAGCCGTCGTCCTCGGCGGCGAACTCGCGCTCCTGCAGCTCGACGTAGGCGCTCATCGCGCGCTCGGCGTAGCCGCGGGCGAGGTCGAACATCGAGTAGTTGAGGGCGTGGAAGCCGGCGAGGGTGATGAACTGGAACTTGTAGCCGAGGTCGGCGAGCTCCTGCTGGAAGGTCGCGATCTGCTCGTCGTTCAGGTGACGCTTCCAGTTGAAGCTCGGCGAGCAGTTGTACGCGAGCATCTTGCCCGGGAACTCTGCGTGGATCGCGGCCGCGAACTCGCGCGCCAGTTCGATGTCGGGCTCGCCGGTCTCGACCCAGATCAGGTCGGCGTACGGGGCGAAGGCGAGGCCGCGGGCGATGACCGGCTCGATGCCGGCGCGGACGCGGTAGAAGCCCTCGGTGGTGCGCTCGCCGGTCGTGAACTCCTGGTCGCGGGGGTCGACGTCGCTCGTGAGCAGGTCGGCGGCGAGCGAGTCGGTGCGCGCGATGATCACGGTCGGCACGCCCGAGACGTCGGCCGCGAGGCGGGCCGCGTTGAGGGTGCGGATGTGCTGCTGGATCGGCACGAGCACCTTGCCGCCGAGGTGGCCGCACTTCTTCTCGCTGGCCAGCTGGTCCTCCCAGTGGATGCCGGCGGCGCCGGCCTGGATGAGCGACTGGGCGAGCTCGTACGCGTTCAGCGGGCCGCCGAAGCCGGCCTCGGCGTCGGCGACGATGGGGGCGAGCCAGTCCTGGGTGATCGTGCCCTCGGCGTGCTCGATCTGGTCCTGACGCAGCAGCGCGTTGTTGATGCGGCGCACGACCGACGGAACCGAGTTGGCGGGGTAGAGGCTCTGGTCGGGGTAGGTCTGGCCGGCGAGGTTGCCGTCGGCGGCGACCTGCCACCCGGAGAGGTAGATGGCCTTCAGGCCCGCGCGCACCTGCTGCACGGCCTGGCCGCCGGTGTACGCGCCGAGGGCGCGGATGTAGTCCTCGGTGTGGAGCAGGTTCCACAGGTTCTCGGCGCCGCGGCGGGCGAGGGTGCTCTCCTCGCGCAGCGAGCCGCGCAGACGGACGACGTCCTCGGCGGTGTACGTGCGCTCGATGCCGTCCCAGCGGGGGTCGGTGTCCCAGATCTCCTGCAGCTCGGCTGCGGTCTGCGTCTGGTCGCCGGCGCGAAGCGGCGGCTGTCCGGGCGTGGCCTGAATCGTCATGGCGGTCTCCTTCATCGGATGCCGGGTCCGTCGGTGGACCGGCAGGTCGTCGTGAGACCACTATCCGTGAAGTTCAAGAGCGAACCCTGCGATTCTCGGAGTGAAGATTGCAAAAAATTCACTCTTCGTGACAGACTGCGCGGCATGACGCTCGCGGAAACTCCCACCGAAACTGACGTCGAGGCCGACGCGCTGACGATCGGCCGACGCATCCGTCAGCTGCGCACGAAGCAGGGGCTCACCCTCGAGGCGCTCGCCGAGGCGGTCGAACGCGCCCCCAGCCAGCTGTCCATGATCGAGACCGGCAAACGCGAGCCGAAGCTCACCCTGCTGCGCGCGATCGCGAAGGCGCTCGGCACCTCCATCGACGCGCTGCTCGAGGCCGAGACGCTCGACGAGCGCGCCACCCTCGAGGTCTCCCTCGAGCGCGCCATGAAGGGGCAGACCTTCCAGGCCCTCGGTATCTCGCCCTTCCGCATCGGCAAGACCGTGCCCGACGAGGCGCTGAAGGCCATGCTCGCCCTCCAGCACGAGATCGAGCGGCTGCGCGACGAGCGCGCCGCCACCCCCGAGGAGGCCCGGCGCGCGAACGTGGAGCTGCGCCATCTCATGCGCGGGCAGAACAACTACTTCCCCGAGCTCGAACGGCAGGCCCGCGACATTCTCGATGCCGTGCACCACCCGGGCGGCCCCCTCACCCAGCGCACCACGAGCGACATCGCCGCCCACCTCGGGTTCACTCTGCACTACGTGCCCGACCTGCCGCAGACCACCCGCAGCGTCGCCGACCTCAAGAACGGGCGGCTCTACCTCTCCAGCAAGCTCACGCAGAAGGGCGACTCGCGCACCGCGGTGCTGCAGGCGCTCTCGAGCCGCATCCTCGGGCACACCGAACCCGCCAGCTACGCGGACTTCCTGCGTCAGCGGGTCGAGACGAACTACCTCACCGGCGCACTGCTCATTCCCGAGGCCCACGCCGTGCCGTTCCTCGGCGAGGCGAAGACGCGCAAGGCCATCTCGATCGAGGACCTCCGCGATGCCTACTCGGTCTCGTACGAGACCGCCGCGCACCGGTTCACCAACCTCGCCACGGTGCACCTCGGCATCCCGGTGCACTTCCTCAAGGTGCACGAGTCGGGCACGATCACGAAGTCCTACGAGAACGACGACGTGAACTTCCCGACCGACCGGCTGGGGGCCACCGAGGGCCAGATGTGCTGCCGTCGCTGGACGAGCCGGGTCGTCTTCGACGTCGACGACCGCTTCAACCCGTACTACCAGTACACCGACACCGGCAACGGCACCTACTGGTGCACGGCCCGCGTCGAGAACTCCAGCGAGGGGCAGCACTCGGTGAGCGTCGGGGTGCGCTTCGACGACACCAAGTGGTTCCTCGGACGGGACACCCCCAACCGGGGCGTCTCGAAGCACTCGGTCGAGGTGTGCTGCCGCCGCGCACCGGTCGAGCTCGAAGCCCAATGGCGCGAGAACGCGTGGCCGAACGTGCGCACCCCGCGCACCCTGCTCGCCACCCTCCCGACCGGAGCCTTCCCCGGGGTCGACACGACGGAGGTCTACGAGTTCCTCGCGACCCACGCGCCGCGCGACTGACATCGCCGCGTCGACGTTGAGCATTCGCACGGCCGGCCGATAGGCGCACGGGCGCCGGGTGTGACAGTCTTCTCACACTCGCCCGGAACCCGATCCGCGGCGGGATGGAGGACGACGATGGATGTCGCGGAGCGCCGTTCGGCGATCGTGTCGCGCGTCGCATCGACCGGCGACGTCGAACTCGCCGGTCTGGCGGCGGAGCTGGGTGTGAGTGCGATGACGCTGCGGCGCGACATCGAGGCGCTGCGCAGCGCAGGGGCCATTCCGCGCCGCGCGTCCGCCCCACGGCCCGAGGGTCGCACCGCCGACGTTCCCGGAGTGCACCTCGATCATGCCGCCCCGCTCGCCGAGGCGGTGGTCGACGTGCTCGAACCCGGATCCACCGTCATGATCGCGGGGGGCGTCATCGGCCACGGCGTGGCGCGCACCCTCATCGGGCGGGGCCTCGGGCTCACGATCGTCACCCCGTCGCCCGACGTCGCGCTGGTGCTCGCCGCCGACCCGGACACCACCGTGGTCATCGCGGGGGGTCTGCTGCGCGGCGGGGCCGGCATCGCGGTCGGAGCCGACGCCGAGCGTGTCGTTCGCCGCTACAACTACGACACGGCGGTGATCGACGCCGAGGGACTCGACGCCGTCCGAGGTGTCACGGCCGCCGATGCGGACGTCGCCGAGATCCTGCGCGCCGGCATCGACATCGCGCGACGGGTCGTCGTCGGCGCGAGCGCCGCGAGTCTCGGGGTCGTCAACCAGCTCAATGTGACGGCGCCCGAGAACCTCGCCCTCGTCGTCACCGACGCCGGCGCGCAGCATCCCGAGGTCGACGCCCTCGCCGCATCGGGCATCGAGGTCGTCGCCCTCGGGTGAGCGCCTCAGACGGTCGGGTCGCCCTTGCGTGACTTGGACCGTCGGTACTCGATGCCGGTGGTCTCGTCGATCGCGATGCGACCGGTCGGCAGGTTCGACAGGTCGGGCGAGATGACGGTGGGCTCGCGGCCCGAGTCCGGCAGGCCGAACGTGTGTCCCTCGTCGACGCCTTCGAGCACCAGCACGGCCTGCGCGCGGCCGAGGGTGCGTCCGACGAAGTAGTCGGGCGACACGATCCACCAGACGATCATGAGCACGACGCCCACCAGGATCGCGCCCACACCGACGACGGCCACCATACCGATCCCGAAGAACTCAACGTTGTTGCCGTCGGCGTCCTGGAGCCAGTCGGGCTGGGCGAACTGGATGAGGCCGTAGACGAACGCGACCGCGAGGATCCCGCCGCCCGCGAGGGGAACGAGCCCGCGCATGACGAAGTTCCGCACGCTCGAGAACAGGGTGCGGCGGTAGAACCAGACGCATGCGAAGCCGGTGAGTCCGTAGTAGAAGGCGATCATGAGGCCGACCGAGCCGATGAGGGCGGTGAGCAGGTTCGGCGAGATCACGGTGAACAGCACGTAGAAGGCGATGGATGCCACGCCCATCCCGATGGTCGCCCAGGTCGGCGTGAGGAACTTCGGGTGGATGCGTGCGAAGCGCGTCGGGATCGCCTTGAACGCCGCCATCGACAGCGCGGTGCGGGCTGTCGGCAGGATCGTCGTCTGCGTGGAGGCGGAGGCCGAGGTGAGGATCGAGAACGCGAGGAGCGCGACCGCCGCCTGGCCCCAGAAGCTGTTGCCGAACAGGGTCGGCGCGATGGCCGAGAAGACGTCCGCCGCGTTCGACTCCACGCCGAGGCCGATCCCGTCGGTGCCGACGCCCGCGAACGCGATCGCCGCGACCGAGACGAGGGCGTAGGTGACGAGCAGGAGGAGGGTCGAGATGATCGCCGAGCGACCGGGGGTCTTCTTCGGGTTGGCGGTCTCCTCGTTGAGGGAGACCGCGGTGTCCCAGCCCCAGTAGATGAAGATCGCCGTGAGCATGGCCGGCGCGACGACGGTGCCGAAGTCGAGACCGCCGGGCCACAGCCAGCTGAGCGAGGGGGTGAGGGAGCCGTCGACGCCGTTGCCGCTGTAGACGCGGGTGAGGGCGACGACGGAGAAGAGCACCAGCACCACGAGCTCGATGCTGAGCAGGGCGTACTGCAGACGCGCCGAGACCTCGACGCCGAGGTAGCAGATGCCGGTCATGATGACGATCCAGGCGACGCCCGCGACGGTCGACCAGAGCGTGTCGCTCGAGAGCGCCGTGATGTCGCCGTCCTGGGTGATGGTGCCGACGAACGTGAATCCGTACGAGCCCGCCACCTGCGCGAGGTTGGCCATCACGATCACGTCGGCCGCGATGATGCCCCAGCCGCCGAGCCACCCGGCGACGGAGCCGAAGGCGCGCGCCGCCCACGTGAAGGTGGTGCCGCAGTCGGGCTCGGCCTTGTTCAGCTCGCCGTACGCGACGGCGATCATCCACATGGGGATGAACGCGAGCAGCATGATCGCGGGCGCCTTGACGCCGGCGAGCACGGCGCCGCCGCTGGCGACCACGAAGCCGAGGCTCGCCGCCAGGCTGTACGCCGGCGCCGTGGAGGACATGCCGATCACGACGCTTCCGACGAGACCGACAGCCCCCTTTCGCAGGCCTTTGTCTTCTGATCCGGATGTGGGGGCTGTGACGGTCATGTTCGCCTCCGCGCGAGGTGTGATGGATGGATGCGGAGACTCGGTCGGACGCAGGCCCCCAGCGGCCGCCGACCGGGTCGGTGTGTCGTTTCTCTGTTGAGGCCGGCGGCCTCGGTGGATCTGTCGGTGCGGTGGGGCCTTGTGGCCCCGGTGGATCAGATGAGGTTGCCGGCCTCCGTGAGCACGTCACGGAGGATGCCGGTGATCTCGCGGAACTCGCTCGGGCCGATGGTCAGCGGCGGGGCGAGCTGGATGACCGGGTCGCCCCGGTCGTCGGCGCGGCAGTACAGGCCCGCGTCGAACAGCGCCGACGAGAGGAATCCGCGCAGCAGGCGCTCGGACTCGGCCTCGTCGAAGGTCTCTTTGGTGGTCTTGTCCTTTACGAGCTCGATGCCGTAGAAGTAGCCGTCGCCGCGCACGTCGCCCACGATCGGAAGGTCGTGCAGCGTCTCGAGCTCGGCGCGGAACAGCGGCGCGTGGGTCTGCACGTTCTGCAGCAGCCCCTCCTCCTCGAAGATGTCGAGGTTCTCGAGCGCGACCGCGCACGAGACCGGGTGTCCGCCGAAGGTGTAGCCGTGCAGGAACGTCGTGTCGCCGTGGGCGAAGGGCTCGAAGACGCGGTCGCTGACGATCGTGGCTCCGAGCGGCGCGTAGCCGCTGGTCAGCGCCTTGGCGCACGTGATCATGTCGGGCTCGTAGCCGTAGTGCTCGCAGGCGAACATCGTGCCGATGCGCCCGAACGCGCAGATCACTTCGTCCGAGACCAGGAGCACGTCGAGTTCGTCGCAGATCTCTCGCACCCGCTGGAAGTAGCCGGGCGGGGGAGTGAAGCATCCGCCCGCATTCTGCACCGGCTCGAGGAAGACGGCCGCGACCGTCTCCGGCCCCTCGAAGAGGATGGCCTCGCGGATGCGCTCGGCGGCCCAGATGCCGAACGCGGCCTCGTCGGGTCCGGTGAAGCCCATCTCGCCGGCGCGGTACCAGTTGGTGTTGGGCACGCGGAATCCGCCGGGGGTGAGAGGTTCGAACGGCGCCTTCATGGCGGGAATGCCGGTGATGGCGAGGGCGCCCTGCGGGGTGCCGTGGTAGGCGATGGCGCGGGAGATGACCTTGTGCTTGCCGGGCTTGCCCTGCAGCTTCCAGTACTGCTTCGCGAGCTTGAACGCCGTCTCGACGGCCTCGCCGCCGCCGGAGGAGAAGAACACGCGATTGAGGTCGCCCGGGGCGTAGTCGGCGAGTCGGGCCGCGAGCTCGATCGCGGCCGGGTGGGCGTAGGACCACAGCGGGAAGAAGGCGAGCGATTCGGCCTGCTGGGCGCCGATCTCGGCGAGGCGACGACGGCCGTGCCCGGCGGCGACGACGAAGAGTCCGGCGAGTCCGTCGATGTACTCGCGGCCGTGGCTGTCCCACACGCGGTGGCCCTCGCCGCGCACCATGATCGGCACCGGCGCGCCTGCCTGGTTGGCGCCGTGGCGGGCGAAGTGCATCCACAGGTGGTCGCGGCTCTTGCGTTGCAGGTCGTCGTTGTCGAACGGGCCCGACGGTGAGTACCCGCGGGACGCCAGGGTGGGGGGTGCCGAATGCTGACCGGTCATGCCGGAGACGCTAACGGGTGCGACCCCGCATGACAAGGAAAAACGTCGTTGCGGATGTATTTCGCGACGGTTTCGGTTGTCTGAGTAGTTCTATTCAGCGGATAGCGAAGTATTCGAGATCGATGGCGCGCCCGTCAGCTCCATGGCGACCCACAGCTCGCTGCGCGCGGCGAACCCCGACAGATCCCGCCCGAGCACGTGCTCGGCCAGGGCCACCCGCGCGCGCACCGTGTGGCGGTGCACGCCCAGCAGGCGGGCGGATGCCTCGTGCCCCCCGTCATGCGCGAGCCACACCCGCAACGTCGTGACCAGCTCGGTGCCGTGGGCCGCGTCGTGGGCGACGAGCGGCGCCAGCGTGGCGTCGGCGAGGCGCCGCGCATCGGGCGTCGCGAGGTGCGGGAGCAGTCCCACGTCCGCGACGATCTCGAACCGGCGCACGCGTCCCGTGCCGCGCTCCAGGGCGAGGCGCGCGCGGGACAGGGCGGTCGCAAGGTCGTCGTCCGGTACGGCGGCGACACCCACCCGGAGGTCGAAGGCCTCCGCGAGGTCGGCGGCCACGCGCTCGCCGCCGGTTCCCGCGAGCACGACGATCTGGTCGTCGTCGCGCCCATAGAACACCTCGACCCCCGGTTCGTCGGCCCGCACGTCGAGCCAGTCGAAGATCGCGGCGCGACGGGAGGAGGCGGCATCCGTCACGGCCACGGTGCGATCGCCGCCCGGCAGCGCGCCCCAGACGTCGCGCGCGATGCGGCGGGCGAGGGTGAGATCTCCCGCGAGAAGAGCCTGCAGCACGCCGCGCCGCAGCGCGCCGTAGCCGCGGTCCAGACGCTGGCGTTGCTCGAGTGCGAGGCCGGCCAGCGCCACGACGGCGGTCACGAGTCCGCGTTCTTCCTGGTCGAGGTGCGTCGCGGCGATCACGAGTGCGCCGCGGAGGCGTCCGGTGCGACCGAGGGTCTGCAGGCTGAAGGAGCCGGATGCCGCGTGCAGGGCCGATCCCGTGTTGGCGCCGCGCCGCAGGAGCGTCTGCACCTCGTCGGTCAGTGCCTCGGCGGCCTCGGACGTGAGAGCGTCGACCGGGTGGGCGTGGGTGAGCGCGCCGGAGGCGTCGAACAGGCCGACCCAGGTGCCGAGCTGCTTGGCCAGCTCGTCCACGATCGCGCCGAGTCCGCCGGGCCGCAGTGCCGCGAGGGAGATCGCCCGCTGCGCGGCGAGAGCCCAGCTGCGACGGGCGTATGCCTGGGCGGCGATCGCCTCGGCGTTCGCGCGGGCGACCGCGATGAAGGGGGTGCGGTAGGGCACTTCGACGAGCGGGAGTCCTGCCTCGCGACAGGCCGCCGCGAGCTCGGGCGGGATGCCGGCGCGCACGACCTCGGTGCCGAAGCCGACGGCGACGACGCCGCGGGAGGAGAGTCGTTCGACGTACGCCACGTACTCGTCGGGCTCCGCGGCCGTCGCGAGGAACTGCGTGCCGGTCGTCAGCAGCGCGAGCCCCTCGGACAGGAAGGGTGTGGGGTCGAGCAGGTCCGAGCTGTGCACCCATCGCAGCTCCGCATCGAGCGCGCCCGCCGGCAGCGCCTCTTCGGGCGTCTCGAGCCGCAGGCGCAGCTCGGTGCGCGCCAGCAGCGCGCGCAGGGTCGGGACGTGCGGCTCGGCCATGGGGTCCTCGGCGTTCGGGCGGCGGTGGCGGCATCCGGTCTGTACGGGATGGATGCCGTGATCGTTCCCGTTATACACGCCGTCGAGTGGTGGTCGTCAGTGTCGGCGGCTAGCGTCGCCGACATGAGCACCGCCGACACCCTCACCGTCCCGCTGGGCGGCCCCGCGCTTCCGCAGGAGCGCCGCCTCGTCACCGCGATCCCGGGCCCGCGGTCGCAGCAGCTCCTCGAGCGCAAGGCCGCAGCCGTGCCGGCGGGCGTCGGGCACACCGCCCCCATCCACGCGGTCGCCGCCGGCGGCGGCGTCGTGGTCGACGCCGACGGCAACTCCCTCATCGACCTCGGTTCGGGCATCGCGGTCACCACGGTCGGCAACAGCCACCCGGCGGTGGTCGCCGCCGTCGCGCAGCAGGCCGCGCAGTTCACCCACACCTGCTTCATGATCTCGCCGTACGACTCCTACGTCGCCGTCGCCGAGGCGCTCAACCGGCTGACGCCCGGCGATCACGAGAAGAAGACCGCGCTGTTCAACTCCGGCGCCGAGGCGGTCGAGAACGCGGTCAAGATCGCGCGCAAGTTCACCGGGCGGCCGGCCGTCGTCGCATTCGACCACGCGTACCACGGGCGCACGAACCTCACCATGGCCCTCACCGCGAAGGCCATGCCGTACAAGCTCGGCTTCGGCCCGTTCGCGGGCGAGATCTACCGGGCGCCGCTGTCGTACCCCTTCCGCGACGGACTGTCGGGTCCGGATGCCGCGGCCCGCGCGATCGCGATGATCGAGAAGCAGATCGGCGCGTCGCAGGTCGCTGCCGTGCTGATCGAGCCGATCCAGGGAGAGGGCGGGTTCATCGTTCCCGCCGACGGCTTCCTGCCCGCGCTCGCCGACTGGTGCCGCCAGAACGGCGTCGTCTTCATCGCCGACGAGGTGCAGACCGGCTTCGCCCGCACCGGCTCGATGTTCGCGAGCGAGCTGTTCGATGTCGTCCCCGATCTCGTGACGACCGCCAAGGGCATCGCCGCGGGCCTCCCGCTCGCCGCCGTCACGGGGCGCGCCGAGATCATGGATGCCTCGCACGCCGGGGGCCTGGGCGGCACCTACGGCGGCAACCCGATCGCCTGCGCCGCGGCACTCGCCGCGATCGACGTGTACGAGAGCGACGACCTCGCCGGCCGTGCCCGTGATCTGGGTGAGGTGCTCGTGGCCCGCCTCGAGGCGCTGCGGGCGGCCGATGCCCGCATCGGCGACGTGCGCGGACGTGGCGCGATGATCGCGGCCGAGTTCGTCGACCCCGCGACCGGCGCGCCCGATGCGACGCTCGCCGCCGCCGTCGCGAAAGCGTCGATCGCCGAAGGCGTCATCGTGCTCACGTGCGGCACCTACGGCAATGTCATCCGCTTCCTCCCGCCGCTGTCGATCCCGGACACCCTCGTGCACGAGGCGTTCGACGTCATCGGCGCGGCCCTCGCGGCGAACTGAGCGCCGATGACCTCGATCACGAAGGACGTCGTCGTCATCGGCGCGGGCGCGGCGGGTCTCACCGCCGCCCATGAGCTGCGCCGCCAGGGGCTGTCGGTGGCGGTGCTCGAGGCCCGCGACCGCGTCGGCGGGCGGCTGTGGACCGACACGGTCGACGGCGCGGTGCTCGAGATCGGCGGCCAGTGGGTATCGCCCGATCAGACCGCGCTGCTCGAGACGCTCGACGAGCTGGGGCTCGAGACCTATCCGCGCTACCGAGAGGGCGACAGCCTCTATCGCGGCCGCGACGGCGAGCTGCGCCGGTTCACCGGCGAGCTGTTCCCGGTCTCCGAGGAGACGGCGGCGGCGATGACCGCGCTCATCGCACGCCTCGATGCGCTCACCGCCGAGATCGACCCGGACGCCCCGTGGGCGCACCCCGACGCGGTCGCGCTCGACACGATCTCGTTCGAGGCGTGGCTGCGCGCACAGTCCTCTGATGCCGAGGCGGTCGACAACATCGCCCTCTACGTCGCGGCGGCGATGCTCACCAAGCCCGCCCATGCGTTCTCCGCCCTGCAGGCGCTGCTCATGGCTGCGAGCGCCGGGAGCTTCTCGCACCTCGTCGACGCGGACTACATCCTCGACCGCCGCGTGATCGGCGGACTCCAGCAGGTGCCGCTGCTGCTCGCCGAGCGCCTCGGCGCAGATGTGCACCTGGGTGCCCCGGTGCACCGTCTGGCATGGAGTGACGGCGGGGTGGTGGCATCCGCCCCGGACCTCGAGGTGCACGCACGGTTCGCGGTGCTTGCCCTCGCTCCCACGCTGTTCGAGCGCATCGGCTTCGAGCCGCCGCTGCCCCGGCTGCAGCAGCAGCTGCACCAGCACCTCTCCATGGGGTTCGTGATCAAGGTGCACGCGGTCTACGACCGGCCGTTCTGGCGCGAGGCGGGCCTGTCGGGCACGGCGTTCAGCCCGTACGAGCTCGTGCACGAGGCCTACGACAACACCACCCACGGTGAGAGCCGCGGCACCCTCGTCGGGTTCGTGTCCGACCAGCGCGCCGACGACGTGTTCACCCTCGACGCCGACGAGCGGCGCACCCGTATCCTCGACGCCCTCGCCCGTTACTACGGCGACGAGGCGCGGCATCCCGTCGTCTACTTCGAGAGCGACTGGGGGAGCGAGGAGTGGACGCGCGGTGCCTACGCGGCGAGCTTCGACCTCGGCGGCCTGCACCGCTACGGTCCGCACCTGCGTGCGCCGATCGGACCCGTCCACCTCGCGTGCAGCGACATGGCGGGCGCCGGCTACCAGCACGTCGACGGGGCGATCCGCATGGGTCGCGCCGCCGCCGCCGACATCCTGACCGCGGCCCGCCGGGCCGCCGCCGACTGACCACCACCGAGGAGAGCCCATGAGCGAGTACGCCGTCGTCAACCCCGCCACCGGCGAGACCCTGGCCACCTACGACACCCTCACCGACACCGAGCTGGCCGCGAAGGTCGCCGCCGCGGATGCCGCCTACCGCGCCTGGCGCCTCGCGCCCGTGGCGGAGCGGGCGGCCGCGATCCGGCGGGTGGCCGAGCTTCACCGTGAGCGTCGCGACGAGCTGTCGGCGCTGATCGTGCGCGAGATGGGCAAGCCTCTCGCCGCGGCGGAGGGCGAGGTCGACTTCGCCGCCGACATCACCGAGTTCTACGCCGACAATGCCGGGCGGATCACCGCCGACCAGCCGATCGACATCCTCGGCGAGGGCACCGCGGTGATCCGCAAGGCGCCGATCGGCGTGCTGCTGGGCATCATGCCGTGGAACTTCCCGGCCTATCAGGTCGCGCGCTTCGCCGCACCGAACCTGGTGCTCGGAAACACCATCCTGCTCAAGCACGCTCCGCAGTGCCCCGAGTCGTCGGCCGCGATCGAGCGCATCTACCACGACGCCGGCGTGCCGGTCGGCGGATACACCAACCTCTACATCACCAACGACCAGGCGGCGACCGTCATCGCCGACCCGCGGGTGCAGGGCGTCTCGGTCACGGGATCCGAGCGGGCGGGTGCCGCGGTGGCGGAGATCGCCGGACGGAACCTCAAGAAGGTCGCGCTCGAGCTCGGCGGCTCCGATCCGTTCATCCTGCTCTCGACCGACGACCTCGACGGTGCCGTGAGCGCCGCGGTCGAGGCGCGCCTGGACAACACCGGGCAGTCGTGCAACGCGGCCAAGCGTTTCATCGTGGTCGACGGTCTCTACGACGCGTTCGTCGAGAAGTTCACGGCTGCGATGACCGCGGCGACGGTCGGCGATCCGTTCGCCGAGGACACCGTGCTGGGCCCGCTCTCGTCGCTCGCCGCGGCGGAGCGCCTGGCCGCCCAGGTCGACCACGCGGTCGCCCAGGGTGCGACGCTGGTGGCCGGCGGCACGCGCGACGGCGCCTTCTACGCGCCGACCGTGCTCACCGATGTCACCAGCGACATGGACGTCTACCGCGAGGAGCTCTTCGGCCCCGTCGGCGTCGTCTACCGCGTCGCCGGCGAGGACGAGGCCGTCGCGATCGCGAACGACACGTCGTTCGGCCTCGGCTCCTACGTCTTCACGACCGACCCGGCGCAGGCCGAGCGCGTCGCCGACGCCATCGATGCCGGCATGGTCTACGTGAACCTCGTGCTCGCCGACAGCCCCGAGCTGCCCTTCGGCGGCGTCAAGCGCAGCGGCACCTCCCGCGAGATGGGTCTGCTCGCCGCCGACGAGTTCGTCAACAAGAAGCTCGTCCGCGTCGCCGGCTGACCTCACGCCTCATCGCCGAGGGCTGCACGGCACTCGGCGAGGGACTCGTCGGCCCACTCGATCTGCTGCGCGGTCCCCCACCGTGCGGCGTCGGCGCGCGCGGCGTGGAACGACACGAGGGCGTCGCCGTGGCGACCCGCCGCCATCGCCGCCCAGCCGGCGTTGTTGTGCAGGGAGACGCGCCAGCGCTGTGTTCGCGCATCGGTGACGTCCTCGAGCGCGGCGAATGCTGCCGCGGTGTGCCGATCGCCGTTCGACGGGTCGGCGATCGCGAGCATGTGCAGGGCATCGACGTACAGGAAGACGAGACCGGCGGATGCCGCGGCATCCGCTGCCCGCCGGAAGTGCACGATCGCGCCCTGAGCGTCGCCGGCCGAGTTGTGCAGTCTTCCGCGCTCGAGCGCGACCCGCACCGCGGCGGCCGGCGCCTGCCCGGTGACCGTGTCGAGCACGGCGTGCGCACGCGCGTACCTCGCCTGCAGGCCGAGCGCGCGGGCGATCTGCGTCTCCAGCTCGGCCCGCTCGTCGTCGTCCGTCGCCGCTGCGGCAGCGGCGACGAGGCGCCCCTCGGATGCCGCGGCATCCCCGAAGTCCCACAGTTCGTCGAGCTGCAGCGGCGCGAGGGTCATCCCGGAATCGTAGGCCGCGGAACGCGACGAATCCCCCTCGTGCGGCGGCGCGATCGGGAGGAGAATCGGGGCATGGACGAGATCGGGGTGGTGGACAGTCTCGACGAGTCGGAGTGCCTGCGGCGCCTGGCGACGCAGCAGCTCGGACGGCTCGTCACGCATATCGGGAACGTGCTCGACGTGTTCCCGGTCAACTACGTCGTCACCGGCGGCGACATCGTGTTCCGCACGGCCGAGGGCAGCAAGCTGTTCGAGCTGACCGTGAACGACGAGGTGCTGTTCGAGGTCGACGACCACACGGACGCCGGCGCATGGAGCGTGGTCGTGCGCGGACACGCCCGGCGGCTCGAGACGGAGGCCGAGATCGAGACCGCCGAACAGCTCGGCCTTCAGCCGTGGGTGCCGACTCTGAAGCGCAACTACGTGCGCGTCACGGCGGCCGAGATCACCGGTCGCGCCTTCGGATTCGCCCCCGAACCGGACCGCTCCGGGGTGCACGTGTTCTGACCCCGGGTCGCAGCGCGCCGGAGGCATGACGTACACTGGAACGTGCAGTAGAAGTCTGCATTCTTTTGCCGTGCCCGAAGATCGGGTGCGAGACCCCCTCCCTCCGGTTGCGGCAGAAGTGCGGGCGCCGAGACCCCCGGGTCTCTAGGGCGGTAGCTCAATTGGCAGAGCAGCGGTCTCCAAAACCGCAGGTTGCAGGTTCGATTCCTGTCCGCCCTGCGCGTCAGCGCAACAGCTGACACAACGATGATCCAGGTGGAGTCAATGGTCCAGGACGAGGCGAAGAACGACGTCGTCGCGAAGAGCGATGCACGCCGCGAGAAGAAGCCCAACATCTTCGCTCGCATCGTCCTGTTCATCCGTCAGGTCATCGCGGAACTGCGCAAGGTCGTCACCCCGACCCGGCAGGAGCTCGTCAAGTTCACAGCCGTCGTGCTGGGCTTCGTCATCGTCATGATGGCGGTGGTCTACGGACTAGACCTTCTGTTCGTGTGGCTGACGACCGTGGTGTTCGGAACCCCGGGCGCCTGAGCGCCGGATCCGCACCGGAGAACTGAGGAAGAACGCACGTGTCTGAAAAGTATGTCGACGACGCCGATTGGGCGACGGCCGCCGAGCAGTCCAGCGAGGACGACGCCGCGCAGGATGGCAACACGCTCGCCGCGGAAGAGGAGTCGGTGACCGCCGCCGAGCAGGTCGCGCTCCACGTCGAGGACGAGGATGACGCGGATTTCGACGACGACGTCGTCGAGATCGACGACCCGGAGGCTGATGCGATCGTGAACGACGCTCTCGAGATCGACGAGACCGCGGAGGCCGAGGCCGCCGCAGAGGTGCTCACCGACGCCGCTGCCGAGGAGGCCGCGGAGCTCGCCCAGGAGGCCGCCGACGAGGTCGCCCCCTACGACGGCCCCGAGCTCGGCGACGACCTCGACGTCGACGCCGATCTCGACCCGGTCGAGGCGTTCCGCACCGAGCTGCGCTCGCTGCCGGGCAAGTGGTACGTCATCCACTCCTACGCCGGTTTCGAGCGCAAGGTGAAGGCCAACATCGAGCAGCGCAAGTCGACGCTCGAGGTCGAGGAGGACATCTACCAGGTCGAGGTCCCCATGGAGGACGTCGTCGAGATCAAGAACGGCCAGCGCAAGATGGTCACCCGCGTGCGCATCCCGGGCTACGTGCTCGTGCGCATGGAGCTCAACGAGGACACCTGGTCGGTCGTTCGCCACACGCCCGGCGTCACCGGCTTCGTCGGCAACGCGCACAACCCGACCCCGCTGCGCTTCGAAGAGGCCTTCACGATGCTGCAGTCGCTCGTCGAGGTGAAGGAGGCGGCCCCCGCCAAGGGCGGCGCCCCCGTCAAGGGCGCTCCGGCCGCGGCCCGCGTCATCCCCGCCGAGGTCGACTACGAGATCGGCGAGACCATCACGATCAAGGAGGGCTCGTTCGCGGGTCTCCCGGGCACCATCAGCGAGATCAAGCCCGAGAGCGGCAAGCTCACCGTGCTCGTCTCGCTGTTCGAGCGCGAGACCCCCGTCGAGCTGTCGTTCGACCAGGTCACCAAGCTCTGACACAGACCACCGCTCCCCGGAATGGCCGGGCTGCGGGAGAGAGGGATGCCGCGAGGCATCCGCTCGTTGAAAGGAAAAGGAAATGGCACCGAAGAAGAAGGTGACCGGCCTGATCAAGCTCCAGATCAACGCCGGCGCCGCCAACCCGGCGCCGCCGATCGGCCCCGCGCTCGGTCAGCATGGCGTCAACATCATGGAGTTCTGCAAGGCGTACAACGCCGCGACCGAGTCGCAGCGCGGCAACGTCATCCCGGTCGAGATCACCGTCTACGAAGACCGCAGCTTCACGTTCATCCTGAAGACCCCGCCGGCGGCGGAGCTCATCAAGAAGGCCGCTGGCGTGCAGAAGGGGTCCAAGACCCCGCACACGGTGAAGGTCGCCAAGCTCACCAAGGAGCAGGTGCGCCAGATCGCCGAGACCAAGCAGCCCGACCTCAACGCGAACGACATTGAGGCCGCATCGAAGATCATCGCCGGCACCGCCCGTTCCATGGGCATCACGGTCGAGGACTGAGGGGGAGCGTCACCATGGCACAGAAGTCCAAGGCGTACGAGGCCGCGAAGGCCAAGATCGACGCCGACAAGTTCTACACCGCCGCTGAGGCCGTCGCGCTCGCGAAGGAGACCGGTTCGGCGAAGTTCGACTCGACCGTCGAGGTCGCGCTGAAGCTCTCGGTCGACCCGCGCAAGGCCGACCAGATGGTGCGCGGCACTGTCATCCTTCCCCACGGCACCGGCAAGACGGCGCGCGTGATCGTGTTCGCGACGGGTCCGGCCGCGGAGGCCGCCATCGCCGCGGGTGCGGACGAGGTCGGCGGCGCCGAGCTCATCGAGAAGGTGGCCGGCGGCTACATCGCGTTCGACGCGGCGGTCTCGACCCCCGAGCTCATGGGCCAGGTCGGTCGTCTCGGCAAGGTGCTGGGTCCCCGTGGCCTCATGCCGAACCCGAAGACCGGCACCGTGACCCCCAACCCGGCCAAGGCCGTCGAGGAGATCAAGGGCGGCAAGATCGAGTTCCGCGTCGACAAGCACGCCAACGTGCACTTCGTCGTCGGCAAGGCCTCGTTCACGGCCGAGCAGCTGGGCGAGAACTTCACCGCCGCGGTCGACGAGATCGTGCGTCTGAAGCCGTCGAGCTCGAAGGGCCGCTACATCCAGAAGGGCGCCGTGTCGACCACGTTCGGCCCCGGCATCCCGCTGGACGTCAACTCGCTGGTCTGATCGGACCGCTTCCGAAAGGCCCCCTCCGTCGCGGAGGGGGCCTTTCGTCGTCTCGGGATGCCGCGGCTCACCCGCCGACGGCGAGGACGACACCGAGCGTCACCATGACCACGGCGATGACGGCGTCCAGCACCCGCCAGGCGCGCGGGGTCGCGAGCACGGGCGCGAGGAGGCGAGCGCCGCAGCCGAGTGCGGCGAACCAGACGACACTCGCGACGCCGGCGCCGAGCGCGAACCACCAGCGACCGTCGCCCTGCGAAGACGCGACCGAGCCGAGCAGGAACACCGTGTCGAGGTAGACGTGCGGGTTCAGCCAGGTGAGGGCGAGGGCGGTGCCGACGACGGCGCGACGTCGGGTCGCGGTGAGCGTTCCGGACGAGGCGGAGGTGGCGGCATCCGTCGCCGGACCGGTCACGGCCAGCGTCTCGCGCGCGGGTCGCAGCGCCCGGCGGGCGGCGAGCAGCCCGTAGCCGATCAGGAACAGGGTGCCGGCGACGCGCACCACGATCGCGAGCCAGGGCACGCCGTGCAGCACGAGTCCGATGCCGCTGACACCGAGCGCGATGAGTGCGAGGTCGCTGAGCGTGCAGACGGCGACGACGGCGAGCACGTGCTCACGGCGGATGCCCTGCCGCAGCACGAACAGGTTCTGGGCGCCGATCGCGACGATGAGCGAGAAGCCGAGGCCGAGACCGGCGAGCAGGGAGGCGAGCACACCTCGACCGTACGATCCGCCTAGACTTCACGCCAGCTCATGTATCTGTCGCTGCATAAGGAGAACTGATGGCCCGTCTCCCGCTGTCGCACGCCGAGACCCTGGCCGTCGTGGTCGAGGAGGGGACGATGGATGCCGCGGCCCGCCGCCTGCGCATCACCCCGTCCGCGGTCAGCCAGCGCATCTCGGCGCTCGAGGCCCAGCTCGGGCAGGTGCTGCTCGTGCGGGGACGACCGGCGCGGGCGACCCCGGCCGGTCAGAGCGTGGTGCGCTGGGCGCGCGAGGTCACGCTGCTCGAGCACGACGCGCTCGATGAGCTCGGTGTCGACGGTGCCGCGACCACCAGCGTGGCGATCGCGGTGAACGCCGACTCGCTCGCGACCTGGCTGCTGCCGGCGCTCGTCGAGCTCACCACGACGAATCCTGTCGTCGTCGACCTGCGACGCGCTGACGAGGACGACACGGCCGATCTGCTCGCCGAGGGGGCCGTGCTGGCGGCCGTCACCACGCGACGGGCGCCGGTGAGCGGATGCCGCTCCCTCCCGCTGGGCACGATGGTCTACGAGGCCGTCGCCGAGCGTACCTTCGCGGAGCGCTGGTTCGCAGGCGGGGCGGCGACGCGCGAGACGCTCGAGCGCGCGCCGGTCGTCGACTTCGACCGGCGTGACGATCTGCAGACGCGGTGGCTCGAGGAGCACGGGGCGGACCCGGCACGCCCGCCCCGGCACTACGTGCCGGCGTCGGTGGAGTTCGCGCGCGCGATCACCTCGGGGATGGGCTGGGGGCTCCTGCCCCGGTCGCAGAGCGGCGATGCCCTGGCCGATGGTCGACTCGTGGCCCTCGGCGGGGCGCCCGCACGGGTGCCGCTGTACTGGCAGCACTGGAATCTGCGCTCGCCACTCGTCGACGCGCTCACGGCACGGGTGCGAGCCGCGGCATCCGTAGCCCTCGACTCGCCCTGACCCCGGGGCGAGCCGCGGTCAGGCCTCGCCGACCTGCAGCACGGTCTTGCCGCGCGTGTGACCCTGCTCGAGCGAGGTGTGCGCAGCGGCCGCGTCGGTCAGCTCGTACACCTTGTCGACGTAGACCTGGATCGACCGGGAGTCGAGCAGGCGGGCGATCGTGGCGAGCACATCGCCGTCGGGGATGTACTTGTAGCTCGTCGCGCGCACACCCGCGGCCCGCGCCGCCTCGGCGTAGCCCGGCCACGATCCGGTCGGCACGAGCACGTACAGTCCGCCGGGGCGCAGCACCTGTAGCGACCGGGTGCCGGTGTCGTCCGCGGCGTTGCCGACGAGGTCGATCACGACGTCGACCTCGGTGAGGACGTCTTCGAAGCGGGTCGAGCGGTAGTCGATCACCTCGGCCGCGCCGAGTTCGCGCAGCCACTGCGCGTTGCCGGCAGACGCCGTCGTCGTCACCCGTGCGCCGAAGTACGCGGCCAGCTGCACGGCGAAGTGGCCGACTCCTCCGGAGCCGGCATGGATGAGGATGCTCTGCCCCTCGTGCGCGTGCGCCGTCTCGACCACGAGCCCCCACGCGGTGAGCGCCGCGAGCGGTACGGCCGCGGCTTCGGCGTGCGACAGCGTGGTGGGCTTGCGCGCGAGCGAGAGGGTCGGCACGACCGCGTACTCGGCGTACGAGCCACCCGTGCGCGGGAAGGCGACGGTGCCGAACACCTCGGTGCCGGGCGGGAAGGGGTGCGCCTCGAACGGAGACGCGACCACGATCCCGCTGAGGTCGAAGCCGAGCGTCGAGGGCAGGGACGGCACGGCGCCAGAGACACCCGCGCCGGCGCGGGTCTTCGCGTCGATGGGGTTGATGCCGGCGGCGACGACCCGCACGAGCACCTCGCTGAGCACGGGGCTCGGCACCGGCACGTCGGCGACATGCAGAACGTCGGGGGCGCCGGTCTCGTCGAAGACGACGGCACGCATGGTCGATGGAGCGGTGAATCCACTCGTCGCGACGGATGTCGCGGAGTGCGCGGCGCGCAGCGGCCTGAATCTCAAGGTCGCTCCTTCCCCCGTGTGTGTCATCGTCGGCAGCACACTGCCCTTGGAGCCTTCAGTCAAGCGCGGCAATGTCTCATCGGTGTTACGGCGGTGCTACCGGGTGGAGAAGGTGCCCTCGGACCCTCCTGGGTGCGTCACAGGGCCTCCCGTCCGCCGGCGCGTCACGCCTCCGGCGCCGCGCGCCCGGCGGGGCTCAGGCCTCGGGGACCTCGCCCGAGGCGAGGGCGTGCAGCAGTTCGGTCAGCTTCTCGATCGACTCGAGCGGCCAGTCGCTGAGGGCGGAGAACAGGCGGCCTTCGAGGGGGCCGCGAGCGGTCTCGATGCGCTCTGCGCCGAGCGGGGTGACCGAGATCACCCGCACCCGTCCGTCGTGCGGATCGGGTGTGCGCTGGATGAGTCCGAGCTCTTCCAGCTCGCCGACCTGGCGGCTGATCATGCCCTTGTCGGCCACCAGCCGCTCGGCGAGGGTCGAGGCGGTGACGGGGCCGCCGCGGGAGATCACCGAGAGGATCTTGAACGTGCCCGGCAGCATTCCGGGGCTCGCGGCCTCGGCGAGTGCGGCGTAGTAGCGGCGGAACTCGCTCGCAAGCTCCGCGAACGCTCCTTCCAGGCCGCGCACCGCCGCCTGACGGACGGGGTCGGCCGTCTCGTCAGGCGCCGGTGCAGCACTCGCCTCGGAGATCACCGGGACACCGTACCGCGCGATGCGTGTGAGTCTGCTGCGGCCGCGGCATCCGCGTCATCGTTGGTCGCGGGCGCCAGCACATCCATCGCCTCGGCGACGGTGACCGTGGCGAGGTCGGCTTCGGATGCCGCGGCCCGCTCACTGTTGGTCATGCGGGTGAGCGGCTTGTTGGGCAGGAACACGATCGCCAGCACGCTGATGATCGCGAACGGCACCGCGATCAGGAACGAGTGCGAGATGCCCTGCGCGTAGACGTCCTCGAAGATCTGGCGGATGCCGTCGGGCAGCGTCGAGACCTGAGGAATCGTGCCGCTCTGCAGCTGCTGGGCGAGCTGGGTGCCTTGGGCTCCGAGGGCGTGCAGGGCGGCGCCGATGTCGGCGGCCCGCGCGGTGACCAGTTCCGCGACCTTCGCGGCGAGAGCGGCACCCATGACCGAGACGCCGATCGTGCCGCCGAGGCTGCGGAAGAACGTGACCCCCGAGCTCGAGACGCCGATCTGCGACGGGTCGGCGGTGTTCTGCACGACCAGCACGAGGTTCTGCATCGTCATGCCGACGCCCGCCCCGAGCAGGAACATGTAGACCGAGACCACGACGAAGTTGGTGTCGTACGAGATGGTCGACAGCAGGTACGAGCCCGCCACGAGCAGCACGCCGCCCACGACGAGGTACGGCTTCCAGCGGCCGAAGCGGCTGATGAGCTGTCCGACGCCGACGGACGCCAGCAAGAGGCCGGCGATCAGCGGGATCGTCATGAGCCCCGCCTCGGTCGGGGTCGCGCCGCGCGCCAGCTGCATGTACTGGGCGAGGAAGACGGATGCCCCGAACATCGCGATGCCGGTGGCGATCGACGCGACGACGGCGAGCGAGAAGGTGCGGTTGCGGAAGAGCGTGAGCGGCACGAGCGGCTCGGCGACGAGCAGTTCGGTCACGACGAAGAGCACCGCGGCCACGACGGCGCCGCCCACCATGAGCAGGGTCGGCAGGCTCCACCAGTCGTACGACGTGCCGGCATTGGTGACCCAGATCAGCAGCAGCGAGACGGCCGTGGAGAGCAGCGCGATGCCGAGGTAATCGATGCGTGCGCGCGTCGACTCGCGTGCCGGCAGGTGCAGCGTGCGCTGCACGATGAACAGGGCGGCCACGGCGAAGGGGAGGGCGACGAAGAAGTTCCAGCGCCAGCCCCAGGCGTCCGTGATGACGCCGCCGAGGAGCGGGCCGCCGACCGTGGCGACGGCCATGACCGCGCCGAACAGGCCCATGTAGCGCCCGCGCTCGCGCGGGCTGATGATGTCGGCCATGATGACCTGGCTCAAGGCGGCGAGGCCGCCGGCGCCGAGACCCTGCACGGCACGGAAGGCGATGAGCATGCCCGGGTTCTGCGAGAAGCCGGCGGCGGCGGTCGCCAGCACGAAGATCAGGATCGACACCTGGAAGAGCACCTTGCGGTTCATCAGGTCGGCGAGCTTGCCCCACACCGGCGTGGAGATCGCGGTGGTGAGCAGCGTCGCGGTGACCACCCAGGTGTAGGCGGCCTGATCGCCCGAGAGGTCGTGCACGATGACCGGCAGCGAGGTCGAGACGACCGTCGAGGCGAGCATCGAGACGAACATGCCGAGCAGCAGCCCGATGAGCGCCTCGATGACCTGTCGGGGGGAGCGCGATGTCTCTGCGACGGTCGGAACCGGAGAGGTGATGGTGGCCAAGACGGGGCCTTCCTGTGCGGGTGGGGAGTGCGACACCGTCGGCGCAAAAGTTGACTGAGAGCAACTATATGAATCTCGTTGCGCTGTGTCAACTACTTTGGGCGGGCGCGCTGAAGACCCCGCCGTGGCGGGGGAGTGCGTGCCGGGCTCAGTCCGAGAGCGCGAGCGCCCGGAACGCCTCGCGACGAGCCGCGGGTGCGGCCGCGGCATCCGAGCCGGTGCGCGCCAGCGTCGTGCGGCGATAGAGCTCGTCGATGAGGGAGGTCGCCAGCCGCACGAGCTTCGCGATCTCGATGTCGTCGCGCTCGACCCAGGCGCAGCGCGGCTCGTCGCCGACCGGCACGAAGCCGTCGTGCTGCTCCCACGCGACGAGGGTGCGCTCGGCTCCCAGCACGTGCTGCTGCCACCACACCTGACGCAGGTAGGTGCGCGGAATCGACTTCCACGACTTATTGGTCGTCTTGATCTCGGCGAGGGTGATGCGGCCGCGGTCGTCGATGCCGATGCCGTCGGGGGTCGCGAGGTGCCGCGGCTCGACAACCGCGTGGAAGAGGGCCGTCGAGGGCTGGATGCCGTGGGTCGCCGCCACCCAGGCGGCGATCTCCGGCTCGCGTCGCCGGCCGTGGTCCGTGTAGGCGTTGCCGGAGAAGCGCTGGCCCTGCAGTTTCGCGTCGGCAGCTCGCGAGATGGATGCCGCAGATGACAGGGCCGCGACATCCGTCGCCGTGATGCCGCGGGACCGCGCCCGCACCCAGGCCACGCGATCGCGGGAATCCGCGACGATGCGTGCGGCCAGTTCGGGTGTCACGTGTTCGACCCTACGTCCGGGCCGGGACAGCCGTCGGTCGCGACATGCCTGCACGCGAGCGTCGGGGCGCGGTTTGGCGGGGGCAGCGGCATCCCGTATGCTGATGTCAAGCCGAAGACCGCCGGTCATCGTCGTGCGCGAGAGCGCAGGTCGATCGAAGCTCTGCAACGCAGGGGCCCGCGCAGGTGTACGAACGAACTCCCGATCATCGGGCATGTGAAGCTCCGTGCGCTTGCGCCGGAGCTTTTTTCGTTGCCGGGAAGGTCTGAGGCCGGCGATCCGCCATCGCGGATCGTCACGTGGATACAAGGAGTGGCCATGGCGCAGAAGGAAGCGACGGTCGCCGAGCTCACGAAGAATTTCGAGGACTCGACTGCCGTACTGCTCACCGAGTACCGCGGTCTGACGGTTGCCGAGCTCAAGGAGCTCCGCAACACCATCCGTCAGGACGCGGAGTACGCCGTGGTGAAGAACACGCTGTCCAAGATCGCCGCGAACAACGCGGGGATCACGGAGCTGGACGAGGACTTTGCCGGTCCTTCGGCCATCGCCTTCGTGCACGGTGACCCGGTCGCCGTCGCGAAGGGCCTGCGCGCCTTCGCCAAGGCACACCCTCTTCTCGTGATCAAGGGCGGCTACTTCGACGGTGCCCCCCTGAGTGCGGACGAGGTCAACAAGTTGGCCGACCTCGAGAGCCGTGAAGTCCTGCTGGCGAAGCTCGCCGGTGCGATGAAGGCCTCGCTGTTCGGTGCCGCTTATCTCTTCAACGCCCCGCTGTCGAAGGCCGTTCGCACGGTCGACGCGCTGCGTGAGAAGCAGGAGTCCGCGGCCTGAGTCGGCCCGCGGTGGACAAACCCCAATCAAGGAGAAACATCATGGCAAAGCTCAGCACTGAGGAGCTGCTCGACGCCTTCAAGGAGCTCACGCTCATCGAGCTCAGCGAGTTCGTCAAGAAGTTCGAGGAGACCTTCGAGGTCACCGCCGCCGCTCCGGTCGCCGTCGCGGCCGCTCCGGCCGCCGGTGGCGCCGGTGGTGCCGCCGAGGAGGTCGAGGAGAAGGACTCGTTCGACGTCATCCTCGAGGCTGCCGGCGACAAGAAGATCCAGGTCATCAAGGTCGTCCGCGAGCTCACCTCGCTCGGCCTCGGCGAGGCCAAGGCTGTTGTCGATGGCGCCCCCAAGGCCGTCATCGAGGGCGCCAACAAGGAGGCCGCCGACAAGGCGAAGGCCGCTCTCGAAGAGGCCGGCGCGACGGTTACCCTCAAGTAATCCCGCTGCTCTCAGCTCCGAAGGCCCCCGGCACTGCGCCGGGGGCCTTCGTCATTTCTGCGCGCAATGCCCCTCCGAGAACGACCATGCTGCGCAATTCGCCGGTTATCTGAACATTTCTTATGTTTAAGTGAAGGATCCTCCGTGAGAAAATTCTCATGGAGCGTTTACCTGCGCGTCACACAACTGTCGCCCCCATCAACATTCCGTCTCCTAGCCTCACAGGGTTGCTCTCAGCCCTGAACTAGGAGACTCATGTCTATTTCCCAGCCACGCAGGAGAGCGCTCGCCGTCATCGCGGGCGCATCTCTCCTCATCGGCATCGCAGCGCCCGGCACGGCGCTCGCGGCCTCGGCGGCAGAACCCGCCCCGGCCGACGTCATCATCAACGAGGCCTACCTCAAGGGCGGCAGCGCCGGCGCGCCCTTCACCAACAAGTTCATCGAGCTCTACAACGCCGGGGGGACCGCGCAGAACCTGACCGGTTGGTCGCTCCAGTACCGGTCCGCGTCCGGCACCGGCGCGGCGACGACGGTCACCCTCTCGGGCACGATCAACCCGGGTTCGTACTTCCTCGTGCAGGCCGCCTCGAACGGCGCCAACGGCGTCGCGCTGCCCACGCCCGATCAGGTGACGAGCTTCAACCCCGGTGGACAGAACGGCGTGCTCTGGCTCTCCGACCAGTCCTCCCCCCTCACCCTCACCCCGGGCTCGGTGCTCGGCACCCCGGGCGTCGTGGACCTCCTCGGCTACGGCAGCGGCAACACGTTCGAGACCAAGGCCGCCCCCGACGCCGGCGGCAACACCACGCCCAACGCCTTGACGCGCACGGGCTTCGTCGACACCGACGACAACTCCACGGACTTCACGGTCACCACGACCGTCACCCCCCAGAACTCCGGCTCGGGCAGCACGCCGAACCCGACCGACTCTCCCAGCGCCTCGCCCTCGCCGACCGCATCGAGCACGCCGACGCCCACCATGTCGCCCACCACGGCGCCGGGTGAGATCACGCCGATCTCCGCGATCCAGGGCACCGGCGACACCTCACCGCTCTCCGGTCAGACCGTCACCACCCGCGGAGTCGTGACCGCGGCCTACCCGACCGGCGGCTTCAACGGGTTCTACATCCAGACCCCCGGCACCGGCGGCGCCATCGACTTGGGCACCCACACCGCATCCGATGCGGTCTTCGTCTTCGGCTCGGCCGCGACGGCGAAGGTCTCCGTAGGCCAGTACGTCGAGGTCACCGGAAGCGTGACCGAGTACCAGGGGCTCACCGAGATCAACGGCACCGCCAATGGCACGACGGTCTTGTCCGAGACGGCGCCGGCGCCCGTCGCGGCTGCGACTGTCGCCTTCCCCGCGACCGACCAGCAGCGCGAGTCGCTCGAGGGCATGCTGATCCTTCCCCAGGGCGACTACACCGTCACCAACACCTACTCGACGAACCAGTACGCCGAGATCGGTCTGGCAACCGGCACCACCCCGCTGATCACGCCGACGGAGATCGCCCGACCCGGCACCGCCGCGTACGCGCAGGCCGTGGCGGACAACGCCGCCCGCGGTGTGACGCTCGACGACGGGGCATCCATCAACTTCCTCAGCTCCGCGAACAAGAGCATCGCGCTCCCGTACCTGAGCGATCACGACATCACCGTCGGCGCTCCGGTCACGTTTGCGAAGCCTGTCGTGCTCGACTATCGCAACAGCACCTGGAAGTTCCAGCCCACCGCGCAGCTCCTGGCGGGGGGAGACACCTCGTTCGTGGCCATCGCGGACGGGCGTCCCACGAGCGCACCGAACGTCGGCGGCGACATCCAGCTCGCCAGCTTCAACGTGCTCAACTACTTCACCACCACGGGCGCCGACTATGTCGCCGCCGGCAACACCTGCTCGTTCTACACCGATCGCGCGGGCAACAACGTGACGGTGAACACCTGCTCGGGATCGGGCCCGCGCGGCGCCGCCGACGCAGCGAACCTGAAGCGTCAGCAGGACAAGATCGTCGCGGCGATCAACGGGCTGGGCGCCGACGTGGTCTCGCTCGAGGAGATCGAGAACTCGTCCAAGTTCGGTAAGGACCGGGATTCCGCGCTCTCGACGCTCGTGAACGCGTTGAACAGCGCCCTCGGATCCGAGCAGTGGTCGTTCGTGCCGTCGCCGGCAGCCGATGCGCTCCTGCCGCTCGACCAGCAGGATGTCATCCGCACGGCGTTCATCTACAAGGCATCGCTGGTCAAGCCGGTCGGCGCCTCCGTCGTGCTCAACGACAGCGCCTTCTCGAACGCGCGCCAACCGCTCGCCCAGGCCTTCACGGCGGCCGACGGCACCTCTGCGCAGTTCATCGCCATCGTGAACCACTTCAAGTCGAAGGGGTCGGGAACGGGCGCGGACGCGGACCAGGGCGACGGCCAGGGTGCGAGCAACGCATCGCGTGTGGCTCAGGCGCACGCGCTCGTGGCGTTCGCCGATGGGCTGAAGACGTCCGTCGGCACCGACAAGGTCTTCCTGCTGGGCGATTTCAACTCCTACAGCCAGGAAGACCCGATCAAGGTCATCACCGACGCGGGTTACATCCAGCAGGGCGCCGAGGAGTACACGTACTCGTTCAGCGGCCAGTCGGGTTCGCTCGACCACATCTTCGCGTCGCCGTCGGCTCAGGCCGCGGTCACGGGTGCGCACGTGTGGAACATCAACGCAGGTGAGTCCGTGGCGCTGGAGTACAGCCGCTACAACTACAACGCGACCGACTTCTACCGTGCCGACGCATTCCGATCGAGCGACCACGACCCGCTCGTGGTGGGTGTGACGCTGTCGCACAAGATCGAGCTCAACCTCCTCAACATCAACGACTTCCACGGGCGCATCGACGGCAACACCGTCGCGTTCGCGGGAACCGTCGAGGAGCAGCGCGCCGCCTACGGCGAAGGCAACACCCTCCTGCTGTCGGCCGGTGACAACATCGGTGCCTCGCTGTTCGCCTCCGCGGTCGCCGAGGACAAGCCGACCCTCGACGTGCTCAACGCGCTCGACCTGGCGGCGTCGGCTGTGGGCAACCACGAGTTCGACCGCGGCTACGCCGACCTCTCCGCTCGCGTGCAGGATGCGGCGGACTTCCCGTATCTCGGCGCCAACGTCTACAAGGCGGGCACCAGCGAGCCGGCGCTTCCCGAGTACACCATCGTCGACGCGGGTGGCCTGAAGGTCGCGGTCATCGGCGTCATCACGCAGGAGACCCCGAGCCTGGTCGCTCCCGGCGGCATCACCGGACTCACCTTCGGTGACCCGGTCGCGGCCGTGAACCGCGTCGCGGCGGAACTCGCCGGCACGGTCGACGTGATCGTCGCCGAGTACCACGAGGGAGCGGGCGCGGGAACCCCGGAGAAGGCGACGCTTGACCAGGAGGTCGCGGCCGGCGGTGCGTTCGCGGACATCGTGACGAAGACCTCGTCCAGCGTCGACGTCATCTTCACCGGCCACACCCACAAGCAGTACGTGTGGGATGCCCCGGTCCCGGGTGTCGAAGGCAAGACCCGCCCCATCGTTCAGACCGGCAACTACGGCGAGAACCTCGGACAGGTCGTACTCTCGATCGACGGCGCGTCCCATGACGTGCTCGGCTACACGGCACGCAACATCGCCCGCTCGACCACCCCGGCGGCCACGCTGATCTCGACCTACCCCCGGGTGGCCGAGGTCAGCGCGATCACGAACGCTGCACTCGCGAGCGCGGCGGCCATCGGCAACCAGCCGAAGGGATCGGTCACGGCGGACATCACGACGTCGTACACCGGTGGCAGCTACGTCGACGGGAAGTACGCAGGCGCCACCGCCCGCGACAACCGTGCCGGCCAGTCCACGATCGGAAACCTCGTGGCCGACTCTCTCGTCGCCTCGCTCGGCTCGGCCGATCGCGGCGGCGCCGAGATCGGTGTGGTCAACCCCGGCGGTCTGCGCGCCGAGCTCTTCTACGCTCCGGATGGCACGATCACCTACGCCGAGGCGAATGCGGTGCTCCCCTTCGTGAACAACCTCTGGACGACGAGCCTCACTGGCGCGCAGTTCAAGGCCGTGCTCGAGGAGCAGTGGCAGACCAACGCCGACGGCACGATCCCGTCGCGTTCCTACCTCCAGCTCGGGCTGTCGAAGAACGTCTCGTACACGTTCGACGCGACCGCGGCGCGGGGCAGCCACATCACGGGAATCTGGATCGACGGCAAGCCGATCGACCTCGCGGCCTCGTACCGCATCGGTTCGTTCAACTTCCTGCTGCAGGGCGGCGACAACTTCCGCACCTTCGCGCAGGGCACGAACACGCGCGACTCGGGTCTGATCGACCGTGACGCGTGGATCAGCTACCTCGAGACGCATCAGCCGGTCTCGCCGGACTTCGCCAGCCGTTCGGCGCAGGTTCTCGGTGCGCCGACCACTGCGGTCTCGGCAGGCGACCAGGTGTCGTTCACGGTGTCCGCGATCGACATGACGTCGCTCGGCTCGCCGCTGAACACCACGCTGGAGTACGCGGTCGCCGGCAGCGCGGCGACGTTCACGCCGGTCGCGTTCGTCAACGGGACCGCCACGGTGTCGTTCACGGTTCCGCTCGATGCTCCGGCGTCGACGTCCGTGGTGCTCACCTCACCGGCATCGGGAACCAAGGTCACCGTGCCGCTCACGGTCTCGAACGGCACGGGCCTGCCCGGCACGGGACCCGGAACGGAGGTCCCCGGCACCACTCCGCCGTCGATCATCCCGCTCCCCGTCCCGGATGCCGCGCTGACCGCCGCGCTCGAGGGCAAGATCTCCGCGAGCGACACCACTCCCTCCGTCGGGGATGCGGTGAAGATCTACGTCGGCGTCGAGCTCGCCGGCGAGTGGGTCACGGTGTGGGTGCACTCCACCCCGGTGCGCATCGGCACGTGGTTCCTCGTCGATGCGAGCGGTTACGTCACCGTCACCATCCCCGCGGGGGTCTCCGGCGCCCACAGTCTGGTCGTCCAGGACGCTGACGGGAACGTCATCGGCTGGCAGGCCGTGACGATCGCCGACCCGTCGCTCGCGGCTCTGCCGCGCACCGGCGGTCAGGATCTGCAGTGGCTGCTGTGGGCAGGCGTCTTGCTCCTCGGGGCCGGCGCCGCCGCACGGATGACGGTGCGCAACCGTCGCAGCTGAGGCATCCGCCATCGCGCTGCCCGTCCCCGGTTCGCCGGGGGCGGGCAGCGTCGTCTGCGCTCAGGCGCCGGAGGTCGCGGGCGCCGTCGTCGAGGATCGCACCACGAGCCGCGTCGGCAGTTGCAGCCGGTCGGGCACGTCCGTGTCGCCGTCGATGAGCGAGAGCAGGGTGCGCGCGGCGAGCTCGCCGAGCTCCTCGGGGTGCTGCACGATCGTGGTGAGTCCGAACATCTCGGCGTAGTCGTGGCCGTCGACGCCGACGACGCTCAGCTGGCCCGGCACGGGCACGCCCAGTCGGCGCGCCGCGATGATCGCACCGATCGCGATCTCGTCGCACGCCGCGACGATCGCCGTGGGGCGCGACTCCATGTCGGCCAGCAGCGGCACGGCGGCCGCGTAGCCGTCCGTCACGGTGAGGGTCGAGGGCGTCGAGCGCATGGATGCCTCGAGCCCGGCCTGTCTCATCGCCTGCTCGTAGCCGATGCACCGGTCCGCGACATCGCGTGCGCGGGGGGAGTCGTAGGGCGTCACCCCGAGGAAGGCGATCTCGCGGTGGCCGAGCGTGATCAGGTGCTGCGTGATCATCCGCCCGATCGCGATGTTGTCGATGCCGATCGTCGGAATTCCGTTGAGCCCGTTGCCCACGCACAGGGTCGGCTTGCCGATGCCGATCAGCTTCTCGATGTCGTCGTCGTCGGGTTCGAGTGCCACCGCGAGCACGCCGTCGAATCGTTTCCGGGCCAGGAAGAAGCGGTACATGCTCTCGCGATCCTGAGACGCGGGCTCAGCGACGTAGAGCGTCAGGTCGTAGCCGGCCGGGATGAGCGCGCGGGTGATGCCCTCGATCATCGAGCCGAAGTACCACCGGTTGACCCTCGGCACGATGACGGCGATCGTGCGCGTGCGACCCGTTGCGAGGCCGGCGGCGTTGGCGGATGCCACGTAGCCCAGAGTGGTGGCGGCATCCGTCACCTTCTTGCGCGTCTCCTCGGAGACATAGCCGCCCCCGCTGAGCGCGCGGCTCGCAGTGGACTTGGAGACCCCGGCCAGGCGGGCGACGTCGGCGATGCCGCTCACTCTCGATCCCTTCATCGTCGACGGGTTCGTGCGACCGGTGGTCGCGGGACTTTCCGTCGCAGTCTAGATGATCACAGAAACTTTAGGGAACCGGTTCCACATGGGACGGCGATTCACAAAAGGGAAATCGGCGCGATATGAGCACCAGAACCTGGAATCACCGCACGAATAGTGGGGTTTATGGATTCGTGACCGGCGCTGGTTGTGGATCGCTTGAACTTCGAATACGGTGCTGTGGAACCGGTTCCGGGGGAATCGGTATGTGAGACGGAAGAATTCCGTGCACTCAAGGAGGAGGAATCACATGGCAACACTGCAGCGGCGCCACGTCCTAGCGCCGGTCGCACTGATCGGAGCCCTCGGGCTCGGTCTGGTCGGGTGCGCCGAGGGCAGCCCCAGCAGCAGCTCCAGCGATCTGTCGGGTCAGACCGTCAAGATCTCGGGCGGGATCACCGGGTCGGAGGCCGACCTGCTGAACCAGTCCTTCACGCAGTTCACCGCCGACACCGGCATCAAGGTCGAGTACACCGGCGACAAGAGCTTCGAGGGAAACATCGTCACCAAGGTGACCGGTGGCTCGGCGCCCGACATCGCCATCGTGCCCCAGCCGGGTCTGCTGAAGACCCTGGTCGGCACGGGCGACGTCAAGAAGGCGTCGGACACCGTCTCTGCCAACGTCGACAAGTACTGGTCGAAGGACTGGAAGACGTACGGCACGGTCGACGGCACGTTCTACGCCGCGCCCATGCTCGCCAACGTCAAGGGCTACGTCTGGTACTCGCCGGCGAAGTTCAAGGAGTGGGGCGTCTCCGTCCCCAAGACCTGGGACGACCTGCTCACCCTGACCAAGACCATCCAGCAGAAGACCGGCCAGGCTCCCTGGTGCGCCGGCTTCGCCTCGGGTGACGCGTCGGGCTGGCCCGGCACCGACTGGATCGAGGACCTCGTCCTGCGTCAGTCCGGCCCCGACGTCTACGACCAGTGGGTCGCCGGCACGGTGAAGTTCACGGATGCCCCGATCAAGAGCGCGTTCGACGCGGTGGGTCAGATCCTCCTGAACCCCCAGTACGTCAACGCCGGCTTCGGAGATGTGAAGAGCATCAACTCGACCGCGTTCGCCGACGTCGCCGCCAAGGTCGCCGACGGCAGCTGCGCGATGACGCACCAGGCGTCGTTCCTCTCGTCGAACTTCCTCGACGTGAAGACCGCCTCGGGTCAGACCCCGAAGGTCGCCCCCGACGGTGACGTCTACGCGTTCATCCTCCCCGGCATCACCGAGGGTGCGCAGTCGGTCGAGGCCGGCGGCGAGTTCGTCGCGTCGTTCAGCGACTCGGCGGCCGTGCAGAAGGTTCTCGAGTACATGTCGAGCCCCGACTTCGCGAACGCCCGCGTCAAGCTCGGCGGCGTGATCTCGGCCAACAAGGGCGCCGACCCGAGCCTCGCCTCGAGCGCGTTCCTCACCGACGCCATGAAGACGCTGCAGGACCAGAACACGGTCGTGCGTTTCGACGCGTCGGACCTGATGCCCGCCACGGTGGGTTCGGGCTCCTTCTGGAAGGGCATGGTCAGCTGGATCGACGGCAAGCCGACCGACCAGGTGCTCAGCGACATCCAGGCCGGCTACAACAACTGATCGCCTGACGGCGGCAGGCCGCCCGTGAGGGGGTCGCTCTTCGGAGCGATCCCCTCACGGCGCGGTTTCCGCCCTGAATCGAGGGAGAGACGATGTCGTCGCATCCGATGACCGCGAACACGCAGACGCCCCGCGCGGGCGGTACGCGTCGCGTCGCCACCATCATCGCGATCATCGCCGCCGTGGCGGTGGTCGCGTTTTTCGTCCTGCTGGTGACAGGACCCCACGTCGAGAACGCCCGACCGACGACGCTCGGCTTCTCGCTCAACAGCTTCTTCCAGTGGATCGGCAACCTGAATCCGCTGCTGCAGATCCCGATCATGCTCGCCGTCGCGCTCGCGGTGGTCGGCGTCATCCTGCTGCTCATCGAGTACGCCCCCCGTGCGGGGCGCGGATACTTCTGGCTGCGACTGGCCGCGTGCTTCGTGCTGCCGGTGATCGCCTTCATGCTGCTGCGTCCGTACCAGAACGCCGTGCTCTGGGTCGTGGGTATCGCCCTCGGCCTCGGCGCCCTCCTGTTCTTCGCGGACTACCGGGCTCGCGAAGGCGCGGGCTACCTGTTCCAGCTGATCATCTTCCTCACGCCGGCAGCGCTTCTGCTTCTGCTCGGCCTGATCTACCCGGCGATCAGCACCATCTACCAGTCGTTCTTCGACAAGACGGGCAAGTCGTTCGTCGGGCTCGACAACTACGTCTGGACCTTCACGAACCCGGAAGGCTTCTGGTCGGTCATCAACACCCTCATCTGGGCTCTCGTCACACCGGTCGTCTCGACGGCGCTCGGCCTCGCGTACGCCGCCTTCATCGACCGTGCACGCGGCGAGAAGATCCTCAAGGTGCTCGTGTTCATGCCGATGGCGATCTCGTTCGTGGGTGCCGGCATCATCTGGAAGTTCATCTACGACTATCGGCAGGGCGACCAGATCGGTCTGCTGAACGCGATCATCACCGGGCTCGGGGGTCAGCCGGTGCCCTGGCTCGACACGGCGCCACTGGTCAACACGATCTGCCTGCTCATCGTGTTCATCTGGACGCAGACCGGGTTCGCCATGGTCGTGCTCTCCGCCGCCATCAAGGCCGTGCCGACCGAGCAGCTCGAGGCTGCGCAGCTCGACGGCACGAACGCGTGGCAGCGGTTCATCAACGTGACGGTGCCCGGAATCCGCTCGTCGCTGGTCGTCGTGCTCACGACCCTGACGATCGCCGCACTGAAGGTGTACGACATCGTGGCGGTGATGACCGGCGGTCGGTCGGACTCGACGGTGCTCGGTTTCGAGATGGTGAACCAGCAGCAGCGGTTCCAGAGCTACGGGCACTCGTCGGCGCTCGCCGTCGTGCTGTTCCTCATCGTGCTGCCGCTGATCATCTACAACGCGCGACAGCTGCGCAAGCAGAAGGAGGTGCGCTGATGGCCGTCATCGACGCCCAGCCCGCATTCGACGCCCGTGCGGCCCGCCGTACGGCGCGAGAGACCCGCCGCAACGAGAACCTGGCGCAGAAGAAGCTGACCTCGAAGCGGGCCACTCTGATCGCGATCCTCATCGCGATCCTGTGGACGATCCCGACGTTCGGCCTGTTCGTCACCTCGTTCCGCCCCGGGGCCGACAGCCAGTCGACAGGGTGGTGGACGGTCTTCGTCAACCCGAGCTTCACCCTCGACAACTACTTCGAGGCGCTCACCTCGGGCGGTACGGCGCTGACCCTCGGGCAGTCGTTCATCAACTCGCTCGCGATCACGATCCCCGCCACGGTCATTCCGATCGCGGTCGCCTCGCTCGCTGCGTACGCGTTCGCCTGGATCGACTTCAAGGGCCGCAACATCCTGTTCGTGTTCGTCTTCGCGCTACAGATCGTGCCGATCCAGATGGCGCTCGTGCCGCTGCTGAGCCTGTTCTCACGGGGTCTCGAGATCGGGGGAGTGGCGGTGTTCCCCGGCTTCGAGCTGAGGGATGTCGACCACAGCTTCGCGACGGTGTGGATCGCGCACGCGATCTTCGGCCTGCCGCTGGCGATCTTCCTGCTGCACAACTTCATCGCGGAGATCCCGGCGGAGCTCATCGAGGCGGCGCGCGTCGATGGCGCCGGGCACGGCCAGATCTTCTTCCGGATGATCCTGCCCCTCGCGATGCCGGCGATCGCCTCGTTCGCGATCTTCCAGTTCCTCTGGGTCTGGAACGACCTGCTCGTCGCGACGATCTTCGCTCCATCGAGTTCGCTGCCATTGACACAGACATTGAACTCGCTATCCGGCTCGTGGGGCTCGAAGTGGTTCCTGCAGTCCGCCGGTGCATTCATCTCGATCATCGTTCCGCTGATCGTGTTCTTCGCGCTGCAGCGCTTCTTCGTGCGCGGCCTTCTCGCCGGATCGACGAAGGGCTGACCCGACCGCACGGAACGACGGGCCGGTGGAGGGGTCCCTCCACCGGCCCGTCGTTCGCGCGTCGACGGTCGCCGACTGTGGATAACCCCTGGTCATGCCGGTGTACTCGTCTACCTTGGGGCGCATGTCGCAGGCTCCCCGTCGCACCGCTATCGCGTTGATCGCCGCGCTCACCGCGGTCGTGATGAGCGGATGCGGCGCCCCCGCGCCCACGCCCACGATGACCCCGACGGCCTTGAGCGAGGCGGAGGCATATGC
Organism: Microbacterium sp. 4NA327F11; assembly: GCF_005503465.1. Taxonomy (NCBI): domain Bacteria; kingdom Bacillati; phylum Actinomycetota; class Actinomycetes; order Micrococcales; family Microbacteriaceae; genus Microbacterium; species Microbacterium sp. 4NA327F11. Next base: position 49,050 of record NZ_SCOB01000004.1, on the reverse strand, counting down.
GGCGGCGGAGGCGACGTATCGGGCGTATGTCGACGCGTTCAATCGCGTCGACCTCGCCGATCCATCCACGTTCGAGCCTGTGTTCGCAATGACGACTGGAGCGCTCACCGATATTGATCGAAGGAACTTCTCGCAGCTTCATGCCGACCGTTACCGACTGGTGGGCGCGGACCGAATCGTCACGGTCCAGCCGCTCGAATATGTCGACGAGCGCGTTGTCCGGCTAGGTACCTGCATCGATGTCTCGACGGCCGACATTCTTGATTCGGCCGGGAATTCGACCGCACTCGAGGGCCGTCCCCTGGTGGCCGCGCGGCTCGCCACGCTGGAACTTGTTGATAGCGCGACGTTCAAAGTACGCGGCGTGACGTCGTGGGAGACGGTCGACGGATGCGTTGGCTCGTAGTTCCAACTCTTGTTGTGGCGCTCGCGCTACCGGCCGGCGAAGGTGAAAATGACGGTCAGGGTGCGGCAGGTGGACGTGGCTCGTCCGCGGTCAAGAATTCCGGCACCCAGGTCGACCTCGTCGAGCAGCGCGCACCGTCGGGCGATGCGGGGTCGACGTGGGTGCCTCGCCACTCGCAGTCTGATGATCGGTCGGGCCTGGGCCCGGTGAACTACACGAACGCGACGCCGGTGCAGAGAGTGGGCGACCTCTCGAACCAGGTGGACTGCGGGTTGGTGATGTGTCTGGACCCTGCTCAGCCGCTCGATCCGGGCGTGCCGACGGTGACCGCCGCGGATATCGCGTCGTTCCGGCCCGACCCGAGCGAGCTGGCGAGTGAGCCGACCGGGGTGGGGATCGTCGGGCTCCCCGCGAATATTCTGACCGGCACGCGTCCCCATGTCGTCGCGGGCACACTTTTCGACGTGCCGGCGCAGGTGCGTTTCACACCGGCCCGGCACCTGTTCACGTACGGCGACGGTTCCTCCCGCACCACCGTGTCGGCCGGCTCGACGTGGGCGGCCCTCGGCGTTCCGCAGTTCACGCCGACGGCCACGAGCCACGTCTACGGCGCCCGCGGCGAGTACACGATCACCCTCGAGACGTCTTACGCGGCCGAGGCATCCTTCGACGGCGTCACCTGGATCCCGGTCGACGGTCTCGTGACTCCGGAGGCAACGACCGCGCCGATCCAGGTGCTCGAGGCGCGCACCGCGCTGGTCGGCCAGACCTGCGTCGAGAATCCCCGCGCAGCCGGCTGCTGACCGGTCACGACCGACCCAGAACCGTGCAAAGTCGCCCGAAAAGGGGCGTCGCGCGCGCGTGAGCGCTTCGTGCGTCGTGTCAGCCGAACATCCGCCCTGACGCCCGAAACCGGGCACGTACCGTCATCGCAGACGCACCGGGGAGATCCTCCGGGCGACGCGAATCGAACGGAACCCGCACGTGAACGAGCTGCAGAACCTCATCCCCCTCGCTGTCGGCATGATGATCTCGCCGCTGCCGATCGTGGCGATCGTCGCCATCGTGCTGGCGCCCCGCGGCCGGGCCGCCGCGCCGATCTACACGACGACGTTCACGATCGTCTCGCTCGTGTTCCTCGCTCTCGGCGCCGTCTTCTCCGCGAACAGCTCCTCGTCCTCCACGTCGGGAAGCAGCTCGACCGTCTCGTTCGTCTTCGCGATCATCATCACCATCGGCTTCGCGCTCTTCGCGGTGCTCAGCTGGATCGGGCGCCCGAAGCCCGGCCAGACCGCGAAGGCGCCCTCATGGCTGGCCGCCATCGACAACGTCACGCCCCTCAGCGCCGCGGGACTCGGGTTCGTGATGGCCATCACCAACACCAAGAACATCCCGCTCGCGCTCAAGGGCGGCGCGCTCATCGGCGATGCGCACAGCTCGCTGCCGATCACGATCCTGCTGTGCGTCGTCGTCGCGATCGTCGGCTCGCTCGCGCTGATCGTCCCCGCCCTGATCGCCCTCAGCACCTCCGACCGCGTCATCGGCGCCCTGCAGCGCGTCAAGACGGAGATGATCGCGCACAACGCCGTCATGATGACCGTTCTGTTCGCGATCCTGGCCGCGAACGAAGCAGCCCAGGTCGTCCACCACCTCGTCTCCTGACACCGACCCGCGACATCCGTTCGTCGACCATCGAAAGGCACATCATGTCCGAAGCCTGCTGCGCAGCCCCGCCGACCACCCGCGCCCACCTCGCTCCCGCCATCGCGACCGCCGGTCAGAACCTCACCCCCGCCGGCTACGGCGACGCCCGCCGCGCCGGCTCCGTCGCCGACCTGCTCATCGTCGGTGAGATCGCCACGGGTGACCCCACAGCCCCCCGCGCCGAGGCCATCGCCGTCTCGGGCGGGCGCATCATCGGCATCGGCAGCCGCTCCGAGGTCGACGGCCTCACCGGCCCCGATACCCGCACGATCGCCCCCGAGGGAGTCGTCATCCCCGGCCTGATCGAGCCCCACGCGCACATCTGGGCCTCGCTCATGACGCTCGACTGGACCGACGTCTCGCACGTCGCGTGCCCCGAGTTCGACGACGTCGTCGCGACGCTGAAGGATGCCGCGGCCCGCACCGCGCCCGGCGAGTACCTGCTCGCGAAGCTCTTCGACCCGAGCCTCTACCCCGGAGAGCCGGTGCTGACCAGGGACATCCTCGACCGCGTGGCATCCGACCGGCCCGTCGTGGTGCTCAACGCGTCGATGCACTTCGCGTACGCCAACAGTGCGGCGTTCGCCGCGGCCGGAATCACCGATCAGACCCCGGAGCCCGTCGGCGGCACGCTGCAGCACATCGACGGGCGCCTCACCGGCGTCGTCGGCGAGTCTCCAGCGGTCGCGCTCCTGCTCGGCAACCTGCCGCGCCCGGATGCGGCGGGCATCGAACGCGGCATCCGCCAGATCCTCACCGAGTTCGCCTCCCAGGGCGTGACCTCGATGCGCGAGGCCATGACCGGCACGATCGCCGGTGTCAGCGAGATCGCGCTGCTGCATCAGATCAACGGCGCGGGTCGACTGCCGACCCGCGTCTCGACCGCGCAGTTCTCCATCCTCGCCGGATACGACACCCCCGCAGCCGTCGCGGCCGCGTGGCGCGAGGCCGGAGTGACGCCGTTCAGCGGCGACGACATGGTGCGCGCCGACGCCTGGAAGCTCGTCGCGGACGGGTCGAACCAGGGCCGTTCCGGCTACTTCCTGCAGCCGTACCTCGGCGAGAACAACGGTGGCCACGCCAACTGGACCCCCGAAAGCCTTCGCGATGTCATGAAGGCGGGCCTCGACGACGGGTGGCAGCTGATGATCCACACCAACGGGGACGCCGCCGTGGAGTTCGCGCTCACCGCCGCCGAGCAGCTGTTCCCCGGCACCGACCGCACGCTCCGCCACCGGTTCGAGCACGCGTCGGTGACGACGAACGACCAGCTCGCCCGCATGGCCGCGGCCGGCATCTCGCCGAGCTTCCTGATGGACCACGTCTACTACTGGGGAGCCGCGTTCCGCGACACGATCCTCGGCCCCGAGCGCGCCGAGCGTCTGGATCGGCTCGCCTCCGCCTATCGCTTCGGACTGCGTCCGAGCCTGCACTCCGACTACAACGTGACCCGCGTCCAGCCGCTGCACGCCTCGCGCACCGCGGTGCTGCGCCAGCTCGAGGCGGACGGCACGGTGCTCGCGCCCCAGGAATGCGCGACGCCCGAGCAGGCGCTCGCCGCGATCACGACCCACGCGGCCTGGCAGATCCACGCCGACGACCGCGGCTCGCTCGCCGTCGGCAACCGCGCCGACTTCGCCGTGGTCGACCGCAATCCGTGGACCAGCGACCCGGCCGGCTGGGCCGACATCGCCGTGCACGAGACCTACCTCGACGGCACGCCCGCCTTCCAGTCCTGACCCCGCGCCTCCCCTCCACAGAAAGAGCCCGCCCATGACCACCTCGACCGTTCCCACGGCCGCCCGCACCGCCTCGCGCCTCGCGATCCCCTTCCTCGGCGTCCTCGCCGCCGTACAGGGATCCGCCCCGAACATCGCCAGCACCGCGCTCGTCGGAGCGAGCCGTGGGCTCGACATGGTCGGCGGCGATCAAGCCCTCGCCGCCTCTGTGCAGACCCTGGCGATCGCGGCATCCGTGATCACCACCGGACTGCTCGCCGACCGCATCGGCCGTCGCCGCATGCTCGTCATCGCGCTCGTGACCGGCATCATCGGCCAGCTCGTCGTCGCCGCGGCGCCGACGGCCCTCGTCTACATCCTCGGCCAGGCCATCACCGGCATCGGACTGGGCGCGGTCTATGCCGCCGCGTTCGCCTTCATCCAGGTGCTCGCCGCGCCCGGAAAACTTCCTGCCGCCGTCGCGACGTTCGCGGCGGTCTCGGGCGCCTCGGCCGTGCTGTTCACCTTCAGCGGCGGCATCCTCGCCGGCATCGACTGGCGCCTCGCGTTCGTGCTCGTTCCGGTGCTCTCGGCGCTGAGCATCATCGCCGCGTTCGCACTGCTGCCGAACACGCCCCCGTCGGTCACCGAGTCGCGCGACGTATGGGGTCAGGTGCTGATCGTGGCAGGCATGGTCGTCTTCCTGTACGGCGTCTCGCAGCTCGCGACCTCGCTGACCAGTCCGCTCACCTGGGCGATCATGGCGCTCGGCGTGCTGCTGCTGCTGTCGTTCGTCTTCCAGCAGTCGCGGGTGCGCAACCCGTTCTTCCCGGTCTCGCTCTTCCGTCGCCCCCTGTTCCTCGCCGCCCTGTGCGCGGGCTTCATCTTCAACTTCGGCGTCGCCGCATCGTTCCTGCAGCTGACGAACTTCTGGCAGTACGTGCTCGGAATGGCCCCCAGCGAGGTGGCGATCTGGCAGCTGCCGATCACGCTCACCTCGATCGTGGGTGCGATCGTGCTGGGCCGCCTGATGACCCGCGGGATGAGCAGCCAGCTGTCGATCCTCCTCGGCGGCATCTTCGCGGCCGCCGGATTCATCGCCGCCGCGCTCGTGCGCGACGCGACGAGCCCGCTCGCCTTCGTGCCCGCCGGCATCCTCATCGCGCTGGGAGCCACCGCGGCGGCGCTGCCTTACGGAACGCTGATCCTCGGCGAGGCGCCGGCGGAGTTCTACGGACCGGTCACGAGCTCGCGCACCGCCTTCGGGCAGCTGTTCTACTCGCTCGGCACGGCGATCTCAACGGTCGCCGTCACGCAGCTCACGATCGGCGGCATCGTCTCGCGTCTGGGGGCGAGCGGTCAGTCCAGCTCGCAGATCACCGACGCGCTGACGGCTGTCGGCACCTACGCCAAGGGTGGGGCGAAGCCGGATGCCGCGGTGTTCCAGGCCGCGGTGAGCGCCTATCAGGACGGCTTCGGCATCCTGATGCTCGGCATCGCCGTGCTGGCGCTGATCGTCGGCATCACGGGATACGCGCTCGTCGTGCGCGGACAGCGGGCGAAGGAGCTCGCCGCCTGAGGCAGATACGCAGTAAACGGGGGCGATCCGAGCGGATCGCCACCGTCCTGCCGTTGCGGGACGTGGGGAGTTGCTATCCTTGAACTCTCAGCCGAATCGATTCGATCGTGGTTTCCCCACCTGACGAACGCGACGCGTGACGTCCGGCCGAGCAGGCCCTCGCCGTCGGCCCCGGCCTTCCGCCCGCGAACACGAAGATCCCCACGTGCTCAACACCGCCCCGAACCCCGTCGTCCCCACCACCGGGTCCACGCCCCGCGTACCCTCGTCCACCGGCGCCATCCGAACGCTCGGCGCCAACCCCGCGACCGCGCCGATCATGCTGCATCCCGGCGATGCCATCCCGGTGCGTCGACGCGCGCTCTACGTCATCATCCTCGGCGCTCTCACCGCGCTCGGCCCGTTCACGATCGACCTCTACCTGCCGGCGTTCCCGGTGCTCGAGGCCGACTTCCAGACGACGGCGGCAGCCATCCAGCTCACGCTCACCGGCACCATGCTGGGCTTCGGGCTGGGCCAGCTTCTGGTCGGCCCGCTGAGCGACAGGTTCGGCCGCCGCATCCCCCTGATCGTGGTGACCGCCCTGCACGTGCTTGCGAGCATCGCCGCGGCGATCGCCCCCGATCTGCTCCTGCTCGGCATCTCGCGGGTGTTCATGGGCATGGGCGCTGCCGCCGGTGGCGTCGTCGCGATGGCGGTCGTCCGCGACCTCTTCGGCGGCAAGCGGCTCGTCATGATGTTGAGCCGACTTGCGCTGGTGTCGGGCACCGCGCCCGTGCTCGCCCCGCTCGTGGGCTCGGCGCTGTTGACCGTGATGCCGTGGCGCGGCATCTTCGTCGTGCTGGCCGCCTACGGGCTCGTGATGCTCGTGTGCACGGTGCTGATCATCCCCGAGACGCTGCCGGCCGCGCGCCGCAACGTGCCCGGTGGGCGGGCCGTCATCGCCCGCTACCGTCGCGTGCTCGGAGACCGCGTCGTCATCGGTGTGCTCATCATCGGGGCGATGGCGTTCTCGGGTCTGTTCTCCTACCTGTCGTCGTCGCCGTTCCTGTTCCAGCAGGGGTTCGGTCTGAACGCCCAGGAGTACGGACTCGTCTTCGCGTCGAACTCGATCGGTGTGGTCGTCGGGGTGCAGGTGTCGTCGCGTCTGGCGGCTCGATTCGGTCCGCAGTGGGTGCTCGCGTTCTCCACCGCGGCTCTGGTGCTGTCGGGCATCGCGATCATCGTCGCCGACCAGCTGCAGCTGGGTCTGTGGGGCGTGCTGATCCCGTTGTTCTTCTTCATGACGTCTGCCGGATTCACCTTCCCGAGCACGCAGGTGCTCGCGCTCGATCGCCACGGTGCCGCCGCCGGCACGGCGGCATCGCTGTTGGGCGCCGCGAACTTCGGCGTCGCCGGTCTCATCTCGCCGCTCGCGGGACTCGTCGAGCATGGTGCGCCGATCACGGCGACGACGATGGCCGGCGTGATGGTCGTGTGCGGCGTCATCGGTGTGGCGGCGCTCTGGTTCGTCGTGCGCCCGCGTACGGTCGGTCAGCTCACGCCCTGACCGCGTCGCGCAAGCCCCCACCTCCGGTGGCACGGCCGGCGTAGCGTCGGCGTATGACGACTTCCCGATCGTCCGCCGCCCCCGACGACGGTGCTCCTCGCGTGCCCGATCCCCGTGCAGTCCCGACCGGGCGTGAACCGCTGCTGCGGGCCGAGTCCCGTCCGGACGGCACGGCGCCGCGCGCGCTCGTGCTGGGGGCATCCGGGTACATCGGCGGGCGCCTCGTGCCGCGGCTGCTCGCGGCCGGCTATCGGGTGCGGGTGCTCGCGCGCGACCCCGCCCGCATCGCGGCACTCCCGTGGGGAGGCCAGGTCGAGGTCGTTCCGGGCTCCGCCGAAGACGCGGATGCCGCGGCCGCCGCGACCGGCGATGTCGACGTGCTCTTCTACCTCATCCACTCCATGAGCGCCGGGACCCACTTCGAGGACCTCGACCGGCGGGCCGCCGCGACGATCGCCGCGGCGGGGGCGGCGGCATCCGTGGGTCGCATCGTCTATCTCGGGGGACTGCACCCCTACGGCCGGCTGTCGCGGCACCTGCGCTCACGCACCGAGGTCGGGGAGATCCTCGCGGACAGTGGGGTGCCGACGTTCACGCTGCAGGCGGGCGTCGTGATCGGGTCGGGCTCGGCGTCGTTCGAGATGGTGCGCCACCTCACCGACGTGCTGCCGTACATGCCCGCGCCGCGGTGGGTGCGCAATCAGATCCAGCCGATCGCGGTGCGCGACGTGCTGCACTACCTCATGGGTGCCGCGCGGGCGGATGCCGCGGCCGCCGGCGCGTACGACATCGGCGGACCCGACGTGCTGCGCTATGGCCAGATGATGAACGGGTACGCGGTGGAGGCGGGGCTTCCGCAGCGGGCGATCGCCGCGCTTCCCGTGCTGACCCCCGGCCTCGCCTCGCACTGGGTGAATCTCGTCACCCCGATCCCGCGGTCGATCGCGCGGCCACTCGTGGAGTCGCTGCAGCACGACTGCGTCATGAAGGACCACCGGGTCGATGCGGTGATCCCTCGTCCCGACGGCGGACTGACGCCGTACCGCCGGGCCGTGCGGCTCGCCCTCGGACGGGTCGCCGCCGACGACGTCGAGACGAGCTGGCAGGACGCCGAGGTGCTGGGTGCGCCGAGCGATCCGCTGCCGAGCGACCCGGAATGGGCCGGTCGCACCGTCTACACCGATCGTCGCGAGGCCCGGACACGGGCGCGACCGGAGGCGCTGTGGTCGGTGATCGAGGGCATCGGCGGCGCGAACGGCTGGTATTCGTCGCCGCTGCTGTGGGCGGCGCGCGGCTGGATGGACAAGCTCGCCGGCGGTGTCGGCCTCGCGCGGGGCCGCCGCAGCACCTCCCGGGTCGTCGAGGGCGACGTCGTCGACTTCTGGCGCGTCGAGAAGGTCGAGCCCGGGCGGATGCTGCGCCTGCGCGCCGAGATGCGGGTGCCGGGGCTCGCCTGGCTCGAGCTCGGCTGCGCTCCCGATGGCGACGGCGCGCGGTACACGCAGCGGGCGGTGTTCTTCCCGCAGGGCCTGTCGGGCCGCCTCTACTGGCTGTCGGTGCTGCCGTTCCACGGCGCCATCTTCCGGGGCATGGCGAATCGCATCACTGCCGCCGCCGAGGCCGAGACCACTCGATGATGCGGCGGTACCCTGGGTCCATGAGCTTCCGGGCGGCCGTGCTGACGGTGTCGGACCGTTCCGCCTCAGGTGAGCGACCCGACACCTCCGGTCCCATCGCGGTGCAGGCGCTCCGAGGCACCGGGTGGGCGTGCGAAGAGGCGATGATCGTCGCCGACGGCAAGGACTCCGTCGCTCGCGCGCTCGTCACCCTGGTCGGCAGCGGCGTGCGGCTCATCATCACCAACGGCGGCACGGGCATCGGTCCGCGCGACCAGACCCCCGAGGGGACGCGGTTCATCCTCGAGACCGAGATTCCCGGCATCGCCGAGGAGATCCGCAGGCGGTCGGCGATCGACAAGCCGTCGGCTGCGCTGTCGCGGGGTGTCGCGGGACTGGCGGGCGGTGCGCTCATCGTGAACCTGCCGGGGTCTCCGAACGCCGTCTCGGCCGGTGTCGCCTTCGTGCTCGAGATCGCCCGTCATGTGATCGACCAGGTCGATGGGCGCGACCATTGAGCGCCGCATCGGCGTCCGCGCCCGCGTGCGTGCTCGCGCGCATCAGCGCCGCGTCCCTCGACCTGTCCCAGCACATCGACGCCGTCGACGACCCGGCGTGTGGCGCCGTGACGACCTTCATCGGTCGGGTGCGCGACCATGATCCGGATGCCGCGGCATCCGTCGTCGCCCTGGAGTACACCGCCCACCCCGACGCCGAGACGGTACTCGCCGCGATCGCCGAGCGGGCGGCGGCGGGAACCGTCGCGCGGGTCGCGGTCAGCCACCGGATCGGTCGGCTCGCGGTCGGCGAGGATGCCGTCATCATCGCGGTCTCGGCGCCGCACCGGGCGGCGGCGTTCGACGTCTGCCGCGAGGTGATCGAGCAGATCAAGCTCGAGCTGCCGGTATGGAAGAAGCAGCTCACCAGCGACGGGGAGTCGCTGTGGAAGGGGCTCGGGGGCTGACGCCGGCCCGCGGCGCAGCCTCCCGCTCAGCCGCCCGCGAACGGCGGCAGCACGTCGATGGTCTCGGAGCCCGTCAACAGGTGCTCGTCATCGACGCGTGCGCCGTCGACGAGCAGCGCGCACCGCGGGAGGACGCCGTCGAAGCCCGGGTGGGCGGCCAGCAGCTGCGCGCGCAGCTCACCGACGGTCGCGGCGCCGCGCTGCTCGGCCGGAGTCCCGGCGATCTCTTCGGCGGCGGCGAAGTAGCGCACGGTGACGCTCACGCGCGGGGGCTCCCCGCGGCATCCGCGTCCAGCTCACCGGGACGCACCCACGCGCCCGACCGGCCGCCCTCCTTCGCGACGATGCGCACGTTCTCGATCGACGTCGCCCTGTCGAGCCCCTTCACCATGTCGACGATCGCGAGGGCGGCGACCGAGACGGCGGTGAGGGCCTCCATCTCGACGCCGGTGCGATCAGCGGTGCGCACCGTGGCGACGATCTCGACCCCGCCGTCGACGATGTCGAGGTCGACGACCGCGCCGTGCACACCGATGACGTGGGCGAGGGGGAGCAGCTCCGGGGTGCGCTTCGCGCCCTGGATGCCCGCGATGCGGGCGACGGCGAGCACGTCGCCCTTGGGTACGGCGCCGTCGCGCAGGGCGGCGACCACCTCGGGGGCGCAGCGCACGAAGCCGCGGGCGGTCGCCGCGCGCACGGTGGGCGACTTGGCGGTCACGTCGACCATGCGCGCGTGGCCGGCGTCGTCGAGGTGCGTGAAGCTCATGTCACCAGCATGGCACCGCCACGTGGGCGGCCGGCGTCGGCGAGGTCGAGCGCTCAGCCGAGCAGCATGACATCGAGCAGGTCGCCGGCGGAGACCTCGTCCATGTCGGCCGGCACGATCGCGTACGCCTCGGCGCGTGCGAGGCCTCCCGCCAGGTGCGATCCCGACCCGCCCGCCGTCGCCGGAGCGACGGTCCACGCGGCCGGGTCGCTGCGGTCGATCACGGCCGGCAGGTACTGGCGGCGTCCCGGTGGGGTTCGCCACCCGGACGCCGCCGCGAGCCTCAGCAGCGGCCGTGCGAGGTCTCGCGCCCCGGCCATCGCCCGGATCGCGGGCCGAACGAACACCTCGAACGAGAGAGCGGATGACACGGGGTTGCCCGGCAGCCCGAACAGCAGCGGTCCCGCGGCCAGACGCCCGAAGGCCTGCGGCTTCCCCGGCTGCATGCGCACCCGCACGAACTCGATGCCGCTGTCGGGCGCCGCGAGCGCCGTCTTCACGACTTCGAACGCCCCCGCGCTGATGCCGCCGCTCGTGACGATCAGGTCGGCGCGCGCCGACACCGCGCCGGCTATCGCCGCGAGGAAGGCGGCGTCGTCATCGGGAACGACGGCGCGGAAGGCGACCTCGGCGCCGGCCTCGAGCGCGAGTGCGGCGAGCTGCACCCCGTTCGAGTCGGGGAGCCGTCCCGGCCCCGGCGTCTGACCCGCCATGACCAGTTCGTCGCCGGTCGAGACGATCGCCACCCGCGGGCGTCGCGCGACCACGAGGTCCGTTACTCCCGCCGCGGTCGCGGCGCCCAGCTGCAGGGGGCCGAGCACGGCTCCCGAGGGAACGACCTCGTCACCCACCCGCACGTCGACACCGCGGCGCCGCACGAATGCGCCCTGTCGCGCCGGGGCCGTCACGGTGATCTCCCCGAACGAGTCGGCGAGCCCGCCTACGGTGTCCTCGAACGGCACGATCGCATCGGCCGCCGTCGGCACCGGCGCGCCGGTCATGATGCGCACGGCCTCGCCGGCACCGAACGACGGATCGAGCGCCGAACCGGCGGGCAGGTCGGCGATGACGCGCAGCGTGACCGGAGGGGACGCGACATCGTCGGCTCGCACGGCGAACCCGTCCATCGCCGAGTTGTCGAACGCGGGGATGTCGAGTCGCGCGACGACCGCCGCGCGCAGCACCCGGCCCTGCGCGTCGGCGGGAGTGACACGCTCGTCTCCGGTGGGGGTCACGGCCGCGAGGATCGCCGCGAGATGCTCCTCGACCTCACGCATGCCGCTCATGCGCTCACCCGTGCGGGTCGCAGCGGCACCTCGCGCTGGGTGCCGCGCAGCGCGTCGACGAGCAGCACCCGGCCGAGGAGCGGCTCGCCGACGCCGGTGACGAGCTTCACGGTCTCGGTGGCCAGCACGGCGCCGATCTGCAGGCAGAGCGGGCCGAAGACGCCCACTTCCGCGCACGACGGGAGTGTGCCGACGGATGCCGCGGGGTACAGGTCGTCGAGCACGATCGGCGTGCCTGCGCTCGGCCTCGACCAGAACACGGTGGCCTGGCCGGCGAATTCCTGCACGGTGCCCCACACGAGGGGGAGGCCCGCGGACTCGGATGCCGCGGCCACCGCGCGTCGCGTGTCGAACGTGTCGCTGCCGTCGACGATCACGTGCGCGCCGGCGAGCAGATCGGCGGCGTTGCGCGTGTCGAGACGTGCGCGCCGGGCGATCACCCGGGTCGCGGACAGGTCGGCGGCGGCACGCACCGCGCTGTCGACCTTGGGCGCACCGACATCTCCGCGACGGTGCAGCACCTGGCGCTGCAGGTTGGAGAGGTCGACGTCGTCGTCATCGATGACGGTGAGCGTGCCGACGCCGGCCGCGGCCAGCGCGAGGATCACCGCCGACCCCAGCCCGCCGGCACCCACCACGGCGACGTGCGCGGCCGCGAGCCGGCGCTGGGCGGCATCCCCGAAGTCGAACATGACCCGGTGGCGGGCTGTGCGCACCCGTTCGTCGGCGGGAAGGTCCTCGACGGGGTCGACGAGGGGCGCGAAGGGCATGTCCACAGGCTAGCCCCGCGGAGACAGAGGAGATCTGGAATCCGCAGGTGCGATCACCTCGTCCGGATCGCGCCGCAGATGCGGATACGATCGCTCTCGTGCCCTCCTACAAGATCGCCCAGGCCGCGCGCCTGCTCGGCGTGAGCGACGACACGGTTCGCCGCTGGATCGACCACGGGCTTCTCGCAGCCACCGACGCCACGCCCATCGAGATCGACGGCGCCGCGCTCGCGGAGTTCGTCGTCGAGCGCCGGCGACAGCCCGCCGATCCTGCGGAGGGGCTCTCGAGCGCCCGCAACCGCTTCTCGGGGCTCGTCACGCGCGTCGAGATCGACGGCATCATGGCGCAGGTCGACATTCAGGCGGGACCGCACCGCGTGGTCTCCCTCATGTCAGCCGAAGCCGCACGCGACCTCGCACTCGAACCGGGCTCGCTCGCCGTCGCGATCGTGAAAGCCACGACCGTCATCGTCGAGACCCCGAAGCCCTGAGACCCCACTCGCACCCGAGGAGCAGCTGCCCATGAACGCCCGTCGCCTCATCCTTGCCGCGGTCGCCGCGGCATCCGTCCTGCTCGGCGCCACGGCGTGCGCGAGCGACGCATCGAGCTCGGCGACCCCGTCGGCGAGCTCGTCGGTCGCCGCCGCCCCCAGCGGTGACCTCACGATCTACGCGGCCGCATCACTGCGCAACGCCTTCCAGGCTGTCGCGACGGCGTTCGAGGCCGAGTATCCGCAGGTCACGGTCAAGCCGATCGTCTACGACGGCTCGTCGACGCTCGCCACCCAGATCGTCGAGGGCGCGCCCGTCGACGTGTTCGCGTCGGCGGACACCAAGAACATGACGAAGGTCACGGACGCGAAACTCGCCTCCTCCCCGCAGAACTTCGCGACCAACACGCTCGTGATCGCGGTTCCCTCGGCGAATCCCGCGCGCATCGCGACCCTCGCCGACCTCGCGCGCCCGGGGGTGCCGGTCGTGCTGTGCGCGCCGGCCGTGCCGTGCGGCTCGGCGTCCCAGACCCTGCTGAAGAACCAGGGCGTCTCCGTGACCCCTGTCAGCCAGGAGCAGAACGTCACCGCCGTGCTCACGAAGGTGTCATCCGGTGCGGCCGACGCCGGCCTCGTCTACGCGACCGACGTGCGCGGGGCGAGCGGTGTGACCGCCATCGTCCCCGCCGGAGCCGACCAGGTCGTCAACGAGTACCCGATCGCCGCCCTCGCCGGCGCCCCGAATCCGACCGCGGCGGCCGCCTTCACGGCGTTCGTGACGAGCGCGGCGGGTGAGCAGATCCTGCAGAGCTACGGCTTCGGAGCCCCGTGATCCGACGCCGCGCCGGCGCGCACGGCACCCGCACACTTCCGCGGGTGCTCGTGGTGCCGGCCGTGCTCGGGCTGGCGCTTCTCGTCGTGCCGCTCGCCGCGCTGGTCGCTCGGGTGGACTGGGCGACGCTCCCGGCGGACATCACGTCGCCCGACGCGCTGTCGGCGCTGGGGCTCTCGCTGTCGACAGCGGTCGTCGCGACCCTCGGATGCCTCGTGCTCGGTGCTCCGCTCGCACTGCTCATCGCCCGGTCGGGCCCGCGCCTCGCCGCGGTGCTGCGTGCGGCCGTGACCGTGCCGCTCGTGCTGCCGCCGATGGTGGGCGGCGTGGCGCTGCTGTATCTGTTCGGACGGAACGGATGGGGCGGCATCCTGCTCGCGGGCATCGGCGTGCGACTTCCGTTCACGACGACCGCTGTCGTGATCGCGCAGGTGTTCGTCGCGCTGCCGTTCCTCGTGCTGTCCCTCGAGGGTGCGCTGCGCGCCCGAGGATCGGGGTATGAGGTCGCGGCCGCATCGCTCGGCGCCGGACCTTGGACCGTGCTGCGGCGTGTCACCCTTCCGCTCGCCGCCCCGGGGCTGGTCGCCGGCACGGTCCTGTGCTTCGCGCGGGCGATGGGCGAGTTCGGTGCGACGGCGCTGTTCGCGGGCAACGCACCGGGAGTGACGCAGACCATGCCGCTCGCGATCTACACCGCGTTCAACGGGGCCGGCGTCGACACCTCCACGGCCGTCGCGCTATCGCTGCTGCTGCTCGTCACCTCGATCGCGGTGCTCGTCGCCGTGCGGGCGTGGCGGTTCGGGAGCGTGCGATGACCTCCTCGCTCGACGCCCGGGTCGTCGTGCGCCGCGACGGCTTCGCCCTCGACGCGGCCCTCGCCGTCGCACCCGGCGAGACGATCGCGGTCATGGGGCCGAGCGGTGCGGGCAAGTCGACCCTGCTGGGCGCCCTCGCCGGTCTCGTGCCGCTGGACGACGGCCGCATCGCGGTGGGCGGGCGCGAGCTGTCAACGCCCGCGCGCACGGTGCCCCCGGCGCGGCGTCGCATGGTGCTTCTCTCGCAGGACCCCCACCTGTTCCCGCACCTCAGCGCCCTCGACAACGTCGCATTCGGGCCACGGGCGCGCGGGGTGCCCCGGTCGGTCGCGCGTGCACGCGCGCAGGACTGGCTCGACCGGCTCGGTGTGGGGGCCGCGGCATCCCGTCGTCCCGACGCCTTGTCCGGCGGTCAGCGGCAGCGGGTCGCCCTCGCCCGCGCGATCGTCACGGAGCCCGACGTGCTGCTGCTCGACGAGCCGTCCACCTCGCTCGACCCGCTCACCGCGCAGGATGTACGCGCCGCCATCGCGTCGCTGCCGGCGACCACCACGGTGCTCGCCACGCACCATGTCGCCGACGCGGTCGCGCTCGCGGCGCGGCTGTGCGTGCTCGAGGCAGGCCATATCGTTCAGCTCGCCGCCACAGCCGACGTGCTCGCGGCCCCCGCGACCGCGTTCAGTGCCGCCCTCGCCGGCGAGGCCGGCTGGCTGCGTGACAACGGGGCGCCCGGTCCGCGCTGATCAGCGCAGCGACAGGATCCACGCGGTCGACCACGACCCGAGCGCCACGCCCGCGATCAGTGCGACACCGGCGATCGCGACCGTGGCTTTCGCGGTGACGCTGCGCTGCAGATCGTTCGCGATCGGCGCCGCGCCCCTGGGGATCGGCCCGCTCGGATGCTCGAGCGTCGGCATCCGCTGCTCCGCAAGCTCGTCGCGGCGGCTGATCCAGTCGTCGCGGTGATCGCCGTCACCGAGCGCGCGCACGAGCGCGTCGACGGTGCGCACCGACGGCAGATGCCGACCCGCGAGGGCCTCCGAGAGCACGCTCTTGGACACCCCCGACGTGTGCTGCAGACGCGTCAGGGTCGGGTTGTCGGCATGCAGCCGCAGCCTTCTCAGGTCGGCAGCGAAAGCACTGACATCATCTTCGACACGATTCATCCCCTCCATGGCACCAGCCCTCCGACAGCTGCTCGCGCATGACGCCGATACTTCTTCCCCAGTACCGACAGTCCGTGTATATCACCCCATCCCGCTGCGCGGCAGGGGTTGCGTCCGGGCGCATCACGTGGCAACTCCGGGTGCGGAGACGAGTTCGGGGCGGCCGATAGTCTGCGCGGATGCCCCACACGCTCCGCGCCCTCCGTGCCGACGACCGCCCGCGGATCGCGGACGTATGCCTGCGTACCGCCGATCTCGGCGGCGACGCGACCGGCCTGCTGTCGGATGACGCGCTGTGGGCCGACGTCTTCGCGCTGCCGTACACGGTGCGACATCCCGAGTTTGCCTTCGTCATCGCGGACGCGGACGATGCCGTGGTCGGGTACTGCGTCGCCGCTCCCGACACCGATGCGTTCGAGGAGTGGTTCCGCACCGACTGGTGGCCGGTGCGTCGTCGTGAGCCGGATGCCCCGGGCCTGTCGCACCGCGAGGCGGAACTGCGGCGTTACGCCGACGGCCGGCGCGCCGGCGCCGAGCCGTTCGCCGACACGTATCCGGCGCACCTGCACATCGACTTGCTCCCCGCGGCCCAGGGTGCCGGCTGGGGGCGCCGTCTCATCGACGCGCAGCGGGCGGCGCTCGCTGATGCCGGCGTGCCAGGACTCCACCTCGTGGCCGCGGCGGACAACGCCGTTGCCCTCGCCTTCTACGATCGGCTGGGGTTCACCCGCCTGCCGTCGCAACCGGGCACGCAGGCGTTCGGTGTCGTGCTCGGCTGAGCGGCCTCCGCGGCCGGTCAGATGCAGATCGGCGTGCCGAGCTCGACCGGGGTGCCCGCCACCGTCACCGCACCCGTCGCGCACAGTCGCTCGTCGGCCGATACCCGCACGAGCAGCGGAGTGGTCGCGGCGGTTCCACCCTGAACCGTGATGCTCTGCCGGTGCGGTCCGCCGGGTGCGCTCTGCGGATAGATCGCGACGGAGAGGGTCGCGCCCGGATCGGTGCCATCGTCTCGACTCACCCGCGCCCAGGCGGCAGAGCAGGCGTCGGACCACAGGATCTCGATCTCCACGCGCCCGCTGTCCCGCACGTCGCCGGTGACGACGCGGGCATCGTTGGCGCAGGAGGTCGATGCCGGGTCGCTGCCGTCCCGCACCGCGACGGAAGGCGGCGGCGCTGTGCCTCGAGCCACGTGGGTGACGGTGAGAGCGACGGCCGCCGTCACAACGGCCCCGAGCACGAACGCGGCCGCTGCCCACACGAGCGCGACACGTCGCGCCACGGTGACGGGCGCGGGCCGGATGGTTCTGGCCGCAGGCGGCGGAGCATCGCGCTGTGCGAGTCGGTCGCGCCGCGTCGCCCACGCGCGCGCATCGCCGCCGCACGCGACCGCGATCCGATCGACCGTTCGCGCCGACGGCAGCTTCCTGCCGTTGAAGGCCTCGGAGAGCACGGTGCGGGAGACTCCCGTCTCGCGATGCAGGCGTTCCAGCGTCGGGCTGTCCGCCTCGAGCCGCAGCTGCCGCAGGCCCGCCGCGAACTCCTCGAGCGAATCGTGTTCCCCCTGCGCACCCGCTGTCACGATGTCCCCCCGGATCGCTTCGTGATGAGCTTCGTTTATAGCAGTCCCGGCCGAGCGACTCTGTGACGTCCGTCGGGCCGCGGCATCCTCACTCGAAGCGGATGACGCGCCGGCGTTCGATGAGCGGCGGGGCCTCGGCGAGAGAAGATTGCTCGCTCTTGACGGCGCCGTCCTCGATCCACCCGTGCCGTTCGTAGAAGCCGGCCGCGCGTTCGTTGCGGTCGAGCACCCACAGGGATGCCTCGGCGAACCCCGACGAACGCAGTGATGCCGTGGCCGCGGTGAGGAGCTCATGCCCGACGCCGGCCGACCAGAGCGAGGGGTGCACGTAGATCGCGTGCAGCTCGCCGGTGCCGGGTCGGTCGTCGTCGCGGCAGGCGCCGACGGCCGCCCATCCGACGATCACTCCGTTCTGCTCTGCGACGAATTGAGCGGCGCCGGCAGCTGCGGTGTTCTCGAGCCAGAGCTCGGCGCGCCGGTGCCCCTCGCGTTCGGGGTCGAGCGCCGCGAGGATCCGGTCGTCGACGAGTCCGTCATAGGCGACGCGCCAGGTGTCCACGCGCACGCGGGCGATGCCCCAGGCGTCCTCGCGGCGGGCTTCGCGCACGCTGACGAGGTCGCTCATGCGGTCATCCTGCCCGCGACGATGCGCACCTCGCGATCGATGAGGTGAGCGGGCACGGCGACGTGCGAGACGAGCACGACGGCGTGGTCGTCGCCGACAGCGGTGAGCAGGTCGTCGAGGAGCGCGTCGGATGCCGCGGGGTCGACCCCCGCGGTGGGCTCGTCGAGCACCAGCACCGCGAAGTCGGCGAGGAGGGCGCGTGCCAGCGCGAGACGTTGCGCCTGCCCGCCCGAGGCGAGTGCACCGCGTTCGCCCAGTCGTGAGTCGAGGCCGCCGCGGTCGCGTGCCCAGTCCTCGAGGCCGACCCGACCGAGCGCCGCCCACAGATGCGCGTCGGAGGCGCCGTCGTCGGCGAACAGCAGGTTCTGCCGGATCGACTCGTCGAACAGGTACGGGTTCTGCTCGACGAGGCCGATCGTGCGTCGCAGGTCATCGCCGGAGAGCGTGGACGCTTCGCGTCCGCCGATGGTGAACGAGCCGCTGTAGTCGAGGAAGCGCACCAGCACGTGGGCGAGGGTCGTCTTTCCCGCACCGCTCGGGCCGGTCACGAGAACCCGCTCGCCGGGCGCGACATCGAGGCTGACGTCGACGAGTCGGCCCGCGTCGTCGGCCTCATCGCGGACACCCGCGCGCTGCGGCCAGGCCGCGCTCATGCCGCGCAGCGAGAGTCCCGTGCCGAGCGGCGGCGCCTCGCCGGTCGGGGCGGGCTCGTCGCGCACGAGCTCGGCCGGGATCTCTGCCGGCACGGTGTCGGCGATGCGCTGGGCCGCGCCGCGCACCTGCCGCCAGGACGCGAGGGCGAGCGGCACGGGACCGAACACCTCGAAGATCGCCATGGGCATGAGCACGATGAGCGCGAGCCAGGGCCCGTCGAGGCTTCCGCCCGCGAATGCGGGCTGCGCCGACAGCAGCACCAGCAGCGAGGCGAGGCCCGCCACCAGCGACACCGCTCCGCTCGTCGCGCCCTGTGCCGTCGCGCGGCGCACTGTCGCGCGACGCAGCGCCTCATCGGCGATGCGCACCCGAGCGGATGCCGCAGCCTGGGCGCCGTACGCCTGGAGGACGTCGAGCGCCCCGAGCTCGTCCACGAGCGCGTCGGAGAGTCGTGAGCGCAGCGGGGCGAGTGAGCGCTCGGCGCGCGCGCCGAGCGCGGCCCCCACCCAGACCGCGAGAGCGAACGCGAGCACGAGGCATCCGAGCAGCACGGCCGCGGCCGGAAGGGAGACGAACGCCACGAACACGACACTCGCGAGGCTCGTGGTCGCGGCGACGACGAGGGGCAGCACGACGCGCAGCGGCAGGTTCTGCAGCTCCTCGACATCGTCGACGAGGTTCGACAGCAGGGCGCCGCGGCGGGCGCCGCCGAGGCCGTCGGGGGCCAGGGGCACGAGGCGTCGCACCAGCCCGGCACGCACCCGCGCGAGCTGCCCGAGGGTCGCGTCATGACTCGTGAGGCGCTCGCCGTAACGGAACACGCCGCGCCCGATCGCGAACGCGCGCACTGCGACGACGACCGCCGAGATGAAGATGACGCTCGGCTGCTCCGCGGCGCGGGTGATGAGCCATCCGCTCGCTGCCAGCAGCGCGATCGAGCTGATGGCGGTGCCGAACCCCGTGAGCACGGCGGGGGAGAAGCGGCGGGCGGACGGTTGCGCGTCGCGCAGGATGCGCGCGGTCTCGGCGGTGCGCGGGTCGCTGACGGTGCTCACTGTGGCACCTCCGCAGGCAGCACGAGAACGGATGCCACGGCCACACGGCGGTCTGCGATCGCCCGCGCGCTCGGGCGGTGGGAGACCAGCAGCACGCCGGCGCCGGCATCGGCGGCAGCCCGCACCGACGCCCACACCTGAGCTTCCGTGTCCGTGTCGAGGGCGCTCGTGGGCTCGTCGAGCACGAGCACCCGGGCGTCGGTCGCACGCAGCCGGTACAGGGCGCGCGCCAACGCGACGCGCTGAGCCTGTCCGCCCGAGAGCCCCGCCCCGCCGGCGCCCAGCACGATGCCCGCGTCGACATCGCCCGCCGCGGCATCGGTGAGGCATCGGGCGACGAGCACGGCATCGGGGGTATCGGCGCCAAGCGCCACATTCTCCGCCACGGTTCCCGAGAGCAGCCCGGCGCGCTGGGGCATCCACGCGATGGCCGCGCGCGCGCCGCCGCTGATCTCGCCCTCCGCGTGGGCGAAGCCGAGCAGTGCCGCGATGACGCTCGACTTCCCCGCCCCGCTGGCACCCTCGAGCAGCACGACCTCGCCCGCGCGCACGTCGAGGTCGATCGGACCGATCATCCGCTCGCCGCGCGGAACCCGCAGCCCGCGCGCCGTCAGAAGCGCACCCCCCTCCGCCGTGGGGGCGGTGACGGCGCGCGTCCGACCGCCCTGAGCGCGCGCGGCGTCGAGCACCGCGAAGATGCCGGATGTCGCGGCCATCCCCTCGGCGGAAGCGTGGAACTGCGCACCCACCTGCCGCAGCGGCAGATACGCCTCGGGGGCCAGGAGCAGGGCGAACAGGCCCACGAGCAGCACCATCTCACCGTCGAGGAGCCGGAAGCCGATCGTCACCGCGACGATGGCGACCGAGATGGATGCGAGGAACTCGAGCGCGAAACCCGAGAGGAACGACACCCGCAGGACCGACATCGTCTCGTGCTTGTAGCGCCCGGTCACCTCGTCGATACTGTCGGCGGCACGGTGCTGACGGCCGAAGATCTTGAGCGTGCCGAGTCCCTGCACGGTGTCGGCGAACCGGGTCGCGAGGGTGGTGAGCGTGTCGAACTGCCGGCGCTGCACTGCGCCGGTCGCGAGACCGATGAGCACCATGAAGATCGGGATGAGCGGCATCGTGAGCACGACGATCACCGCCGACAGCGGGTCGGCCAGCAGGATCGCCACGATGACGATCGGCATGGTGATCGCCGTCGCCACCAGCTGCGGGAGGTAGCGCCCGAAGTAGGCGTCGAGCGCCTCGAGTCCGTGCCCGGCGGTCACCGCCAACGCGGTGGTGCTGCGCTGCGACAACCACGTGGGACCGAGCTTCTCGACGGCGGCGATGAGGGCGGCGCGCAGCTGGAGCGACGCGCGCGCGGCCCCTGCCGCCGACACCCGCTCCGACGCCGCGATCAACGCCCCGCGCACCAGCACGAGCGCTGCACCCGCCGCGACGAGCGGCAGCAGCTCGCCGATCGGCGCACCGCCGATCGCGCCGGTGAGCGCGCGGGAGACCACCCATGCGAACCCCACGATCACACCGCTCTGCGCCAGCACGATCGCCGCTTGCACCGCGAGGAACCCGCGGGTCGCGCGCGCGTACCGCAGCAGACGCGGATCCAGGGGTCCCCGCCGCACGGGGGGATCGGCCGGGCCGTCGGGGGTCACGTCTTCGATCCTGCCTCATGCGCCCGGACGGCACCTGCGAGCGCCGCCGGGCAAAACCACCTCGCCTACGACGACGGATGCCGCGGCCCGGGGAGGGGCCGCGGCATCCGCGTGGGTGAGGTCTCGGTCAGTGTGCCGATGCCGCCGCCTTCTCGATGAAGCTGCGGGTGACGCGCTTGCGGAAGACCCAGTACGTCCAGCCCTGGTAGAGCAGCACGAGCGGCAGGAAGATGAACGCCGCCCAGGTCATGATCGTCAACGTGTACGGCGTGCTCGACGCGTTCTCGATCGTGAGGGTGCCCGCCGGGTCGGTGGTGGAAGGCATCACGTTCGGGAAGAGCGAGAACCACAGGGTCAGCACCGCGAACGCGACGGTCAATACGCCGAACGTGAAGGCCCAGCCCTGCTTGTCGCGAAGGTTCGCCAGGATCGACGCGATGAGGGCGACCGCGGCGATCGCGGCGGCGGCGATCGCGAACCCGAGCGCCGGGGCACCCTTCGAGGCGGCCATGACGATCGTCCAGATGAGGAACGCCGCCGCGACCACGACCGTGACCACACCCGCCTTGGTGGCGAGGCGCTTCGCGTCGGTGTGCACCTGACCGTCGGTCTTCAGGGCAACGAAGTAGAGACCGTGGGTGAAGAAGACGAGCACGAGGGTGACCCCGCCGAGCAGCCCGTAGGGGTTGAGCAGCGTCAGAAGCGACCCGGTGAAGTTGTGGTCGGCATCCAGCGGCACCCCCTGCACGATGTTGGCGACCGCGACGCCCCACAGGAGCGCGGGGAGCACGGAGCCGATCACGATGAGGGTGTCGAAGCGCCGCTTCCACTTCTCGGATGCCCCGCGGTGCCGGTACTCGAACGAGACGCCGCGCAGGATCAGCGAGAGCAGGATCAGCAGCAGCGCGAGGTAGAAGCCGCTGAACAGGGTGGCGTACCACTCCGGGAAGGCGGCGAACAGGCACGCGCCCGCCACGATCAGCCAGGTCTCGTTGAGGTCCCAGACGGGGCCGATCGTGTTGATCACCTGGCGACGGGAGATGTCGTCCTTGCCGAGGAAGGGCAGGGACATGCCCACGCCGAAGTCGAAGCCGTCGAGCACGAAGTAGCCGACGAAGAGCACTCCGACGATCCAGAACCAGAGGTATGAGAGGTCCATGATGATGTTCCTTTCCGCTCAGTAGACCGTCGTGGGGATGTGGATGTCGTCGGCGTCGGCCTCGCGCTTCTCGCCGCCCTCGAACTCACCGGACTTGCCCCCGAGGATCGGGAACGGGCCGGCCTTCGCGGTCTTGACGATGAGGCGGAACTCGACGACCGCGAGCGCGGCATAGATCGCGGTGAAGGCGATCAGCGAGATCAGTACCGTCCAGCCCGGCACATTGGGCGAGACGCCGTTCGCGGTTCTCATCAGGCCGAACACGATCCAGGGCTGCCGTCCCATCTCGGTGAAGATCCAGCCGACGAGGCTGCCGAATAGCGGCAGCGGCGCGCTCCAGATCGCGACCTTCCACGCCCACGTCGGGACGGGCCGCTTCGCGTTCTTGCGCGTGAGCCAGAGGCCGACAGCCGAGATCACGGCCGCGAGTCCGCCGAAGCCGATCATCCAGCGGAACGACCAGTAGGTGATCCAGATGGTGGGCGTGTAGTCGCCGGGGCCCCACTGCGTCGTGTACTGGGCCTGCAGGTCGTTGATGCCCTGCACGCACGCTGTGAAGTCGTGCTCGGAGAGGAACGCGAGCAGGTACGGCACGCGCAGCGACCAGATCTCCTGGGTGCCGTCTGGTGTGCCGAGCGAGAAGATGGAGAACGAGGCATTCGCCCCGCAGGCCGTGTTGTACAGCGCTTCGGCGGAGGCCATCTTCATGGGCTGGGTCGCCACCATCTGGAGGCCCAGCAGATCGCCCGCGATGAACACGCCGACGAACGAGGCGATCATGAACCAGAGCCCGAACCGCAGTGCCGGACGCATGATGTCGATGTGCTGCTTGCGCGACAGGTGCCACGCGGCGACGGCGATCACGACGCCGGCCGCGAACATGAACGACGCGAACATCGTGTGCGGGAAGGTCGCGAGAGCCACTCTGTTGGTGACCACTGCGAAGAAGTCGGTCATCTCGGCGCGCTTGCCGTCGGCGGACATCGTGTAGCCGACCGGGTTCTGCATCCACGCGTTGGCCGCGAGGATGATGTACGCCGAGATGCTGGCGCCCGCCCACGCGATCCAGATCGTCGCGAGGTGCAGCTTCTTCGGCAGGCGGTCCCAGCCGAAGATCCAGAGCCCGAGGAACGTCGCCTCGAGGAAGAACGCGAGCAGACCCTCGAACGCGAGCGGGGCGCCGAAGACGTCGCCCACGAAGCGCGAGTAGTCCGACCAGTTCATGCCGAACTGGAACTCCTGCACGATGCCGGTGACGACGCCCATCGCGAAGTTGATGAGGAACAGGCTTCCGAACAGTCGGGTCAGCTGCAGCCACCGCACGTTGCCGGTGCGCACCCAGGTCGTCTGGAAGATGGCGACGACCAGGCCCATGCCCAGCGTCAGCGGAACGAAGAGGAAGTGGTAGAGCGTCGTGAGCCCGAATTGCCAGCGGGCCAGTGCGAGCGGATCGAGAAGATCCATGGAAAGTCGCCTCCTACAGAGGGTGCACAGCGCGTCGGCGTGGCCGGCGGAGCCGTGTCTCGGCTCACTAAGGAGTCTCCCAGCTTGCTCCCGTGAGGCCCGTGGAGTTTCGCCGTGAATAATTGATCCTTTGGCCCGCGCTCGGGGCCGATCGCGTCCCGGGTGGATGCCGCGGCATTAGCCTCGAGACATGATCGCGCCGCTCGTCGACACCCACGGCCGGGTGCACAGCGACCTGCGGATCTCCCTGACCGACCGCTGCTCGCTGCGCTGCACCTACTGCATGCCGGAACAGGGCAACGAGTGGCTCGCGCGCGAGAGCATCCTCACCGTGGACGAGATCGTGCAGGTGGCGACGGTGGCCGTCGCCGCCGGCGTGAACACCTTGCGCCTGACGGGCGGGGAGCCGCTGCTGCGCCGCGACCTCGCGGAGATCGTCTCCCGCCTGTCGGTGCTCGAAGGGCCCGGGGGACCGGTCGAAGTCGCGATGACGACGAACGGCATCGGGCTCGACCGGCGTCTCCCCGAGCTCATCGACGCCGGGCTTGCCCGCGTCAACATCTCGCTCGACACCCTTCGCCGCGATCGCTTCGCCGCCCTCACTCGTCGAGACCGCCTCGACGAGGTGCTCGCGGGCGTGCGGGGGGCGGCGGCATCCGCTCTCGCCCCGGTGAAGCTGAACGCCGTCGCCATGCGGGGCGTCAACGACGACGAGCTGGTCGAGCTGGTGGAGTTCGCGCTCTCGATCCGGGCTGAGCTGCGTTTCATCGAGCAGATGCCTCTGGATGTCTCGCACACGTGGGACCGCGCGCAGCTGGTCACCCGCGAGGAGATCCTCGCCGCGCTCGGTGAGCGCTGGCGGCTCGTGCCGGCGGGCGAGCGCGAGCACGCCCCCGCTGAGCGCTTCCTGCTCGAAGGCGGTCCGGCATCGGTCGGGGTCATCGCCTCCGTGACTGCGCCGTTCTGCGCGGGGTGCGACCGACTGCGACTGACCGCCGACGGTCAGCTGCGCAACTGCCTGTTCTCGCGGTCGGAGTACGACCTCGTGCCCGTGCTGCGCGGCGGCGCGGTCGGAGACATCGACGAGGTGCTGCGCGCGTGCGTCGCGGGAAAGCGGCGTTCGCACGGCATCGACGAACCCGGGTTCGTGCAGCCGCAGCGCGGGATGAACGCGATCGGCGGCTGACGGCCGCGTGCGGGTGCGCCGACCTCAGCGGGTCAGGTGCACGACGCACTCGTGCGGGTTGCACGACGGGGCCATGCCCTCGACCCGCAGCGGTCCCCGTGCCTGCGCGAGGACGCCGTCCATGAGGTTGAGGTGCACGGCGCACAGCACGGAGCGGTTTCCGCTCTCCGAGCCCGAGTGTGGGCACGGGCTCAGGTCGACGGTGAGCTGGTGCTGGTCGACGACCGGGTCGAAGCCGGCGTCGCCGAGGTCCTCCACGAGCGCGTCGAGCTGGTGCACGGCGTCGTTCTCGAGGGCGTGATCGTCGGTCCAGGGCATGACGCGCCGCATCAGGTCGCCGCGCTCGGCAGCGTCGCGCGCCTTGCGGGCGGCGATCGGGCTCCAGTCCTGCACGCCATCGGCGGCCGAGTAGAGCACGCGAGGGCGGCCGCGCGTCGTGCGCTTCTCGACCTCGGGCACGACGTACCCGCCGTCGATCAGCCGCTGCACGTGCTCGCGCACCGTGTTCGGATGCAGGCCCGTGATCTCGCACAGGTCGCTGATGGTGCGCTGGGGGCTCTCCTGCAGCAGGTGCAGGATGCGCACGCGCGAAAAGCTGGAGATCGCCGAGTATCCGGGGCGGGGCATGGCACGTATTATCCGCCTCCCGTCGGTGATTTGACCAGACAGAATGGGCGTGTGACCCCCGCGCGCATCGGAATCGTGTTCAATCCCAGCAAGATCGAGCGCGAGCAGCTCGAGAAGTCGCTCGCCGCGGTCGGTGTGACGGATGCCTCGTGGTTCGAGACGACTCCGGATGACCCGGGTCAGGGGCCCGCCCGCGCGGCGCTCGCCGACGGCTGCACGCTGGTGATCGCCGCCGGCGGCGACGGCACCGTTCGAGCTGTCGCGGAGGTGCTCGCGGGTACGGACACCGAGCTCGCCATCGTGCCGCGGGGGACCGGGAACCTGCTGGCGCGCAACCTCGGGGTGCCGCTCGGCAGCGTGAAGGCTGCGCTCACCCGGGCCGTCGAGGCATCTGCCCGGCAGATCGACCTCGGCTGGGTCGACATCGACCGTGACGGAGCGATCGAGACCCACGGGTTCGTCGTGATGGTGGGCTTCGGACTCGATGCCCACATGCTCGCCGAGACCAGCGACGACCTGAAGAAGCGCGCCGGATGGCTCGCCTACGTGGAGGCGATGGGCCGTGCGATCTCGGCGACGGAGCTGGTCGGGGTGACGGCGGTCGTCGACGGTGGGGAGGCGGTCGAGGCATCCGCCCACACCGTGCTGATCGGCAACTGCGGCACCATCCAGGGCGGAATCACCCTGTTGCCCGACGCGGCACCCGATGACGGCACGCTCGACCTCCTCGCCGTCAGCGCGACCGGCATGCTCGAGTGGGCGGCGAACCTGAAGACCGTGGTGTGGGACAACGGTCTGCGTCGCGTGTTCGGGGGTTCCGACGACGCCGTGAGCACGGAGACGATGCGTCACGTGCAGGCGACCCGCATCGAGATCACCCTCGCCGAGCCGCGCGCCTTCGAGATCGACGGTGAGGAGATCGGGGACGTCACCCGCTTCACCGCCCGAATCGATGCGGGTGTGTTGCGCGTGCGCTGAGAGGGCGCCTCGACGTCACCCGCTTCGCCGCCCGCATCGACCCTGGTGTGCTGCGCGCGCGCTGATCGCGCCCGTGCTCACTCCAGGCCGGCGGCCCATTCGGCTGCGGTGACGACGGTGCCCTGGCGGGGGAAGACGCGGGTGAGTAGCAGGTCGGAGAGCTCGGGGTCGCCGTCGCCGCTCGCGTCGGAGAGTACGGTGAGGCCGTAGTCGAGGTCGAACGCCTGGCGGAAGGTCGAGAGCACGACCCCGCTGGTCGAGATGCCCGCGAGCACGAGGTGCGTGACGCCCTGCCCACGCAGCAGCACGTCGAGGTCGCTGCCGGTGAAGGCGCTGTAGCGGCGCTTGGTGACGATGGGCTCGCTCGGCAGTGGTGCGAGCTCGGCGATGATCTGCGTCGCGGGGCTCTGCTCCGTGAGCGCGTCGCCGGCGGCGGCGGCGAGGGCGGTGAAGGCGACGTTGCTCTGCGGCACCTCGGGGAAGCCGGGCCGGAATGCGACGCGCACGAAGAACACCGGGATGCCCTGGCTGCGGGCCGCGTCGAGGGCGGTGCGTGCGGCGGCGAAGATCTCGGGGCTCCCGCCGCGGGCGACGATCGCGGGCTGGAAGTCCATCAGCAGGAGGGCGGGGCGTGAGGTCGTCATGACCACACGATAAACAGGCGAAACTGGTCAGGTCAAACTGATCAGGCTAGACTGTCGAATATGACTGCGCACTCCGCCTCCGCCGTGACCGCCGCCCAGGACATCCGGGTCGCGTTCGGTCGGCTGCGGCGGCGCATGCAGGAGGTCGCCACGGACGACGACATCACGCCCAGCCAGGCATCCGTCATCGTGCGGCTCAGCAAGGGGGAGGCCGCGACCGCCGCCGGTCTCGCCCAGCTCGAGGGCATCCGTCCGCAGTCGATGGCCGCGACGCTCGTGGCGCTCGAGCAGCGCGGACTCATCTCGCGTACCCCCGACCCGACCGACGGCAGACGGCAGGTCGTGACTTTGACCGCCGCCGGGGCCGAGGTCGAGGAGGGCAACCGCGCCGCCCGCGGCGAGTGGATCGTCGGACGACTCGACGAGGTCTGCACCGAGCAGGAACGCCAGCTGCTGATCCGCGCCGCGGCCGTGCTCGACCGGGTCGCCGACCGGTGACCGGCGCCGTCGCCGTACCCGCCGGGCGGCGTCGCCCGCCGGCCGACCGCTTCGACCGTCGGCTGCTGCCGTCGATGATGCTCGGTGCGATCCTCAACCCCATCAACTCGTCGATCATCGCCGTCGCGCTCGTGCCCATCGCGCTGGCCTTCGGCGCCCCCGCGGCCCAGACAGCCTGGCTCGTCTCGGCGCTCTACGTCGCCACGGCGATCGGTCAGCCGGTCGTCGGTCGCCTCGTCGACAGGTTCGGCCCCCGGCCGGTCTACCTCGTGGGCGTCTCGCTCACCGGCATCGCCGGGATCATCGGCATGCTTGCGCCCGCCCTCTGGGTGCTCGTCGTGGCGCGGGTCATCCTCGGATTCGGCACCTGCGCCGGATACCCGTCGGCGATGTCGCTGATTCGACGCGAGAGCGACCGCGCCGGCATCGCCTCTCCCGCCGGTGTGCTGACGGTGCTCTCCGTCTCGACGCAGACGGTCGCCGTCATCGGGCCCACCCTCGGCGGGCTGCTGATCGGCCTCGGCGGGTGGCGGGCGACGTTCGCGGTCAACATCCCCCTCTCCCTCGCGTGCCTCGTGCTCGGAGCCGTCACGCTGCCCCGCGAGCCGCGCAGAGCGGATGCCGCGTCGCAGCGCCGCCCGTTCGACCTGCTCGGCATCGCACTGTTCACGGCCACCCTCGTGACGCTGCTGTTCTTCCTCATGGCGCCGGCGGTCTCGACGCTGTGGCTGCTCGGGGTCGCGGTGGCCGCGGCATGCCTGTTCGCCTGGCGCGAGCTGCGCGCACACGAACCGTTCATCGACGTGCGGGTGTTCGCCGGGAACGTGCCGCTCATCGTGACGTTCGGGCGCGCGGTGCTCGCCGCGGTCGTGTCGTACGCGTTCCTCTACGGGTACACCCAGTGGCTCGAGGACGACCGCGGGCTCGACCCGACCGCGACGGGTCTGCTGCTGCTGCCGACGTTCGTGGTCGGCATCGCGGTGGCTTCGCTCACCGGGCGGCGCGCCGAGGTGCGCGCGAAGCTGATCGTGGGCGCCGCGGCGCAGCTCGTCGCGTGCGGCATGCTGCTGTTCGCGACGAGCGCGAGCCCGCTCTGGTATCTCGCTGCGATCGGCGTCATCATCGGCATCCCGCAGGGCCTGGTGAACCTCGCCGTGCAGAACGCCCTGTTCCACCAGGCCGACCCCGTCCGCATTGGAGCATCTTCGGGGCTGCTGCGCACGTTCATGTATCTCGGGGCGATCCTCGCGGCTGCGGCATCCGGGCTCTTCTTCCCGGTGCGAGCGGATGACGCGGGGCTGCGCGGGCTCGCGACGGTCATGGTCGTCGCAGCGCTCGTGCTCCTTGCGAGCGCCGTTATGGACCGCTCGCTGGGGAGAGTGGACCGCCTCGCCCGCGGTGCCGCGTGATCCTCGGCGAGCACACGGCTCGCGCATAGGGTGCGGGCAGAACTTGCGCAGACGCTACCGGCAGGCTGGGTTGTCGTGCGTGCCGCTGCCCCCTCTGACCGCGTTCCGCGGGTGCGGCTGCGGCGGCTGCTGACCGAGCCGTGGCCCGTGTGGGCCGCCGTGCTGGTGATGACGGCGGCGTCGACGGTGTTGATGGTGTGGAACCTCGGCCGCGGCGACAACTTCGCGTTCTATGAGTCGGCGGCGAAGTCGATGTCGGAGTCGTGGCGGGCGTTCGTGTTCGGTGCGTTCGATCCGGGTGCGACCGTGACGTTGGACAAGTTGTCGGGGTTCTTGGTGCCGCAGGCGGCGTCGGCGGCGTTGTTCGGGTTCTCGACGTCGGCGTTGGCGTTGCCGCAGGTGGTCGAGGGTGTCGTGACGATCTGGTGCTGTGCGCTGGTGGGGTTGCGGTGGGGTGGTCGTCCGGCGGCGTTGGTGGCGGCGGGGGCGGCGGCGTCGATGCCGATCTTCGTGTCGATGTTCGGGCATCCGATGGAGGACGGCCTGGTGACGATGGCACTGGCGGTGGCGCTGGTGTGGTGGCAGCGGGCGGTGCTGACGGGCTCGTGGTGGGCGTTGGCGTGGTCGGGCATCGCCGTCGGCGTGGGCTTCCAAGCCAAGATGATGCAGGCGTGGTTCGTGCTGCCGGGCTTGGTGATCGCGCTGCTCGTGCTCGGGGGGATGTCCCGTGTCCGCCGCCTCGCGCGCGCGGGCACCTTCGCCGCGGTCGCGGTCGCGGCGTCGGTGGGGTGGATGGCGATCGTGCAGGTGGTGCCGTCGGGTGTCCGTCCGTTCGTCGACGGCTCGACGAACGACAACCTGTTTGCGATGGTGTTCGGCTACAACGGCATCGACCGGGTGTTCCCGGGACTTGTGCCCGGGGCGGTCGGGCCGGGAGAGCAGTCGGGGGGTGCGACGGCCGCGATCTCCTCGATGCTCGGGAGCACCGGTGGCTTCGCCCTCCATCCCAAGCTGTTCGCCCCCGAGAACCTCACTCAGATCGGGTGGCTCTACCCGGCGGCGGCGGCAGGCATCGTGCTCGCCTTCGCCCGGTGGTGGCCGCGTCGTGACCATCGGTCCGCGGCCGAGAGGGCAGCTTTCGCCACGACGGTTGCGGTCACGCTCTGGCTTGCCGTCGCGGCGGCGGTGCTGACGGCGAGCGTCATGCCGCACACGGCGTACCTCGCCGCGCTCGGGGTGCAGTTGGCCCTCCTTGCCGCGATCGCGTTCTCCCGCGCGTGGACGCTGCAGCGCTCAGGTCGCCGCAGGGACCGTCTCGTGCTTCCCGCGTTGCTCGCCGGCCAGACGGTCTGGGCGGTCGCGCTGGCGTCGTGGGGAGCGATGCCGGCGGTGCTCGCCGTGCCGATGGGGGCGGTGAGCATCTGTGGCGCCGCGGTCGTCCTCACCCACGAGGTGCGGTCGGGGGCGGTGTTGTCGCCGCGCGCCGCCTCCACTGCTGTCGCCGCGGTCGCCGGTCTGGCGCTACTGGCAGGTCCGGCGCTGTGGAGCGTGCAGGCCCTGGATGCCGGTCGTGACGGCTCGGGAATCGACGCGTACCTCGGTTGGCGACCCCCCGCCGCGGTGGCCGGGGTTGCCTCACCGCGCCCCGCGCGGACGGCCGATGTCTACGGGTTCCCTGTGGCGGCGGCATCCGACTCATCGGTTGTCGACCCCGGTGCGACCGAGTCGTTCCACGTCTCGCCGCCGAACCTCTGGGGTGGTGCCCCCACGGCATCCACGCCGGTCGACGACCTGCTGCGGGTGATCGCCGCCGATGCGAGTGGTGCACCCGCTCCCGCCGCCGGCACGGGGGCTCCGATCGTCACGGATTCCTGGGCGATCTCGGCGGACATCATCGACACCACGGGGCAGGCGGTGCTCACCGACGGCGGATACTCCGGCGCGGTGCCGGTCTTCACGACCGCGCAGTTGAAGGATCTCGTCGACAACGGCTCGGTGCGCTGGTTCGTCGTGAAGGCCGGTGCCGGCGCGAAGGACCCGGTCGCACAGTTCGTCGCGCAGCAGCGCTGCACCGTGGTGCGCACGTGGGGCACCGATGCGTCCGTCTCGGCGGGAGCCCTCGGGCTTCTCGCCGACACCCGGTCGTCGGTCGCCGAGAGCCTGTCTCCGGTGCTGAACGGGCTGACAGCAGAAGCGGATGCCGCGTCCGCCGCGTCGTCCGCGTCCGCGACGACGCGCCCCGACCGTTCGTTCACGCTGTGGCAGTGCCGACCATGACCGGTTCAGCTGTGACGGTATCGCCCACCACCGGATCGCTGAGGGTGACCCACGGCGGAACGGTGCGAGTGTGGGGCCTCCGCTCCGTGCGTAGACTCCCGGCCCGCTGACTCTCCACATCCCACAGGGGCAGATCGACGGGATCACCGTCGACATCGGGGGCGAAGAACACCCGGCTCGCCGGCGCATCGCCGTAGCAGCGACCCGTCGGGCTCGTCCAGGTGAGCACGCCGTCGCCCCGCTGCACCACAGTCCAGGGCGAGTGATGCTTCAGCGTGTGGTGTCGTCGGCACAGGTGCGCCAGGTTGTCGGCGCGCGTCTCCCCGCCGAACTGGTGATCGAGCGTGTGATCGATGTCGCAGGCTGAGAGGGGGACGCGACATCCGGGGAACCTGCAGTGCCGGTCTCTCACGGCGAGATGTCGACGCATCTGGTCGCTCGGCCGGTAGCGATCGACGCCGAGCACTGCGCCCGTGAGCGGGTGGGTCAGGATGCGGTCCCACCCGGGTGCTTCTGCGGCCAGCGCCCGTGCCGTGGGCGCATCGATCGGCACGAGGCCGGCGCCCACCGCACACTCGAACGGGTCATCGACCTCGCCGCCCATCAGCGTGAGCACGGGCACCGTGACCTGCACGTGCGCGCGGATGGCCGCGGCATCCGTCACTCGATCGATGTGAGCCGCGGGGTCGGCGGTCAGCAGCAGGTCGGCGAGGATGTCTGCGCGGAGCTGATCGACCGCGCGTGGTGCGGGCAGGGTCGCCGCATCGTCAGCACGCGCGGCAGCCTCGGTCTCGCTCTGCGCGTGCGCGAGCCGGGTGAGGCGATCATGTACGCCGAACGCGAGCATCGACGGCAGCACGGCGACGAGCTCGGCCATTCCGTCATCGAGCGGCGTGACCCGCACCGAGCGGTCGGCACGTGCGCGCGCGTGGCGCGCGGACACGGTCTCGTCGCAGAACCGCTCGGCACGTCGTCGGGCCACCGGGGCGAGGCGTGAGGCCGACGTGCTCTCGGCGTAGTCGAGCACCGCGTTCTCGAACTCGTGGCGCAGCTCGGGGTGGGTGATCGGCAGGCCCGCGTCGACGATCACGCGCACGTGGGCCAGCGCGATGCGACCCTCTGCGAGCGCATCGAGTGTGGCGGGGTAGTCGCCCGCGATCGTGCGGGCCTCGCCCAGCCGCCGTTGCACGGTGCGGTCGGAGACTCGCCACGCCGCGCCGATCTCCGCGGCCACCGCACGATGCGGAAGGTCGGCATCGGAGGGGGCCGCGGCATCCGTCCACTCGGCCGCGATGGCCTCGGCCTCGGCGAGCTGGCGAACCTCGAGCGCCTGCAGACGGGCGATCTCGCGCCGCG
This sequence comes from Microbacterium sp. 4NA327F11, assembly GCF_005503465.1. Classification (NCBI taxonomy): domain Bacteria; kingdom Bacillati; phylum Actinomycetota; class Actinomycetes; order Micrococcales; family Microbacteriaceae; genus Microbacterium; species Microbacterium sp. 4NA327F11. Next base: position 16,213 of record NZ_SCOB01000004.1, on the reverse strand, counting down.
TGCGCTCGAGTCGGGGGAGCAGCGCGGCGAGCCGCGCGGTGGCCCGCTGCTCGGCGTCACGCTGCTGATCGGTCATGTCTCGAGTGTTGCACGGGGTTCCGACATTGCTTCGACTAGCGGCTGCTCCACAGTGTGTGATCTACGTATATATAAACGATGCAACAGAATGCAACCTTGCATCCATCCGGTCCCGAGCTCGCTCCCGCCCGCGGGGATAGCGTGGAGAAGACGGAGGATCCCGTCAGCCACTGGGGGCGGCCGCGAGGCATGATCATCGACCGCTCCACTATGCAAAGGAGCTGAGCGACCATGAAGGCTGCGCGCTACTACGACCGCGGCGACATCCGCATCGAGGACATCCCCGAGCCGGTCGTCGAACCCGGAACCGTCGGCATCGACGTCGCGTTCTGCGGCATCTGCGGAACCGACCTGCACGAGTACCTCGACGGGCCGATCTTCGTCCCCCCTCACGGTCACCCGCACCCGATCTCCCACGAGTCGGCTCCTGTGACGCTCGGTCACGAGATGTCCGGCGTCGTCTACGCGGTCGGCGAGGGTGTCGACGATCTCGCTGTCGGCGATCACGTCGTCGTCGAGCCCTACATCATCGGCGACGAGGTCGACACGAGCTCAGCCAACAACGCGTACCACCTCTCGCACGACATGAACTTCATCGGCCTCGCCGGCCGCGGCGGCGGACTCGCCGAGAAGATCGTCGTGAAGCGCCGCTGGGTGCACCCCATCGGCGACACCATCCCGCTCGACGAGGCCGCGCTCATCGAGCCCCTCTCGGTGGGATACCACGCCTACCAGCGCTCGGGCGCGAAGGCGGGCGACTTCGCCCTGATCACCGGCGCCGGCCCCATCGGCCTGCTGACCGCCGCGGTGCTTCGCGCGCAGGGCATCACGGTCGCGATCTCCGAGCCGAGCTCGCTGCGCCGCCAGAAGGCGCTCGACACGGGCGTCGCCGCGCACGTGTTCGACCCGCGCGAGGTCGACGTCGTCGCCGAGGTGAAGGCCCTCACGAATGGTGTCGGAGCGGATGTCGCATTCGAGGCGACATCCGTGCAGCCCGCCCTCGACACGCTCTTCGACGCGATCAAGCCGACCGGCGTCATCGTCGTCGTGTCGATCTGGGGGCACCCGGGCACGCTCGACATGCAGAAGCTCGTGCTCAAGGAGGTGGACCTGCGCGGCACGATCGCCTACGTCAACAGCCACCCCGAGACCATCGCGCTGGTGCAGCAGGGCAAGGTCGACCTGAAGCCGTTCATCACCGGCAAGATCGGCCTCGACGACCTGATCGACCAGGGGTTCGATACCCTCATCAACCGCAACGAGACCGCGGTGAAGATCCTGGTGGACCCGCGCGCCTGATCGCGTGATGCCGACTCGGCCCGCGGCGAGTGATCGTCGTGGGCCGTGTCAGTGTCGGCGGGCGGTGCGCGCGACGAACAGGAAGGTCGCGAGCGAACCGAGGGTCGTGAGGGCGGCGACCCAGGGGCCGGGGTTCGTGAGCACCGCGTCGATGAACGCGGCGAGGGTGAGGGCGAGGCCCTGACCGAACTGCGCGAGTGCGTCCATGCTTCATGGTCCCACCTCCGTCGCGCCCAGAGGCTGGATCGGGGAAGATGATCGAGTCGACCGTCGAGGAGTATCCATGTCGCCCCGTCCCGCCCCGCGCACCGTCACCGTCGCGCTCATCGTCGATCTCGTGCTGGTCGTGGTCTTCGCCGCGATCGGGCGCGCCAGTCACCACGAGGACGTCCTCGCGGGGCTCGTGACGACGTCGTGGCCTTTCCTGGTCGGCGCTTTCGCGGGCTGGCTCGTGACCCGCGGCTGGCGGGCGCCGCTCGCACCGGTGCGTACCGGCGTCGGCCTGTGGGTGACGACGGTCGTGATCGGGATGCTGCTGCGCGTCGTGTCCTCGCAGGGCGTCGAGCTCGCGTTCATCATCGTCGCGAGCATCGTGTTGTTCGTGTTCCTGGTGGGCTGGCGATTCGCCGTGCGCGCGATCCGCGGCGGGCGGCGCTCGACCCGCTGAGGTCCCGTGCCCCTCGACGCCGCGGCGTCGCGGGCGACCGATGCGTCGACTAACGTATCTGCGTATGAGTGCAGATAAGCAAGGATGCGGCTTCTCGACCGAGAGTCCGTACGTCGAGCTGGCGGTCGAGGTGTTCGGGATGCTCGCCGACGCGACGCGGGTGCGCATCGTGCTCGCCCTCACGGATGCGGGAGAGCTCTCGGTGAACCACCTCGCCGACATCCTCGACAAGCCGGCCGCCGCCGTATCGCAGCACCTCGCGAAACTGCGGCTCGCGCGCATCGTCGCCACCCGTCACGAGGGCCAGCGCGTGTTCTACCGGCTGGAGAACGAACATGCGTCGCAGCTGGTGCGCGACGCGATCTTCCAGGCGGAGCACTCGCTCGGCGGCACCCCGCGTCACCACCACGCCGACAGGGTCAGCTCGTGACCGCGCCGCGGCGAGCCGCAGACGGTCGCAGCGCCGAGGATCCTCAGGGGCATCACCGCGGCCACGCGCACGACCACCCGCGCGACCACGACCACCCGCACGACCATGACCACCCGCACGGTCACGGTCATGACCATCCGCATCATCATGACCACCCCCATGGTGGCATCCGCGGCTTCATCACCCACCTCTTCGTCCCGCACACCCACGATGCGGCGGACTCGATCGACGACGCGATGGAGGCGAGTAGCGCCGGAATCCGGGCCCTCAAGGTGAGCCTGTTCCTGTTGCTCGCCACGACCGTGCTGCAGGCGGCTGTCGTCGCGATCAGCGGGTCGGTGGCTCTGCTCGCCGACACCGTGCACAACTTCTCCGACGCGCTCACCGCCGTGCCGCTGTGGGTGGCGTTCGTGCTGGGACGCCGGGCGGCGTCGCGCCGCTACACCTACGGGCTCGGGCGGGCCGAGGACCTCGCGGGACTGTTCATCGTGTTCGTCGTGCTCCTGTCCGCCGTTGTCGCGGCCTGGCAGTCGATCGATCGCATGATCCACCCGCAGCCGCTCGAGAACATCGGCTGGGTGATCGCCGCGGGGCTCATCGGGTTCGCCGGCAACGAGGTCGTGGCCGTCTACCGCATCCGTGTCGGGAGGCGCATCGGCTCGGCGGCGCTCGTCGCCGACGGCGTGCACGCCCGCACCGACGGCTTCACCTCGCTCGCGGTCGTGATCGGCGGGCTCGGCGTGCTCGCTGGGTTCCCGCTCGCCGACCCGCTCGTGGGCCTCGCGATCTCCGCGGCGATCGTCGTGCTGCTCTGGGGAACCGTGCGCAGCGTCGGTCGCCGGCTGCTCGACGGCATCGAGCCCGAGCTCGTCGACTCGCTCCACCGTGCCGTCGGCGAGACACCCGGGGTTCGCGGCGTGGCACGCGTGCAGCTGCGTTGGGTCGGGCACCGGCTGCAGGGGGCTGTGCGACTCGAGACGGATGCCGCCTCCCTCGCCGATGCGCAGGCGATCGCCGGGCACGCCCGAGAGCGGGCGCGCACGACACTCCGGAGCCTCGACGACCTCCAGGTCGAGATGGTCACGCCCGTCATGACGACAGCTGCCGGACACGTCCACGAGGAGTCGTCGTGACCCATCCGGGCGTCACCCCGCCCGGCGGGATGTCGGAGCGCAGCGATCGTCGCGGCATCCGTATCGCGGTCGCGCTCGAGTGGACGACGTTGCTGTGGAACGTGGTCGGCGTCGTCGTGCTGGCCGTTCTCGCGTGGTCGGCGAGCTCCGTCGCGCTCGCCGGCTTCGGGCTCGACAGCCTGATCGAGATCGGCGCGAGCGCCGTGGTGCTCTGGGAGCTGCGCGGCACGGGTGAGGTGCGGCGTCGTCGGGCGCTGCGACTCATCGGGCTGGCGTTCGTGCTCCTCGCGGGCTACCTCGCCGTGCAGTCGATCGTGGCGCTCGTGACAGTGCATCGACCGGCGCCGAGCCTCGGCGGGATCATCTGGACGGCCGTCACCGCCGCGGTGATGTTCGCTCTCGCCGCGGGGAAGAGCGCGGTCGGGCGCCGCATCGGCAACGAGGTCGTGGTCACCGAGGGCAGGGTCACCCTGATCGACGGGATCCTGGCGGCGAGCGTGCTCGCGGGGCTGCTGCTCGATGCGGTGCTCGGCTGGTGGTGGACGGATGCCGTCGTCGGTGTCGTCATCGTCTTCTACGCCGTCCGCGAGGCCGTGCACATCTTCCGCGAGAGCTGAGACGGCCGCGGCATCCGAGTGCCTGCTTCCGGATGTCGCACGCCGCCGCCATGCTGGACGCGTGGCGATCCGATCCTTCGAGCTGAGCACCCTCGTGCCGGGCGTGCCGGAGCGCGCGGTCGACTTCCTCGCGAAACTCGACGGGCACCGCGGCATGCATCCCTACCTCCACTCGGCCGACGTCGTCGCCCGCGGCCAGGACGGGCGGGGTGTCTGGGCCGACTGGGTGATCGTCGAGCGGCCGACGGTGTGGGGCATCCCTTATTCGATCCGGTTCCCGGCGCGCATGACGCGCGTCTCGCCGACGCTTCTCATCGGTGACGTGCGCGCGGCGCCGGGGTGCACGCTCACCACGACGACGTCCGCGACGCCGACCGAGGCGGGCACGCTCGTGAGCGAGGTCACCGAGGTGACCGCTCCGGCACCGCTCGTCGGCTACATGACCCGTCACGCTCGGCTCGCGCACACGCGCACCTACGGGCTGCTGGCGGGTGAGCTGAACAGGCTGGATGCCGCGGTCTCCGCGCCCGAGGAGGGAGCGGCGTGACCGACACGGTGCAGCTGTCGAACGACGAGGCGCGGCGCATCGCCGTGCGTGCGGCGCTGCTCGACGCGGAGCGTCCGGGCGACGTCGTCGAGGTCGCCGAGCAGCTGGCGATCATCAAGATCGACCCGACGAGCGTGATCTCCACGTGCGAGAACACCATGATGTGGTCGCGCATCGGCTGGTCGTACGAGTCGGGTCAGCTGCAGAAGGCGGTCGAGATCGACCGGCTGCTGTTCGAGTACGACGGCACGTTCCGCCCGGTGAGCCTGCTGCCGCTCATGCTGCCGCGCATGCGGGCGATGCCGCTGCGGGACCGCACCAAGGAGTGGTTGGCCGCCAACCCGACGTTCAAGCACGAGGTGCTCGCGCGGCTGCGAGGCGAGGGGCCGCTGAAGGCGAGCGAGATCCCCGACACCGCGCAGGTCGCCCGCCACAGCGACAGCGGGTGGTACGGGCCGAACCAGGTGCCGCACATGCTTGAGTTCCTGATGCGCACGGGCGAGGTCGCCGTCGTGCGGCGCGAGGGGCGCACGAAGGTGTGGGATCTCGCCGAGCGGGTGTTCCCGTCTGACCTGCCGCAGTACGGCGAAGAGGAGGCGGCGCGCCTTTACGAAGGGCGACGCCTGCAGGCCGCGGGGCTCGCCAAGCAGAAGTCGCCCTGGAGCGGAGCCGGTACCGCGGGGCTCGCGGCGACGGTCGAGGGCTCGTCGTGGAAATGGCGGGTCGACCCGACCGCGCTCGCCGCCCTCGACGAGGACGCCGGCGGACGGGTGGCGATTCTGAACCCGTACGACACGACGCTGTTCGACCGGCCCCGGCTGCGGGAGCTCTTCGACTTCGACTTCGTGCTCGAGCAGTTCAAGCCGAAGAACCAGCGCGTCTACGGCTTCTTCGCGCATCCGATCCTTGTGGGCGACCGGTTCATCGGCTTGCTCGACGCGCAGATCGATCGCAGCGAGAACGTGCTGCGGGTGAATGCGCTGCACGAGCTGGTGCCGTTCGACGAGGATGAGACCGAGATGGTGAGGGCCGAGCTGTTCGATCTCGGCGAGTGGCTCGGGATGCCGGTGGTCGGCCTGCGCTGAGCGCTCCCGTGTGGCGGTCGCGACCGTTCCGGGGTGCCCGCGTCTCAGTCGCCCCGGGGGTCGCCCGGTTCGCCGCCGAAGGCGTCCTCGATGTCGATGGGCGGCGCGGTGACGACGGGCTCCACGTCGAGGGTCAGATCGAGGATGCCGCGCAGCAGCCCGCCCATCGTGGTCGAGCGCAGCAGCGTGTAGCGGTCGAACTCGCCGAGCGGTGCGATCGCGGCCAGCTGCCAGGCGGACTCGACCGGGTCGTCGGACAGCTCGGTGTCGGCGTCCCACTGCAGGTCGCGGAACTCCGCCGCGCGGGTGAGCACGCGCCGCACGGTGCGCTCGGCCTCGGCGCGCAGCGGCGCGAGCGCCTCGTCCCACGTGAGCCGGGGAAGGGGTGACGCATCCGCCTGCGGGTACGGGTCGTCGTCGAGCCAGCGGTCGACGACGACGCGCTCGCCGCCGACGGCGATGACGTGCAGGGCATCGGTGCCGCTCGGGTCGACCTTCACGATGCGTGCCATCGTGGCGATGCCCTCGCGCTCCTCGCCGCCGCCGGCCTCCCGGCCGCGCGCGATCAGCACGACGCCGAACTGCGGCTCCTCGTCGTCGAGGAGGCGACCGAGCATCGTGAGGTAGCGGGGCTCGAAGATGCGCAGCAGTAGCGGCGTGTGCGGGAACAGCACGGTCCCGAGGGGGAACATCGCCGCGGCATCCATGGCCTCAGTCAACCAGCGGGACGGATGCCGCGGGCCGCCGCGGGTGGATTCGCAGACAGCCGATCACCCCCTTCCGCTTCGACACATCTCGATATATCGTTAACCATCGTTCGATAGTCGAGTGGGCCTGGAGGGCATCATGAGCGGTGGATTCGGTGGCGGCTTCGGCGGGTTCGGCGGCGGACCCCGGGGGTTCGGCGGACGCGGGCCGGGCGGCAACGTGTGGGAGCAGTTCGAGCAGTTGCGCGGTGCCTTCGACAAGCGTGTCGGCATGCGCATGGGTCGCGGCGATGTGCGCGCCGCGGTGCTGGCGCTCCTCGCCGAGCAGCCCATGCACGGCTACCAGATCATCAGCGAGATCGCCGAGCGGTCCGGCGGGGCATGGAAGCCGAGCGCCGGCTCGGTCTACCCGACGCTGCAGCTCCTCGCCGACGAGGGCCTCATCAGCGCCGAGGAGTCGAACGGTCGCAAGACCTATTCCCTCACCGACGCGGGCCGCGAGGCTGCCGAGGAGGCGTCCGAGAAGTCCGCGCCCTGGGAGGCGCCGAGCATCAAGGACGCCTCGGGCTTCGGCGTGCTGCCCAAGGCCGCGGTCGAGCTGGCGCAGGCGGCCGCGCAGGTCGCCCGCAGCGGCACGAAGGAGCAGGCGGAGGAGGCTGCCGCGGTGCTCGATGAGGCGCGGCGTAAGCTCTACTCGATCCTCGCCCAGGCCTGACCGGCGTGCCGCCGGCCCGTCGGCGTCAAGGAGAATCAATGCCTGACGTCGCAGACACGCGCGCCCGTTACCGCCGCATCCTCTGGTTCGCGGCGCGCCAGCTCGCACGCACGTGGTGGTTCGAGCTCTTCCTCCCGCGCGTCGGTCTCGAGCGTCTCGCTGCGCGCGGACGAGCAGAGCGGATGCGCCGCTTCGCGCGTCGCTTCCACGACCTCGCCGTCGACCTCGGCGGGCTCATGATCAAGGTCGGACAGTTCATGTCGTCACGCCTCGACGTGCTGCCGCCCGAGATCACGAAGGAGCTCGAGGGACTGCAGGACGAGGTGCCGGCGGTGCCGTTCGTCGACATCCGTGCCCTCGCCGAGGCGGAGCTCGGGGTGCCGCTCGACGCCGCGTTCGCGTGGGTCGACGAGGTGCCGGTGGCCGCGGCATCCCTGGGACAGGCGCACCGTGCCCGTCTCGCGGGCGCCGTCGCCGACGACATCGGTCTCACCGACGTCGTCGTGAAGGTGCAGCGCCCCGGTATCGACCGCATCGTCGACGTCGATCTCGCCGCGCTGCGGCGGGTGGGCCGCTGGCTCAGCCATGTGCGCATCGTCTCGGATCGCGTCGACATGCCCCACCTCGTCGAGGAGTTCGCGGCGACGAGCCTCGAGGAGATCGACTATCTGCACGAGGCGGCCAGCGCCGAACGCTTCGCCGAGAACTTCGCCGACGACCCCCGGGTCGCGACCCCCGAGGTCGTCTGGGAGCGCACCACGCGGCGCGTGCTGACCCTCGCCGACGTCACCGCGATCAAGATCACCGACGCGGACGCTCTGCGCGCCGCCGGCATCGACCCGGCGGAGGTCGCGCCCGTGTTCGCCGAGGTGATGTTCGAGCAGCTGTTCACCCACGGCTTCTTCCACGCCGACCCGCACCCGGGCAACATCTTCGTGACGCCGGTGCGAGCGGCGGATGCCGCGGCTCCGGGTGAGCCCGCAGCATCCGGCACCGCGGCGCCCGCGCCCGCGTGGAAGCTCACGTTCATCGACTTCGGGATGATGGGCGAGGTTCCCAGCGGCATCCGCTCGGGTCTGCGGAAGCTCCTCATCGCCGTCGCATCGCGCGACGGGAAGGGTCTCGTCGCCGCGATCCAGGACGTCGGCGTGCTGCTGCCATCGGCCGACACTGGCGAGCTCGAGCGCGCCCTGACGCAGCTGTTCTCGCGATTCGGCGGCATGGGGTTCGCTCAGCTGCGCGAGGTCGATCCGCGCGAGTTCCGTGATTTCGCGACCGAGTTCGGCGATGTCGTGCGGTCGCTGCCGTTCCAGCTGCCCGAGAACTTCCTGCTCATCATCCGCGCGATGTCCCTCACCTCCGGGGTGTGCAGCTCCCTCGTCGCCGACTTCAACCTGTGGAACTCCGTCGAGCCGTATGCGTCGAAACTGCTGCGCGACGAGCGCGGCAACCTCGTGCAGGATGTCGCCACCCAGGCGCTCTCGTGGGTCACGACGGCCGTGCGGCTGCCGCAGCGCGTCGACGGCCTTGTGACGCGGTTCGAGCAGGGCAGGGTCGCGCTCGACACCTCTCGGATCGAGCGTCGGGTGAGCAGGCTCGAGCGCATGGGGCGCCGTCTCATCGCGGCGGTCGTGTTCGCCGCGCTGCTGATCACCGGCGCTGTGCTGCATCTGCAGGATCCGGTGTTCGGCACGGTCGTCATGATCGTGTCGGTCGTGCCGTTCCTCGGCGCCCTGATCGGCGGGAGGCGCTAGGCCTCAGTCCCCGGCTCGCGCCCGGCCGGCTTCGGGAACGCCGCGCGCATGTAGTCGGTCTGCAGGTAGTCGGAGACGCCGATGAGGATCAGCGCGAACACGATCTGCTCGGTGATCACCCACAGCGGATAGAGCCCGGGGATCGCCGCGAGCACCAGCGCGATGACGGGAAAGATGCGGCTGAACAGCTGCAGGCGGCGGTAGGCCCAGTACCAGCCGGCGCGGGCGCGCCAGAGGAAGTAGAAGAGCGTCGTGGAGATGCCGAGCACGACGAGGCAGCGCATCCACACGGCGATCGTCACCTCGGCGCCGACGGCGAGCAGGACGACCCCCGTGACGACGGTCGCGATGCCGAGCAGGAAGCACACGACGAGCAGCCAGGCGATCACGGTGAAGGCGCGCCGCACCTGGGGGTCGGTCGACGGCTCGACGCGATGATCGGCGGCACGGCCGCCCGCGATCCGGTCGAGTCGGCGCAGCATCGGTTCGAGTGACATGGTGCTAGCTTAAGCCATGCTGAAGGTTGATGGGTGCCGAGGCTCCGGCCTGGGTGTGGAGCCGTTGTCCAGGCCGACCCCCTACCGTGGAGGCCAGCAAGGGGAGTACTCCCGTCTGCGGCGACGCCGTCATTACGGTCACGCGATCGTGACCCGGTGCGCCGGCCCACCCTGGGTGGAGGAGACCTTGGCGTCCGTTGCACGCCGTCCCCGGAGCATCCCTTGCCACTCATCGACCGCACCGCCCGCAGGGCGATCGATGTCGTGCGCTCGCGCCTTCGACGAATGGATGCCGCGGCCGCACCCATCGCCACGAAAGGTTCGAGATGAGCTCCTTCTCCCGTCTGTTCGACCTCGCCAAGAACGCCCTGAACTCCGACGCGGTGCGCGAGGTGCGCCGCTCGGTCGGAGGGCAGGGCGCGGCATCCGCTCGTGATCCGCTCACCCCGCCGCCGGTCCCCGGGCGCGACGCGACGACTGCATCGGCCGCCGATCGTCAGGCGATCGCGCGCTACGACTACCTGATGCAGACCGCCGACCCGCAGCACATCGAGCAGATCCACCGCGACGCGTTCGCCCGGCTCACACCCGACCAGCGCGGAGTGATCGAGCGACGCATGCGCACCGAGCTGCCCGTGCACGAGCAGCCGCGCTCCTCATCGCCCGGCGACCTCGCGCGGGCGGCCGGCCGGGCGGAGGCGCAGCGCCCCGGCCGCATGCGGGGCATCCTCGCTCGTGCGGGCGGCGGGGCCGCGGCCGTCGGCGCCGGCGGGGCCGCTCTGGGCCTGCTCGGCGCGGTTGCGGGCGGCGCGATGCTGAGCGCCGTCGCCGCGCCCCTCCTCGAGCACGCTGCGGGTCTCGGTGTCGACGTCGATCAGCTCGCGCAGGGCGTCGACGTCGAGGGGATCGCCGCCGGGGCCGACGGAGTCGTCGGCGGCCTCGGGGATCAGGTCACCGGCATCGGCGACCAGCTCGGCGGAATCGGCGACCAGCTCGGCGATGTGGGGCTCGGCGACATCTTCGGTCGCTGACAGCGCCGACTCCACGACGAACCGGCTGCCGCGCTCGGAAGCGCGACAGCCGGTTCGATGGCGGAGGATGGGGGATTCGAACCCCCGAGGGCTTTCACCCAACACGCTTTCCAAGCGTGCGCCATAGGCCACTAGGCGAATCCTCCATGGCCCGAAGGCCTCGATCATCCTAGCCGAGCCTCACCGCACGCGCTGCGCAGGGCCTCACCGCGTCACCGCCGACAGGATGACGACACCGAAGACGAGCACAGCGAACACGATGAGCGCCGTGCGTGCGATGAACGCACGCCGCTCAGGTGCGAAGGCTGTGTGGGGGCCTTCCGAGAATGCCGCCGCATCGTGAGCCACGGCGACGTCATCGATGCTCTTCTCGCCGAATGCAGCTGCCTGACGCGCATCGTCGAGCCGCCGCTGCCGGCCCGCTGCCGCCAGCGAGGCGAAGACCACCTGCGCCAGGCGCTGCGCCTGCCATCGGATTCTCGCGGCGGCGGTCATCACGACGACCGTCGCCACCGCCAGCGCCTGGGTCACCAAGATGGTGAGACCCGCGTCGTGGACGCGCGCGGTCAACACGCCGCAGGCGAAGGTGAGCAGCAGCAGTCCGTCGGCTACCGCCCACCAGGTGCGCGAGCGCTTGAGGTGGGTTCGGGCGACGATCGGCCACAGCCGATTCGGTCGCCAGAACCGCCATCCGGCGGGCGCAGGCCGTAGGCCCGGCAGCGGAGTCCAGCCCGGAGGTGGCACCCACATCGCGTTCTCCCGCACCCACCGATCGTTGGGCGTCGGCCATCCCCGCGGCACACGGAAATCGACCGGCACCCCCGGCACCCTCGCTCGTCCGACCCCCATGAGCCCCCGCACCTTCGCCCCCGCTCGGATTCGACCGAGACTACCGAGCGGATCGGCCGCTCGGAAGAGTCGCACTCACTCCCGCGCCCACAACGACCGGGGCCAGACTCGGGCGATCAGCCGGCGCGCGGGTGCGACCGACCCGAGCACGCCGGAACGCACCGCAGCGGCCGCATCCGCCGTCGCCGGGTCGCCGCTCGCGGCACGCCGGGCGCGACGCCCCGTCGGCGCGGGTGGCGGGGCGTATGCCGCCCGCTCGACCGCGTCGACGAGTCTCCACACCGCGTCGGGCGGCACGCCGGGCTGCGCGATGAGCGCGGCGCCGAACTCACGAGGCGACGCCGCTGCGCTCACGGGCACTCCCACATCGCGCGCGGCATCCTGCACCCAACTCCATGCGGCGACGGCGTCCCCACGGGCCGCAGCTGCGCGCAGCCGTCTCGCGCGTGCGGCGCCCAGCACGCCCGGCACCGCGAGAACGGCGATGACGAGCACCGCACCCAGCGCCCAGGGAACGATGGCAGCGATCGCCGGTCCGCTCGTCGAGGTGGTCGACGTCGTCGTGCCCGTGGTGGGTGCGGTCGACGGCTGGTCGCTCGGGGCGGCGGTCGGCGCGCTCGAGGCGGTCGGCTGCGGTGTCGAGCCCGAGTTGTCGACGGTGCCGGACGTACCCGACCCCGGTGCGAAGCTCGTCGAGACGCCGAGGCTCTTCGTCGGCTCGAAGCGCACCCACCCGATGCCCTGGAAGTACGCTTCCGGCCAGGCGTGCAGCTGGTCGCTGACGACCTTGTAGGTCACCGTGTCCGGAGTCGACGACGAATACGTCCCCGGCAGGTAGCCGATCACGATGCGCGTGGGGATGCCGAGGGAGCGCGCCATCAGCGTGAACGCCGAGGCGTAGTGCACGCAGTAGCCCGACTTGACCTGCAGGAATCGCGCGACGGCGTCGGCGCTGGATCCGTCGAACCCCTGCTCGACCGGCGCGTTGAGCGAATAGGTGAACTCGTCGCCACGGAACCACGTCTGCAGCGCGATCAGCTTGTCGTAGGCGCTCGTCGCCCCCGCGGTGACCTGCTGCGCGTCGGAGGTGATGATCGTCGGCAGGTTCTGCGGCAGCACGGTGTAGATCGAGTTCGTCGAGCGGGCCGGTGCGGCCTCGATCTGCTCGAGGGTGGGCTGCGGACTCGTCGTCGTCACGGTGTACTGCTGGCCGCGGGTCGATCCGCCCTGGGACTCGACGGTGAGGTTCTGGTCGGCGATCGCCCACGATCCGGTCAGGCCGCTGATGGATGCCGCGGGGTACGGCACGGGCAGCCAGGTGGTGTCGAGGCGGCTGATGTCGATCTGCGTCTGCGCCTCGGTCGTCGTGATGGTGCTCCCGAGCGCCTGAGCCGGGAACGTGCCGTCGGATCCGATCGCCGTCGTCGACGGCGCGTCGGGCACCCAGGTGCCCGACCCCTGCAGGAGGGAGAGCGTCGCGAGTCTCAGGTACGGCGCCGATCCGGTGTCGGTCGTCACCGTGAGGATCTCGGTGGAGGCGGGATTGCGCAGGTTCCGGCCCAGATCGATCGAGGCGTCCACGCCGACCGAGACCGAACCGGGCACGAGGACGACCGGGTTCAGCGTCGGGAGCAGCGGCGCAACGATCAGCGTGGTCACGAGGGCGGCCGCGCCCAGCACGAACCCGGCTGCCGTGCGCACCGCGCCCGGTCGCTCCGGCTCCCGGCGGGTGCGGGTCTCGAACCGGAACAGCAGCAGGAAGGTCGCCCCGAGCGTCACCAACTCCCACGTCGGCATCGACCGCTGCACCGACACCGTCGGGATGAGGGCCACGGTCAGCAGCGCGACCACGGCGAGAAGCGGCATCCGCGCGGTCACGACGATGTGGTCGAGCGCGATCGCGAGTAGTGCGACCGAAGAGACGAGGAGGAACGCGATCGCGGCCGAGGCATCCAGCGGCGCGTAGCCGGTGATGATGTCCTGCGCCGCGCGCGAGAGCACCTCGGGCACGGCGGCGAAGACCGCCGGCGAGGGGATGACGAGCAGCCACGCCTGACCGGCGAAGAAGAGGCCGGTGACGCCGAGCATCCACACGACGAGCTCGATCAGGCTGACCGCCCATGCCGGCACCCCGCGCACGCGCAGGAGGTACCCGATCGTCAGCACGAGCGCGGCGAGACCGAGCGCGGCGGCGAGCCAGAAGCCGGGAGTGATCACTCGCAGCAGGGGAAGGAGCGCCGCGACGAGCGCGACGAACGCTCCCACGGTGAGACGGAACGTGCCCCGCGCGGTGCGACGCGGACGTCGAGCCACAGATGCGTCCCGTGTCGCGAACACCCGGTCGTGTGCGGTGGGGTCGTCGCTCATGCGCTTTCGCCCTCCGTCGCCGCCGACTCGGATGCCGCCGCGCGCCGCTCGAGCTCCTGCCACACCGTCGCGAGCGGTTCGGCGCCCGTCAGCGCGGCTGCGCGCCATCCGCGTGCGCGGACCGCGGGCAGCGCGCCGGACTCGGGCGCCGCGGTCAGCAGGATCGGCAGGGTGGAGTGCGGGGCGATCGTCGCGAGAGGCGCGGCATCCGAGAGATCCAGGCTGCCGGCGAGGAGGATCACGGGGCCCGTGAGGCCGCCCGTGAACCGTTCGGCGAGCCGATGCAGCCCTCCCCCCGTGCCGGTCGGCGCCACGGTCGCGAGGAGGAAGGCGAGATCGCCGAGACCGCTGTGCTCCTCGGGGTCGATTCGTTCCGCGAGGGGGGTGCCGTGCACGTCGACGACGCTCACCGCGAAGCCCTCTCGCGCCAGACGGGTCGTGATCGACAGGCACGCCGAGACCGCTGCCTCGAAGCCCCGGTCGCCGCCGGGTGCACTCGCCCGCGCCGGCCAGCGCGCAGCATCCAGGTCGATCACGACCGTCGCCTCGGGAGCGGCCTCCTGCTCCTCCTGACGCACCATGAGCTCGTCACGGTGGGCGGTCGCGCGCCAGTGGATGCGACGCATCGAGTCGCCAGGTGCCCATGCCCGGGGGATGAGATTGTCCGCACCCTGGCCCAGCCGGCTCGTCGCCGCAGGCAACGCGCCCCCGGTCTGCACCGCCATCGCGGCGAGGGCCGGCACATCGACGAGCTCGGGCGTCACCACGATGTCGGTCGCCTCACCGGCGGCCTGCGAGCGCCGCACCAGGCCGAACGGATCCGTCGAGGTCACCTGCAGGCGGCCGAGTCGATGGATGCCGCGCACCCGCGGGCGCACGCCGTACCTCAGCTCGATCGTGCGCGACCCCGACCCGGGTCGCAGAGCGGGGAATACGCCGCGGGCATCCCCGGCGAGGCTTCGGGGGAGGCGGTCCCGCCACTGCCCGGGCGGCACCGGCAGCGAGCCGTGCACAGTGGCGTGCACGCGCACCCGCGCCTGCTCGCCGACGGCCGGCAGGGCGGGCACGACCTGCCGCGTTGCGTCGAGGCGACGACGCAGGCCGAACTGGGTGACGGCGCCCCACAGCACGGCTGCGATCAGCAGCACGGCGAACCACACGAGCTCCTCGAGTCCGAGCATCGGGGCGGCGATGAGGCATCCGAGCGCGACGACGAGGGCACCGGTGCCCCGCAGGGTCAAGGGCCAGGATCGCACGGCGACGTGGTCAGACCCGCACGCCGAGCGGCACGCGCACGGTCTGCACGATCTCGTCGATCACTGTCCGCACCCGGTCGTCGCCGGCACCGCCGGAGACCCGTGTCGGGATGAGCCGGTGCGCGAACACGGGGGAGATGAGCGTCGCGACGTCGTCCGGGATGACGAATGTGCGGGTATCCAGCGCTGCCCACACCTTCGCGGCCCGGACGAGAGCGAGCGTCGCGCGCGGCGAGGCCCCGAGCCGGAGCTCGGGGTGAGAGCGCGTCGCCGCAGCGAGCGACACGGCGTACTCCTCGACCGCGGGGGAGACATGCACCCGCCGCGCCCACCGGATCAGCTCGTCGAGCTCGGCGAGCCCCACGACCGGGGTGACGAGGTCGATCGGATTGGCGGTGTCGCGCTGGCGCAGCATCTCGGCCTCGGCTGCGGCATCGGGGTACCCCATCGAGATGCGCATCATGAACCGGTCGCGCTGCGCCTCGGGGAGGGCGTACGTCCCCTCCATGTCGAGGGGGTTCTGCGTCGCCACGACGAAGAACGGCGAGGGCAGGAGATGGGTGCGGCCGTCGACCGTCACCTGACCCTCGGCCATCGCCTCCAGCAGCGCCGACTGCGTCTTCGGCGATGACCTGTTGATCTCGTCGGCGATCACGACGTCGGCGAAGATCGCGCCCGGGGTGAACTCGAAATCCCGGGTCGCGGGGTTGAACACCGAGACGCCGGTCACATCGCTCGGCAGGAGGTCAGGGGTGAACTGGATGCGACGCACCCGGGCGTCGATCGCGGCCGACAGCGCGCGGGCGAGCATCGTCTTGCCGACGCCCGGAACGTCCTCGATGAGCAGGTGCCCTTCGGCGAGGAGCGTCACCAGCGCTGCTCGCACGGCATCCGGCTTTCCGTCGATGACCGACCCCACGGCCTGCACGATCGCGCCCGTCAGCTCGGCGAATCGTGCCGCATCCAGCGTCGCGGGCGCCTCGGTCACATCCGTCATACGTGCTCCCGACATCGGTGGGGCTCCCGGGGGAGAGCCGCTTCTTAGGCCGGGCGGAGCCGCGGTCTAGGTGTACTTCCCCGTGACGTTGTGAACGCGGGCTGAGGGGGTCTGGCCGCCGATCCCGGTGTGGGGTCTGTGGTGATTGTAGTGATGCAGCCAGGTCTCGTATGCCGCGGCTCGC